>CAYMAV010000001.1:0-94252 GCA_964388545.1 uncultured Clostridium sp.
CTAAAAAAGAGGAGACAATAGTATCTAGTAAAGTCTAAATACTACTGACTCCTCATTAAATTCGATATTATAAATTTTTGATTGTTTGTGTTTATATTTCATAGATGTACCTCTATTTTTAGAGCATACCTCTTTCATTGGTTATATATAATATCACTTTTGAAAATAATGTCAATAGTTATAGACTTTTGATGAATTCCTGCAAATCACTAATATTAATATGTTTTTGAAGATTTTCTACATAAACATCTCTTCCATGATTAAAAGCAAGAAATGTTGTTCCTTTGATTATTATTTTATTTGGTTCTATATAATTGATATTTGTTTTATCTATTTTATGAATCGAACCATTAACAAACTTAGGAATTGTATTACAAAAATCACAAATAAATTGTATTCTTGTTTTTAATTCTTCATCAATAGGAACTTCTTTTGTTATTATATTCAACATAATAAAATCCTTTCTTATAATTCGTAATCGTCTTTTTCCCATTCTGTATATGGAGTGGGAGCAGCAATTAGTTTTCCAGATTCAGAATCATATTTAACATATTTATTGATTCTCAATTCTAGTAAAGCATCTTTTATAGTTTCTTTATCATCGGTACATAGTTTTTCTATTTCAGTGCCGACAATCTCATCTTGAAACAATACAATACTTAATAAACCTTTTGCATTTAAAGATAAGTTTTTATAAGTTAAATATTTCATCATTGTTTTATAGATATTAAACTGTCTCATTATTTTCACCATCCTTTCTTTTAGGATGGATGATTTATAAACACAAAAAAATCTATCTTTCGATAGATTTATATATCAAACTCGGTATTGTTCCGAGCAGATTCCTCAATGGAGCGGACGATGGGAATCGAACCCACATAGTCAGCTTGGAAGGCTGAAGTTCTACCATTGAACTACGTCCGCATAAAATGTCGACAAAGATACTATATAACAAATATGCCATATTTGTCAACATTTTTATGCCTTACTTCTTTGTAGCTTTTTTTGCAGCAGGCTTTTTAGCAACTGTTTTTTTAGAAGCAGCAGCTCTCTTTGGAGCAGCTTTAACTTCTTTTTTCATATTATATTCCTTATCCTCTTTCTTTTCTTTTTTATCTTCAAAAATACCTTTTCTTGATAAAACCATTATTACAATAATAGCAACAAGTGCTAATCCTATAACTACAATTATTGTTTCATCCTTAACAACATTAGTTGCTTGATCTGCTAATATATTTAATAAATTCATATTTATTACCTCCTATCATACATTTTATCAAATAATTAATTGATTATCAATTATCATCAAATTCTATTTCCTGAACCTTATCTAATTCTACCTTACTAATCATTCCAAACTTTTTGCTTATCTTATCGCTAGTAATTTGAACCTCTGCAACATCCTTATTTACAGCTTGAATGCTTCGTGCTAATTTATCCCATCTAATTTTATATCTATCAAATTCTATTCCTAACTTATTTATTTCTTCATGAATAATAGATGTATATTTATCACGTTCAATATTTTTAATAATCATCTGCACAACGGATAATGTTGACATAAGCGTCGTTGGAGAAGTTATCCAAACCTTTTTCTTATATGAATATTCAATTAAATCAGGATGATAAGCATTAATTTCAGCAAAAATTGCTTCAGCTGGTAAAAACAATATAGCTTGATCCGTTGTAAAGTCGTTAATAATATATTTACTAGCAATTGCATCAATATGATTTTTTACATCAGTTTTAAATAATTTTTCATATCTTGCTCTTTCGTCTTTCGAATTATTTCTATCCACCATATTTTGATAATTTTCTAACGGAAATTTTGAATCTATTCCAATAACCCCTAAAGGTTCAGGAGCAAATAAAATAGAGTCAACAACATAACCATTTGGCATCGTATATTGTAACTGAAATATTCGATGATTATTATCACCAAAAACACTGCTTAAAATATGTTTTAAATTAATCTCACCAAATATTCCTCTCGTTTTTTTATCAGTTAATATACTTTGAAGCGATACAATATCGGCTCCAAGCGAATCAATCTTTTTTTGTGCCTCGTCAATTTTAGCAAGTCTTTCTATAACATTATTAAAAGTTTTATTAGCTTTTTCAAAATTAACATCAAGCCTTTCATTAACTCTCTCATCAATTTTAATTAATCTATCATCTACTCTTTTTTGAAGACCGATAAAGTTTTCGTTTAAATTATTAGTTAATTTAAAATCAGATTCCTTTATTTCCTTATTAATATTTACCTCAAACCTAGATAATCTTTCGATAATATTTGCTTCGTTAACACTATCTTTTCGCATATTAACAATTAAAATAATTACCAAAACAACAAGAACTACTAATAAGCCAATTATTACATATTCCATATTACACCCCTATCTTTTAAAATCCCTTGCCCATTTTTCATAATCCAAAAATATAACCTCTACTTCCTCTCTTATACCATAGAAATCCTTATATTTCTCAACAAATCCTTCATCATATGGATTACCATTCCAATGGTAATTAGAAAAAGGCAGTTTTGGCAAGTAAAGCTTTCCTTCATTTTGATTATTTTTTATATAACTTTTTCTTTGTAGATCAACACTTATAATTGAACTATAAATAAGGAAAATTATTAAAAACAATAAAATCATAATAGATCTAATAAAATACGGTTTATCTATCTTAATTAATTTATTGTCTTGAATATATTTAAATAGTAACACAACAGCTCCAACTAAGAAAACATATACAGGAAAGAAACACCTTGATCCAACTGGTGATACAAAGAAAAGTGGTCCTACCATTACAAAAGTACTAAAAATAAGAAAAAATATTTTTCTTTTTAAAGCGTCTTCTTTAATTGTCAAAAATAAAGTTAAAATAATAGATACTATATAAATAAGACTAATAACTCCCTCTACTATCCTTATAAAACTAATAGATGACAAATAACTTTCTAAAAAAGCAACCCTAAATATATTATAGAAATTAAAACTACCAATTATAAACATTAGGGTTTTAACAGTTAATTTAACATTAGCTTTTACCTTATTTTTTTGTAAGAAATTTACACCTATTATTAAAACAATTACTCCCAATATAACATTTAAAACAACAGCATTTAATATATACGGTCTATAAATTTTTCCAAAATATCCATAAAAAATTCTTGAGAAGAAATCCGCTGATTTAACAACTTCTCGATACTCATCTTGATGTTGTAGTACACGATAATATCCTCCATTAGAAAACATTAGAATAGTACCAGCTAAGGCTCCTATAAAATAATAAATATTGGCCAAGATATATTTCTTCTGTTTTAATTTATTATAAACTATTAAAAATATCGAAAGACATAAATTATAAATTGACATATGTTCTACAAATAATGCGCCTATAATTCCCAAAAGAAGCATAAGAATGCACTTTTTGTTAGATATAGCGTAATTGTCGTTAGAAAACATTTCTTTATTAATATATATAACTAACAAGAATATTGCTACTGGTGGAACGTAATTAGCAAAACCAGAAGACCAAGCAATTGCCTGTGACATAATTGTTGAATCCATAGCTAGTAATAAAATTATCACCAAATAAAGTTCTACAGGTCTTTTAAAGTAAAAAACCTTTTTAATCAGATATACAACCAAAAACAAATACGAAGTCGTAACAAAAGATCTAAATATCATCGATCTACTCATTGTTACAATAAATAAATTTCCTAAATAACGTCCGTTAAAATCTTTAAAAAACTCTCCTAGCCTTTCTAAGCCAAAGGCTCCACCCCACTCCCAGTCATCACCTTGATAGGGCATAAAATAAAAAAGGATTAGCATAATTACAAATATACTAATATAGATAAATTTATCATTTCTAAATAGTTCTATTACCTTTTTCATATTCTAACCTTTCTTATTTAATATCTTTTTTGCTTCTACTAAAAACAATAAATCATCATATTCCATATTGTTATTTTTAATGTAATTTGAAATATTTATAGTCTCTACTGTCTTTATAAAACCATCTAAATTATCCTTTAAAGTATCTTCATTTAAATTAATATTCATCAATTTATATTTATCCAAAATAACATCTAAAACATCTTTTTCTTCTAATATTAATAAATTATTAACTATCGTATTATAAGGTGAATAAATAAAATCTTCAATTTCGCTTAATTCATCGCTCGTAAGCTTTTCTTCATTACTCTTCTTAATTATATTTACTAGAGAATTTTTAAAAGCATTAACAATTTTTAATAGGTCCAAATAACTTGAACTATCAGTGATATTGTTTGCTATCACCTTTTTAAACCTTAAGTCCTCTAACTTTATATAATCTAAATTTAACTCATCTAGAATTGCATTAATCTTTATATAATATTTATGAGAGTTATCTTTTCTAAAAAATCCTCTATGAGTTGCTTTAGAATTAAAACTAATAATTTTCTTTTCCTTTTTGTTAATCGATTTTAATAAATTTTTAATTTCTTTTTTTCCAATGCCTTCCTTAAATATCTTTATCATTTCCTCAACGATATATTTATATCTAATATAATAACGATATTCCTTTAATGTGTATTCTAAATTAATAAAATTTTCTTCATCTTTATAGAACTCATCAATAATTAAATCCTTTTTTAAATTATCTATCTTTATATTAGAAAATTCTTTTATATCCAATTTCTCATCAATAAATTTATTTTGAATAATAAACGGACTATTATTTATATACTCATTATGTTTTTTTTGAAAAGAATAATAATCTTTTATATATTGATTTGAATCACCATTATAAAGTTCGGTTTTTTTAGCTTGGTAATAATCTCTAAACTTCTTTATATTTTTATAATATAGATGCTTAAAATTAATGCATATATAAAGTATAAAATTAGGAGACTTCCAATATAAATTATCAAATATTTCCTTTAATCTTGGAGAATTAATATCGTTTTCTTCAAAAAAAACCTTCATATATTCATGACTTTCTTTTCCAAAAATAAAATCTTCACTAGATAAATCTATACCAATATTTTTAAAAGTCTTTTTAGCTAAATAAATATCATAGTTAACCTTGTATAGATTCTTATCATAATATTTACTAATATTTTTTAAAATAATATCTAAATAACTTTTTTCATAACAATCATTATAGTCATTTACAATCCTTAAATTTTCTTTATATGTCTTTAATTTCTCATCGTAATCTTCATCGACAGAGGCCGCCTCTATTTTACTAACTCTTAAAGCAATCTCTTCAATTAATTTTTCTTTATATTTAACAACTTCATTTTTTATACCTAGGGCTTTATCATAATATTTCTTACTATTTTTAATATTATTTCTTGGAAGAACTGATAATAATTCTTTATATTCTTCTAATTTATTGTTCATTTTTATCACCAATATCTGTCTTTTTTATTTCATCTTCAACAAATTTAATAAAAGCCTCCACTATTTGTAATTCTTTTATTAACTCCTCATTTGTTAAAGAAGATATCTCAATTTTTTTATCTTCCATATTATCACCCTACTATTCATTATAACATCTTTTTATCTTTTTATAATCATATATTTACTGTCTTCACCTATATAAGTATCGTTATCATAAAGCATTATTCTTATTTTATATGTACCAGTTTGTAGATTATCTTTTAAATTAAATACAAAGCTCATATTTGGTGAAAGACTATTAGTTATTAAATATGTATTAGCTTCATTAGTATTTTGATAAGCGTTGCTAAAGAAATCCTTAAAGTTTACCTTAAAGTAATCGCTCGAATAAATCGTATTATAATCTCTTCTTTCTAAAGCAACTCTTATGTTTGGATTAGCAAGTCCTGATTCATAATTAATTGCTACATTTATATTTTTATTTCCTAACAAATTTTTCCCTTCACTAATAATCAATTCATCTTTTACTATATTTACTTTTAATCCATAAATCGTACTTTTTATCTCTAAATTTAATTCCTGTTGATCTGAGGAAATTAAACCGTAGTAAATACCATCAAAAGAAGAAAACGATTCAATTAACAATTTATAATTACCACTGGCTAAGTTGCTTCCTTCGGTTTCTATCGTTATATTAGAAGAAACATTAGCAACCCTTTCCGCAGTATTTATCCTTACCGTTCCATCAAATCTTGGATAATAAGTTTTACCATCTAATTTATAGCCAATTCCCATTAAGTTAGGACCAGTTACCTTTCTTCCCAAACTATCAAACATCGTAATTTTTAAACCCGGACGATAATTTTGATAATTAGTATCAACTACTAAATTCCCTCCAACAGTACTTTGAGTAAAATTAGTTCTTACATTAAGATAAATATTATCACCTAGATAAACATTATTACTTAAAAGACTAGAGTTAAGTTCCAAAATCGGATCCTTATTAGTATAGATATTATATATTAATTGTTGTTGCTGAATTCCTATTACCGAAGTTATTATTTGATTATCCGAACTTCTTAACTCCAAAATCATCATCTTGTTGATAACATCCTCATTTATTCCGGCATTCTTAAAATCAAAGATAAATATAAACTCTTCTTCAGCATAAGTATTCTTCCAATATATTTGATTTTTCACCGCATCATCATAATTATTTGTTTGCGTAGTGCTTCCCATTTTTATAAATTTAGATAATTTATAGGCAGCATCTCCATGATCAGCTATTTCAACTCCTTTATCAATATAATCTTGGGCGGTTACAACATAGTAATAGTATTCTGGAAGTGAACCCTCTCGAAGGTCGATCATCGTAATTTTTGTGTTTTCTGGTAAATTATATGTTGAAGATAACACACGATGATACCCTGGTTTATAAATAGTTGTATCTGCTTCTGCATATAAAGAATAATAAGTTGAAAAACTACTAGTTGAGGTAATATTTACAAGGCTTGTTGGAAACATCTCATATTTTTTACCAGAAGAAATTGTACCCTCATACTCATTACTTTGATATAATGCTCTATTTAAAGTTACATTTATATTAATTCTTTTAACCTCATTATTTAAATCATCAATTGGAATAATAGCAACTAACGAAATAACTCCTGTTCCCATTTCACCAGATGTTTGTAAGTTTTTGGAGTGATATAAATAAAATAATAAAGTTGGAACCCCGCTTGAATTTTCTTTTTTATAGTTAATACTTCCACTTATTCTTTCTTCATTTGTTAAAAAAGTTGTTCTACTGTCAGTTACCCATCCTGTATCACTGCTTTCCATTACAAGACTCATAATCCTATCAGCATCCGCTGAGTTATCGGCTACTCTTGGAATATTTTCTTTTTCAACCAAATTAATATCACTATTAATGCCATCATAATTAAAATTTAAAATTGAAAAAGCAGTATTTGGATTGGAAAAATTAATTAATGGTAGTTCATAAATACCTAAAGTCGAATATTTAGATGCGGTTAATGTTATATCAAAAGATGCAACTTGTTCACCTATCGCCCAAATATAGTAGTTAGAATCCTCAGGAGTAGGCTCTACAAAATCAACATAAATTCTATCTGGGTCATTTTTATCATTAAAGACACTATAAAAACCATCGACCTCATAATTATGATTAATTTTATGAAGACCTAAAACATAACTACCTTTATCAAAATATAAAAGATCTTGGGAAGGCACGATGCTATCATTATTGTAATTTGTTTTATAAATTGCCGTATAAACCTTACCATCTCGATCATAACCATACATTCCGAAGAAAGTCATACCAACAACCTCACCATAGGCAGTTATATTTTCATTAGTTGCAATATTAATATTTTTTCCACCATAGACAAAAAGTTTATTATTAACGTTTCTTGTTACATTTCCATTATCGTCTATTGTTATTATCTCTGGAGTTTCCAGATTATTTACAATAACCGAACTAGTAAATTTTTTTAACAGATTTGTTCCTGTTTCTAAATATAAAACCGAATTATTAGTTAATTTTAAGCTATCAACCCTACTTATTGAAAAAAGCACATCCGAATACTCGTTAGTTCTGTCGGTTGCACCATTAAGCTCAATTACCGAATTACTTAAAGTAACATTTTGAGCCCTTTGAATTGAAACATTCTTTTTATAATTTGCTTCTGTTCCATAATTTTTTATTAAAATATTGCTATAACCACTAGTACTTGATGCATTTCCGCTACCAAAAATCGAACCATTAATATTAAATACGGAATGACTTTCGGCATCGATTTTTATATTAATTCCTACCGTTACCGAAATAAAAGTAAAGTCATAAACTTCCGATCCAGAAGCATTTGCCTCTCCTCCGCCAAATACCGTCCCTCCGATATTTATATTTCCTCTTTTTAACAAGTTATTAATTAAGGTATTAGCTCCAATATTTACATTAGCAACTCCATATAAAACCGAAGTATTAGCTCCTCCATAAACATTTCCACCACAAGTAAGACCTGCGATATTTACAACACTTGAAGAATTATTTAAATCTTCTCTTCCCGTTACTGCAGCATTCCCGCCACCAAAAATATGATTAGTTACTGTTGTTACACCATCGACATTTAAAGTAGTATTTCCATATACCGTAGCACTTTGACCATTACCTCCACCATAAACACTATGACCGATAATAGAATCCGTAATATGAAGAATAATATTTCCTCTTACTTCTCCTAAGTTTCCGCCACCATAAATAGAATTTGTTATTCTTGTGTTTTCAACTTTTACATCGACATTATTTTCAACAAACGACTGATTTCCACCACCAAAAACCGATCCACTTACATCGGCATTTCCAACATTTAAATTTACTCTGCTAGTTGGCGCATTATTTCCACCGCCATAAATATCCTTTATATTTCCATAATCGATATTTAAAATAGCATTACTTGTTATACCGCCTTGATTATTTCCACCATAAATATAAGTTATATTTGGTTTGTTAGTTGATACCTCAACATTTACATTAGCAGTTGTAACATCTCCTGCTCTATTAGAGCCACCAAATAAATTTTGAATTTTTACTCCACCTCTAACAATTACATTAGAAGTTGTAACAGAAGCTTCGTTTCCTCCGCCATAAACATTAATAATAGTACCAGTATTCTTTTGTAATATTACATTACTTGTTGTACTATTAGCGTGATTTCCACCACCAAATATATTCGAAATTAATCCTCCATTTATCAAGAGATTTGAGCTCTGAGTTAAACCACCATAATTGTTACCACCATAGATATTTGTAAAAGTACCATTAACTGTTTCAATATTAGAACTAACAACCGTTCCACTTTGATTAGATCCTCCATAAGTTGTATTAACTATTCCACCCAACAATCTAATATTTGAGCTTTCCGTAATTCCGGCTTGATTTCCTCCACCATAGATTTCTCCAACAGTTCCAGAGTTCATAACAACATTAGATTTTCTAACATTGGCAAGATTTCCACCACCATAAACAGTGTTTATATTAGTACCACCATTAATAACTACATTAGTCTCATCAGATATAGCTTCGTTTCCTCCGCCATAAACTAAAGGAACTTCTCCACCATTTAAAGTAACATAGGAAAGCAAAGTTGTACCACCTAGGTTATTACCGCCATAAATCTGATTAGCTTTTCCACTTGTAGTTATAATATTAGAAGCATTAACTGTTCCACTTTCATTAGACCCCCCATATATTTTATCAATTGTCGAACCTTTTAAATTAACATTTGTTGTCGTTGCATCTGATCTATTACATCCACCAAAGGCATTAGTTGATACTCCACCATTTAAATTAACAGTAGCCGTATTAATAGGTGCATAATTTCCTCCACCATAAAGATTGTTTACTGTTCCACCATTTAAATTTACAGTTATCGTTCCATTAGGTGTACCTTTAACATCGTTCGCTCCCAACGCGTTATTAACTGTTCCTCCATTAATATTTACCGTAACATTTCCCAAAACATATGGAGTTGTATTTTGATCTCCTTCGCCACCACCAAATAAAGCTCCTTCTACGGTTCCTTTATTCATATTTACGGTTGTTGTGTAAGGACTTACATTGCTGTTTGCAACAGTTCCATTAACTACTCCTAAAGCACTTCCACCATAAACTCTATTTACAATTGGACTTGCTGGATAATTAACATCCCCAATATTAACAACAACATTTTCACTAACAAAAGTACCAGAGTTTGTTCCCGATACTCCACCTTTTCCACCACCATAGATGCTACCTGCAACTATACCGCCATTAATATCTAAATTAGTACTTCCATGTATTGTTCCACTAAAATTACTTCCGCCATAGATACTACCTAAAACATTTCCATCAAGCATTTTAATATATATTTGAGATTTTTTGCTAGTACTTCCCGAACCATTTCTATTTCCACCACCATAAATATCTTGGGAAATTGTTCCTCCTAATACATTAATTTTACTTTGAGTTGTTGTTTGACTACCACTTATACCAGTAGCACCAAAATTTCCACCACCGTAAACAGAATTTAAAACATTAGCATCTTCATCGATTATTACAAAGGAATTATAAGCTGTCCCAATTGTCGAATACCCATTTCTTCCATTTCCAATACCAAAAACATTACCAGCTGTTGCACCATATAAAGTAAGATTAGCTGCAACAACATCAGGATCTCCTACCATTACATTACCACCAACATAAATAAATGGATTGCCTCTTAATGTTCCATCTCCCTCAGAACCAGTATAAGCATTACTTCCACCAAATACATTGTAATTGATCTTACCACCAGTTAATTGAATTATCCTGTTACCATAGGTTGCTGTAAGTCCTGCTCCTCCAAATACTGCATCGATATTTCCTCCCATTATATAGATATAACTATCATTTAGATTTTCGCGACTAGAATCCGTTAAAGGTCCTGCTATTAAATTATAGATATAACCACCTTCAACACGACCCATTCTTGATGTGTAATGAGTCCCAGCGTATCTCCCACCGATATAAATTCCAAAACTATAATCCGTTTTTAATGTTCCAAAACTTCCGCTTTTTACAACAGTATTAAAAGAACTAACATCATTGTTAGAATAATAGTTTCCACTCCAAGATCCACCAGCACAAAAATAAAATGTAAGATTAGAATTGTTTTGAGTTATCCTGTCATAGTCATTTCCATAAATACCTTTAGCAAGAACATAATTAGTTGTTGTACTCCAGGAAGTTGATGCACCATTTGTTAATGATAATGAACTATAGGGTCCACTTTCTACTATCAATTTATACTTTTTAGGATTACTACTACTTCCCATACTGCTGTTAGTCCCACCAATAATTGACCTAAAAGCAACGCGAGTTGAACCGCCCGCAGTTATTCCTCTTCCAAGCTTTAGATTATATCCATTACCATAAATTGATCTTGTGGTACTAGTAGAACTAGATGGATTATATTCTCCTCCATATGAAGCTGAATAAATATTAATATTTTCTATTCTAACATCGCTATACAAGTTAACCGCACGGCTACTTATTGTCCATGTCGCCCCACTTACACTACCATTATTTAAAGTAGTTAAAGTAAATGGTTTTGTATTACTATTCCATGTATAGCTATTATTACTATTCATAACAACGATATTGGTATCTCTAGTAACTAGATAATAATAATCTTTATAGATATCTAAATAATTAGCATTCCCTGCTTGATCTGCGTATTGAATTAATCTATATAAAGTACATCCGGTTGAGGAATTACAAGTCCCCGACATCAAATTTCCCTGATTATCATATAAACCCGTTATACTTGAATACCTTGGAATAATAACCTGCTCATAATAGCCTGACATAACAAAATTATTATTAAAATCATTATGATATGTAATGCTATCTATTTCAAAAACTATCGTATTAATGTTAAGCGGTGTCATACCAGTTGCTACTAGATAATAATAATTTGATGATGGTGTTACACCATAATATAGATACTCGGTTTCTGGGGGATTTAGGCTATAATAGGTACATCCACCCCAAGAATTACAATAGCAACTGCTTCCTTGCAAACTCCCATAATAATCATAATAACCACTACAACTAGAATTTCTAGGAACAGTTACTTGTTTATAATATCCCACTAAATCATAAGGTTTATAATTAATAGTATGAGTGTTAATCTTAACCATACTTATATTTTTTAATCCGTTTAAAGCATTATTCCAAGACGATGAATTATTAGTTGTTATATAAGAAGTCGTAGCCTCAGTCCAACTAGCATAAAAGTTTACTATCGTAGCATCCGGTATATCCCCATCGTAGGTGATGGGAATCTTGGCAAACCTTTCATAGTAAATATTATCAAAGGATATTTCACCATTAGTATAATTTGTATACCAACCATTAAAAGCTTTATTAGATGGTCTATTAGAAAAAGGATTATCGATTAACTCTATTAAGATATAATCATCCTCTTTATTAGTGGGAGTACCATTATTATTAACTAGAAAATAATTATAATAAACATATAGATATTGAGATTCCGTATTAGATACATATCCTTTTAATCCGTTATTAATATCTTCACCACTATAAATAACCTTAGTCTCAACTAAGTTAAATTCATTATAAATATTTTGGTTTTCTCCACTTGGAAGAGCGTTATAGGTAGTAGTTGTATAATTTAGACCTTTATAATAGTTTAGATCTCTTTCTGAATCATTAATATAAATTGTCTCTCCAACAATACCAGAAGCTTCTTTTTGCAGTTTAGAGACAAATTCCCCGTGGCTTTTTAAAAAAGTTGAGAGTGCTATTGCTAGAAACAAAAAAGACAAAAAGAAAAAAACTACTTTTTTTAATTTGATAAGTTCTATTCTTTTTATCTTCATATTAATCCCCTCTATGCTGGATTTATTGTAAATTGTAAATTAAATACAATGTCATCAAAGGATGCTCCATCTTCGCAGTCAACATCCTGTCCTTCAATCCACATATATATTCTTACTTTTGTTATTCCTTGTTGTAATCTAAATATTTGTTTAAATTGATCAAAATTCTTTTCAGTATAATAATCAATATTTACTCTTTTAAAATAATTTGGATATTTAGTTTGATTAGCATCTTTTACATTTACACCAATATCCTTAGTAAATGCGCTTATTAGTCCATCATATGGAATTTGTGGTCCATTAGTATTAGGAATAGTAATTCCGTAGACACTTTGAGCATGTGCTACTGCTGCATCGGTATGAACATCATAATTAGGTTCCCAAATATAAGTAGTAGCAGGAGTTGCTCCCTTAAGAGCTTGTACAACGGCTGGATTAGTACCTATCGGACGAGTTCCTTGTATCAAATAGGCAACTCTTGTAGAAGCTGCTATTCCTTTTTCTGAATTAGTATCCATATAGACAACATTTGAATTAGTACTCATATAAATATCAATATCGTTAAAAGTTCTAAAGAATAGATCAAAAGCGATAAACTTACCAATACTAGTACTCCCATGACTTTCAGTTTCAATATTTCTTGTCGATGTTAAAATATTATTTCCATCTTCATCGCTTTCCGCTGTACCATAATACATTTTTAGAAAACCAGTAGTTGCATCTATTTCTTTTCCAGTTGATACCGGCTCCATTCGATCAGGAATTTGATTTGTACTTCCTAGATAACCTTGATCTCTAGCTGAAATTATATCTTCAGGATCTACTACCGTTGTCCAATTTATCGCATTTGATGATATTTCTATACCACCCGATGCCTCGACATGAATATTAATGCTTCTGATAGTTACAATTCTATTATGAGTAAACCAAGCATAAGTCGAGGTCGAAAGCATAATCGCCGTAAGTAACAATAAAAATATAAAAAAGTATACTCTTCTTTTATTAATCATCATTACCTCCTATTTATTTTCTATATGCTCTTCTTTAATATTCATATGAAGTTTAATTTCTCCACCGATAATTGCGTTAACACAATCCGGATCATCACCTTCAAGCCATATTACAATTGTAAACTTATCAACATCATTAGGTTTAAAATCCTTCCTACTTTCTAATATTGCTATATCATCATCTTTTTCGTAAAACGGCTTTGTCTCTGGTTCTGGTTCTTTAGTATGACTATTAATCTTGGCATACACAGTTCTTTCTCCATTATGATAAACCATAATACGAACTGCTTCATCAACATTTTTAATGACATCATCTATTATGATTTCATACCAGTAATTAATTATTCTTTTACCATCGTTTTCAACGTAAAAAGTATAGGCAATATAGTTTTGACCATTATGAGATCCATCTTTTTCGTTATGTATATCTTTAGGTAACCACTTAATTGATATATTATCCATAAACTTTATCTCATCCGCATATAATCTTCTTTTAGAGTCTCTAGCCTCGCTATTATCATATAAAACAATACCTGATTCTAGTGCTAGATTATTATCAAGGGTAATTACAAAACGACCACCCTTATAAATAATCGACAAAACTATAAAAGTTAAAGTCATTAAAACAAAGATTATTAAACCTATTCTTTTAGTTCTTTTTAATCTTTTTTTTCTATTATAAACTTTATCTGCTGTTACTATTATTTCCTTAGCCATTTATCATTAATATCCTTTACTATATATGTCAAATTTTACCATATTAAAGTGCATTTTACAATAAAACTGATACATTGAAAAAGTAAACTTGAAATATTTTACAATTATTATATTATTAAAATAGAAAGGAATATATAAATGAAAAAAATATCAAAAACTATATCATTTAGTTTCCTGTTTATTATAATACTTATGTTTTTACAAATTTTAACAGGAATAGCTACTAATAGTATATTATCTTTACCTAGAGGTATAGATATAATAGCACAAGCTTTTATGAGTGTATTTACGCTAGTAATACTATTGCTTTTTGGAAATTCATATGTTTTCAAACAAGAAAAAGAAAAAACAAGAAAAGGTTTATTTTATGGTTTATTCTTTATAATTACTCTTATTCTTATAACAATAGCAAATAGTAAAGGATTTTCTTATATACCATCTGTAATTAACCTTTTAATATTTTCGTTTTTGGTTGGTCTTTCAGAAGAGTTATTATGTAGAGGGTTTTTACTTAATGAACTATTAGAAAAATTCGGTCAAACAAAAAAAGGAATATGGTTTTCTATAGTATTTAGTGGATTCCTTTTTGGTATTATACATATTACTAATGTACTTGGTGGAGAACAAGATTTAATTTCTACTATAATCCAAGTAATAAGTGCTACTTCGGCAGGAATGGCATTTGGAATAATTTACTTTAAAACTAAAAATATATGGTCATTAATAATATTACATGCTCTATGGGACTTTGCTATATTTCTTGGAGATTTAGTTCCAACAATGGAAATATTTGAAAAAGTTGTTGTAACATCACCACTTGTTTATCTAAGTTCAATATTAATGTTTGTTGCTAACTTGACTGTTGTAATGCCCTTTGTAAAAAATATTGATGAAGAGCCTAAAAAGAAAAAAATCGTTATTTGGAGCATAGTAGGAGTTTTACTTGTTTTTGCTGCAGGTATTATTGGTAACATTGATGCTAAACAAGGTCAAAAATATGTATTCTATGAAAAGGAAATAAAAGACTTCTCAATTACTACTGTATATAAAGAAAAGCATTTGGTGAGCAATGAAAATGCCACAATTAGTTTATCTTTTAAAGATTTTGAACTAACTCTTAAAAACGAAAAAACTAATTATTCTAAAAAATTAGATGTCAAGAATTTAAATAATTATACTGTCGTTGAAAAAGAAAGTAGCTGCATCATAGCATTCACAAATTCTGTTGATGGTAATTATTATTTAAATTATTATGAAATAAATAAAGTCGATTTAAACGATAGTAATGAATTAATTGACTCAATAGAAAAAGGATTTAATAAACATTTATTAAAAAATTCTGGAACACAATTAAATGCGTTAAAAGATGAAAACAATAAATTATATTTACATATTGTTGATTATGATTATAACAATTATATATTAGATGATAACAAATTATATATTCTAAAATAAAATTTAAAGCATATATTACTATATATGCTTTTTCTATGTCAAATTTTACTATCATGCTATTTTTTATTATTTAATTTAAATATATTAAAAAAATATTATGCTATACTTAAAATGAGGAGATACCAATGAAAAAAAAGAAATATCTTTTGTTGATTTTAGCAGTTTTTTCAATTTGTTTTACAGTTTCAACTATTAATGAGACCTATGCTAAATATGTTAGTAGTGCTAGATCAACAACATTAACTTCAATAGCAAGATGGAAAATCGTTGTAAATGAAAACGATATTTCTTTAGGTGCATCTACAACTAATTTTATAACACCTGTCTTTCCAGGAAGTGACCATATAAAAGAGGGGGTTATCGCTCCAAATGTAGAAGGTTATTTTGATTTAGTACTGGATGCTACTAATGTAGATGTATCATTTAATTATAAAATAAATATTGTTCAATCAGAGACTAACCCAGTAAAAGAATTGGTGGCAACAAGATATACTATTAATAACGGAGAGGCGGTTTTATTTCAAAATGGAATTCAAGAAATTAATGAAACCATTTTATTTACCTCAGTAGATAGAATAGCCAATATTAGAGTTTATGTTAAATGGGATGATAGCCTTAATTTAATGAATAATAGTGAGGATACTGATACAACTATAAATAACCAAAAAGGAATGATTGAAGTCGTTGTATCTGCTATTCAAATAGAATAAAAAAAGTTAATATTATCTATTAACTTTTGTACTATACCAATATGGATTACCATCTGGTCTTGTTTTAAACACATGGGTAAATGTATTACATTTATCTTTATTTTTTGTGTAATATTCTTTTGCGTTTTCAATCGCATTATCAAAATCCTGCTCACTACTAGAGTTTACTCCAATAAACTCTTTTATTTGACTTTTTTCAAAATCTGTTGAACTAAAGTAGCTTGCTTGAATAATGTCCATAACTAGAAAACATGCATTTTCTTCTATTATTATTTCACCATTATTTTTAGTCATTGAATTTATAGTATTAAATTTAGTAATCGAACCAGCTCCCGCACCATAAAAAGAGACATAATATGGTTCGAAGTAATAGGCAACTCCACCAGGAAGTGGAATTTCATCAGCTTTAACATTCTCAATGTTATAAAGTTTTTTCAATGTAAGATTTACATCATCTATATGATAATATCCATCACCAGTACATTCATCATCAGGTCCTTCTCCGCATGATTCTCTTTTTACTTTTGGTTTATTTTCCTCTGTAAAAGGTCTCTTTTCAGTAGACATTAATGCAAGTGACACAATAGTCTTTTTAGGAATTGTATCAGTTGTATAATCATGTCCAGAGTAAGCATCGAATTGGGGCTCTATAGTCGTAGAGTTAAAAAATGGTACTCCTTCTAAATATTCATTCGCTTCCTTCTCATTTGTTACGGCTGGTTTTTCTTTTTCTAATTTTGTCTTACTATCACTTGATGTAAAGAAATTAAGATAAACTAGTACTCCTATTATTAATAGTAAAACTACATAACTTGCTATTAACAAGTATTTTTTATTATTTGTCATTTTTCCTCCTTTTTATAACTAAACAAAGATCTATCTAAATCTTTGGGATTTTTTAACTTTTACATAATAATTAACTGGTATCTTTTTGGAAATTTCCCATAGTCGACAAACACTGCAATTTCTTGAAAACTCCATGTTAGAATCAATTTCCCAATTGGAAAATTCATGTCCAAAAGTTGTGCAAATTTTATTATTTATTTCTCTTAACTCATCTTTCTTAGATTCTAAAATCTTATTAGAAAGGTCTACTTCTGATAAAATCTCTTCTCTTTTTCTAAAAAGATACTCTTTTATTTCAATTACATCATTATTTTTCACTTTAATAAAAATCCTTTTCTTTAAATCTATGTTTTGCTAATAGAATCATTAATATGCTAATTAGAAAACCAACAACAAGCCTAAGGATATCCAGTTTAGAAGTTTGGATGATATCTCTTACCGGAATTAATGAGAAGACTGATAAATTACTAATCCATGAAAAGTCATCTGATAATCCTCCTACTACATTTATTATATAGAAGAAGAAGACCATACCGATACTAATTGTAACCATTATCTTATTATTTCTAAAAAATGTAGAAATAAAGAAAGAAATTGTATAAATAACATATAGTACTAATGCCATATTCAAGTACATTAATACCAAAAGATTAAAATCATAGGGCGCTGTTAGTTCATAGCCCCAAAATATAAATACAAAAGTTAGTAGTATAAATGATGTTAACAGAATAAAGCCACTAATTAGTTTATTAATAAAGATCTTTTCTCGGCTAATAGGTTTTGATAATAAATAATTTATTGAACCTTCACTTTCTTCATTGAGTAGTAATCCTCCTCCTAATAATGAGGCATACATTCCTCCTATTAAGAGTATCATTATTACTCCTTCTGACTTAAACCATCCGAAAGCAGACATTATATCAACTAAATCAAAGTTCATTGTCTGAAGCATCTCCTTTGGTAAAAGTTCTAAATAACTATCCATCAGTGCCGGATCCATTTTATCTATTAGAGTAGGATATATTAAAAATACTAGTAGAAATAAACCCATTATAACTACGGACCAAATTAATAAACTTTTATAACTAGCTTTCAATTCTTTCTTTATCATTTATTATCTCCTCCTTTATAGTAAGATAAAAAGATATCTTCTAATTCGGGATTCTCTATTAATAAATTAGTAACTTTTATTTCTCCTATTAATTTTATTAGTTTATTAATATCTCCATTATAAGAAAACTTAATAGTGTTCTTATTTACTTCTAATACTTCTTCTTTTATTTTAGATTTTATTTTAGAAATATCTCCTTCAATAGTAATAATTTTATTATTAAAAAGTTTATCCAGATCTTTTATCTTTACGATTTTGCCATCTTTTATTAATGCAATATCATCACAAAGACCTCCTACTTCCTTCAGATTGTGAGAGGATAGAAATATTGTCTTACCATTTTCTTTTTCCTTTTTTAGAATTCTATGAAAAATATCTTGAATTAATGGATCAAGCCCCGAAGTCGCTTCATCTAGTATAATTATGTCAGGGTTATGCATTAATGCTGTTACTATTCCTACTTTCTTTAAATTTCCAAAAGATAATTCCTTAATTTTTTTCTTTGTATCTAAATCTAACTCATTTATTAGCATTTTCGCTTTGTCCATACAATTAAAATCGTAGAAAGAAGCATTATACTCAATAAACTCCATTACTCTCATGTCTTCATAAATTTCTATTTCACTTGGAAGGTATCCAATTCTATTTCTAATATCAATTTCATCCTTAGTCATCAAAACATCATCAATATATATTTCTCCAGTATAGTTAAGTATATTAATTAAACATTTAATTGTTGTACTTTTACCCGCTCCATTAGGGCCTATAAAACCAAATATTGTACCTTTAGGTATAGTTAAACTAATATTATCTAATGATTTAAATAAACCATAATATTTTGTTAAATTTCTTATATCAATCATTATCTACTATCCTTCCTTCCATTGATATTTATTTAAATCAACAGAGTTATGTTCTACTTCTACTCCATCACTTTGTAATCTTTTCCTTTGAATATCAATACCGCCATCTCCAAAGTTACTAGCCAGTTTTCCAGATGCATTTACAACCTTAAAACAGGGCTGATTAATAGGATCCGGATTATTATGCAAAATATTTCCAACCACTCTAGAAAGATTCTTATTACCTAGATAAATAGCTATCTGAGAATAGGTAACAACCTTTCCTTTGGGTATTATTTTTAGATATTGATATACTTTTTCTTTCATAATTAAATTATACCATAATGTATGTTATAATATTACTAATTTTTAGGGGGATATTATGGAACCAATAATTGAACAATTTTTTATTGAAAGTCAAAAGTTAAAAAATGATAAAAAGATTATTTCAATGGCTGACTTACATATTAATTTAAAACTTAATAAAAAAGTATTATTAGCAATACAAAAGTTTTTATATGAAAGTAGCAAAATAGACTTAATTACTATTTCGGGTGATACATTATATGCATCAGAATATCTTAGGTCTGAGTATATGAGAAAACTTGAATATTTGTTATCTTCTTTTAGAGAAATAGCACCTGTAGTATTATCCTTGGGAAATCATGATATTGAAAAGAGAGAAGAAGAAGCAAAAAAATCGTTTAAAAGTCTCGAGAAAATAAAAAATGTTTATCCACTTGATAATGAGAGTATTAAAATAAACGACATGACAGTAACCGGATTCTATCCTAGATATCAGACATATGAAAAAAGAAATGATGGACTTCAATCTGAAATAAGTTTTGTAAAAGACTTTAATAATTCAGGAATTACCTTTGATGAAGAAGAATTTAATATCTTACTAAATCATGAACCTAGATATATTAAAAGTAGATATACTCAATCAAAATTAACAGAATTATATGAATATGTTGATTTAATAGTTGCAGGACACTTACATAATGGATATGTACCTGAAATTATTGAGAGAATATTTCATGAGAAAATAAAAGATTATGGGATAACTCTTAATCAAAGTATTATTCCGCCCAGACTTTTCAGCAAAGTTAATCTATGTAGAGGAATTTATTCTCTGGGTAATGCTAAACTTATTGTTACTAAAGGAGGAAGAAAATATAATGGTATTCTACCTTCTGCACTTCCTATTAGACCAAATTTAACAGAAATAGAAGTTATCGCTAAGAGAAAAACACTAAATTTACCAAGAAAGTAATCTAAATATTAAGAAGCAAAAGTATTTATTTATTTTATATAAATACTTTTTTTTATAGTTTACTAATAATAATTCAATAAAAAAACTCGAAACATTCCGAGTTTAATTCAATATGGTGCGGGTGACAGGACTTGAACCTGCAAGCCGTGAAGCGCTAGATTCTAAGTCTAGTGCGTCTGCCAATTCCGCCACACCCGCATATTATGGTGGACCCTATAGGACTTGAACCTATGACCTCCCGGTTATGAGCCGGATGCTCTAACCAACTGAGCTAAGGGTCCGTTTCATTGACTAATTTATAATATCACATTAGCCTTTGTCTTGCAAGGATAAAATGTATATAGTCAATGTTAAATCTATTTTACCATTTTGTTTTTTTCTCCCAAAATTTAATATATGAAAGAATTCTTTTTAGTAAAACTTTTTTACCAGAAAAAGTATGTTTATACAAGGCTTTTTTATATCCTTTATTTTTGTAAATATTATAGAAATTTACACTATTTGGATTGATCTTTGTTGGTTGCTGAAGATTATGTTGTAAACCATATTTAATATCCGCCTTTAAACAATCTAAATTATCTTTTAATTTATCAAAAATATCTAAGCCTTTTTTTGAATTGATTAATAATATTGATACTCCCTTATTATCAAAAAAATTTTTATATTTTTCTTCTCCCTTCCAAAAATCACCTATCGTTAAATCGGATACTCTATCAACATTTGAATAATGACAGTTATAACAGGAATCCCTTAAACATAAATTATTTTGAAATAGCTTTGGATATCTTTGTGAAAAAACAGAAATTGAATCTTCTTTATTATTTAAAATTATATTTTCTACATGTGATTTCCATCCATATTTTTTACATCTAAACTCATAATCAACTAATTTGTTTTTGTATTTTTTTTCAATTAGATCAACATGATCTTTCCACATACCTGGTGCCATTACACCATGACAGATAATATCACATAATATTAAATTATTATAATCTTTTTTTAAAAAAGAACGTAATCCAGCAACTTGACAAGGAGTCCCCGTAAATAAAACTAATCTTTCTTCTTCTAAATCTTTTTTTAGTTGAAAAAATATATTTAAATCTAAATCACTTTGAACATATTTAGATTTCCTTAAACTATCTCTTCCTTTTTTATCAGTAACTCTTTTGTGAATTACCTTCATATCTGAGTCAAATCCAACTCCATAGACAATACCTTTATTTTTTAAAACATAATCTGAAATCGCCGTAAACATCCCACCTGATGTACTATTATTTCTTACATCAAGATCTTTATGCTTAATAGCATAGCATTCTTTTAATGTATTTTTCATTTTATCAAATTTTTCTTTACTAAAGGGACATGTTTTAACACAAAGCCCACATTGAATACATTTATCATGATTAATTTTTGGATATTTAAATCCCTTATCATCCATAACCATATCAATAGCAGAAACTGGACAAACATTTTTACAAGCTGTGCAACCTGAACACTCATCCTTTTTCTTAAAAACTTCTTCTATCATATTTTCTTTCTCCTAAATATCAATAGTATTTTTTTATAAGCACTCTTTAACATATTATTTTCAAGAACAAAATCAAAAAGCAGAATAATTATAATAGAGAACATCATTGAGATAATAGCATAAATAAGCCAATCAAAATAAGTATTAGTATTAAACATAAAATAATTTCCTATAAAATAAATAGATGCTCCTAAAATAAAAACTTTTATAATTCTTAAAATTGTAGTTATTCTATTTGTTTTAGTAATATATTTAGGAACAAAATAAATTAAATCAATGGTTCTATAAATATTTGATAATATGGAAGCAAATAAAATACCATTTATTCCATATTTTGGAGTTAAAAGAACTCCAAATATTAAAATTATTAAGGCTTGAATAGTAGTTTGAACTTTAGTTTCTTTATACATTCCAGATGAGTGAATAAGCATGCCTTGAGGAGTTTTTAAATTATATAACAGACCATTTAATACAAAGAGCAATGCTGTTGTTGGTAAAATATAATTAGCATCTGTTATTCCTTTTGTAAATAATCTAATGAAAGGTATTATTAAGACATAAGTTAAAGAATAGGAAATGGTTAATAAATTATAATAAACATACTCAAATAAATTATAAGATTCCCTTAATGTCTTATCTTCTTTTTTAGCAATTATTTCACCAAAAGACGATGACAACCCACTAATAAATATAGATAATAGATTATTAACACCCATCATTATCATGTTATAAATCGTATAAATACTAACACTTATTAAGTCTGAAAATATCGTTAAAATAATATATGGGCTTCCATTTTGAAATGAACCTAATATCTGAAGGTATAAAGCATCCCATCTCTTTTTTAAAAGATCCTTTTTTGGTTTTAAATTAAAATTAAGATCTTTATATTGTTTTTTTACATATAGTATTAGAATAATAGATCTTGTTAAAACCGAGAATAATGCAAAAAATCTAACTATAATAATATCCATGCCTAAAACAGAAAATAGTAAAATAATTAAAGTGTTAATAACAATTCCTATAATAGATGCAATTGAAATAACATATAATCTTTGATCAGCAGTTAAAAGCGTTCTATATTTGGCAAGAGTAAAAAAGTCTAATATTCCACTCGCACCAATTATAAATACTAAAGCAATAATTTGAAATTTATTCATTACATCAGTAGAAACAATTAAAGGATAAAATACTGCTAATATTGTTACTAATAATAGAAAAATTAATCCAGATTTATAATAAAAATGTTTTGTTGTTGATACTACTTCGTTAATTTCCTTTTTATTTTTATTAGCTAACGGTTTGTAAAGAGCAAAAACTGATGCTGCAGAAAGGCCAGCCTCTACAACCGAAAAATAATTAATAAATTGAGTTACCGAGGATACCAACCCATTTATACTTGATCCATAATAAACTAACATTATTTTAGGAACAATAAAACCAGCTAACATTGATACAACGGAAAGCAAAGCAGAAAAAAACACATTAATAAAAAACTTTCTAGTTCTAGTCAATTTATTCACCTAATGCTTTAAATAGAAAATTTAAAGATTTTTCCCTTTCTTTTTGTAGAATATTTCCAACTTCATTATAATCTATTTCCTTTTTTATTATCTCATAAGATTTTTTTGAATCATCAATTATTCTGCTATCCAATGATAGTTTATTTAGCAAATCTCTTTGCCTACTACCTCTTGTTTTATGTAATATAGTTGCAAATTTTTTATTTAAGACTATCGATAGACAAACCCCATGAAAGGAATTTGTTATAACATAAGCGCTTTCATTCATAAAACTTAAAAAGTTTTCCGGAGAAACCTTAGTATCATTTAACAATTCTCTTTCAAATTTATAATCAGAACCTACCAATACTACACCCATATCTAATTTATTAGATAAGAGATTAACCGTATCAATAATGTCTTGATTAACCTCCAACATATAAACAAAAATATATTTTTCTTTAATTAATTTTTCATGAGAAATATCTAGCCAATTTATTTTATCCAATAAAAGAGTTGGATCTAGAACTACTTCAATTTTTTTATCATTTAAATTTTTCCTTAAACTTTTCTCACGCACACTAATAAAAGAGTAATCTTTTATATCTTTTTTTAGTTTTTCTATAACTTTTTTTCCAGGATTATCCTCACCCAAACTAGCACTATAAGATATCTTATTAGCATTATCAAAAAAACTTAAATTATATACACTACTATCATCATTAGTAATTTTTGCATTCCAAACCTGATCACTACCCGTAATTAAATAGTCATATTGTTTTGACAATAACTTTAACTCGTCTTTATCATTAATCTTCTTAGATATTTTAATATTTTTATTTACAAAACTTTTAAACCTTAATCTTCTCTTATTTGTTTTAGGTAACAAAATTAATCTTTTAAATATCTTTAATGGCTTCAAATAAAATCTTTCATTATCTGAAAATTCAAATATTCCTTTGTAGTCAAAACCATATACATCGTTAGAATAATAATCGATTACTTCAGTATCATAACCTTTATCATTTAATACTTTATTAAGAGCATATGTTTGGAATACTGCCCCATAATTTAGTGCACGATGAAAAGTTAACACACCTATTTTTTTCATAAATACCTCACTTATATTTTGCTTTAGGTATAAACCAAAACAACATTAATCCCAAAGTATAATTAAATCTTTTTAAATATTTTCCTTTTAAACCAAATTTTAAATATTTATTTTTTTTATAATCTGGAAATTTTTCTTTAACATTCTTTATTGCCAACTTTAACAGTTTTTTATATTTACCAAAATCTTTTCTTTTATTTGCTAGTTTTGCTGCACTACCAAGCATTGTTGCGTATATATATCTTACATATGAATATTCTAATTCTTCCTTATATTTATTATATATCTTTTTTTCTTTATAAAAATCTATTATTCCATTCATATTTTCAATATAATTTGCTATTCTATCATCAAAACTTTTGGATATTCCACCTTTTCTTTGATAATAATTGTAAAAAGGCTTTTTTACAACACCTATTGATTTTATATATGGTAACAGTCTATAAAGCATTTCAACATCCTCAAACCAAACACCTTTTTTATACCACAAATCATTATCTATGAATAAAGATTTTTTATATATTTTATTCGTGGCAGTTGGATAAAAGTTTATAAAAATATTTTTATATTCATCAACGTTTAATATATCACTATCTAAACTGCATGAAATTGTTCTATTTCTACTTACATCATCATAATATTCTAAGGTGTCGCAACAAACTAAATCAAACCCTTTTTCTATTTTTTCATACATATCACCAACCATATTTTCATCAATCCAATCATCACTATCTAAAAACATGATATAATCTGCATTCGATTTTTTTATTCCGTAGTTTCTAGTATCACTAAGACCGCCATTCTTCTTTTCATAGGCTTTGATTATTTTAGGATACTTTTTTTCATACTTATCAATTATTTTTTGAGAACTATCCGTACTACCATCATTTACAACAATAGCTTCAGATTCTTTGAAATTTTGCTTAACTACACTATCTAAACATTTTTCTAAATATTTTTCCATATTATAAACAGGTATAATTAAACTAACTTTTGCCTTCATTTTTATCTCCTCCTATTTTTTTATTAAAAAAGAATGATATTAATAAAGAAAGAATAATAGTTGGTAACATTTCATCAAAAACATGACCACCAAAATAACTAGAAAATATTACTAGAGAAACACTTGCTACAGGAATAACTTTTTCAATTTTAAAATATTTTTCCCTGTCTTTTAAAAATAAATAGATAGCAAACATAATAAATAAAAAATAAGGAGAAATTAATATCAACAGTCCAACTAAACCAATGGTATAATAATGAACTAAAATATCTTTTTCTAAATACAAATTATATCCACCACTATTTCTAAAATTCGAATACGAAAGACCAAATAGATTATAATAAATTCCTGCTTTATTTCTAGATCTTTCCATCATACGACTAAATATTTTTTGCTGAACTTTCCTTGTATTATTATATGACTCCTCAGGTTCTTTTATTAGATTATTCCAAAATTCAGCATCATAATCTTTAGGATATATCTCGGTATAAAATTTTTCATAGATTACGCTTTCCTCAATTTTTTGAATTTCTTTTTCTTTTTCACCATCATCAACTCTTCCCCTATATCGATTTGTAATAAAATCTTCAAACAAGAAAAACAGTGATAATATTAATACAAAATATACCGCATAGCTACTAAATCTTTTTCTTTTATAAATAATATATCCAAAAGAAAACATAAATAAAATAAAAAGAATAATGTATAATAGCGAAAAGCTGATATTTTCATATATTAATTCAACCCAATTATATCTTAAAAAAATTGGCGAAAATAAAGATAAAATTAAATGAAAATATAAAATATATAATAGTTTAATAATCCTTTTATAATTAAATTTCTTTTTATTCTTAATCTTTTTAACTATTATATAAACAAATAAAATGAAAAAAGATAAATATGTTCCTAAAAAGGCGGTTCTTGTACCAATCATGAGCATTGAAAGCAATATTAATAATAGTCCTACTAAATATTTAATATCATCATATTTATAATAAAAATATAAGTTAAATGGTAATAACATTAATAAAACATTACCTATTTCATTAGCATATAAAAAGAACCCTTTTGATGTCATCTCAATAAAATTATAAATTGAATTTGAATATGAAAACCATTCAAAAATACTCATTTTAATAAATTCTACTTCTTCTGAATAAGATACCAAAGAAATTTTAAGAAAATTAGTTAATACAATTGTTAAAGATATAATTAATGAAAGATAGTATATTAATTTATAAACTTCTTTTTTCTCAAACTTTAAATTATAAATAATTATAAATAGGAATATTGGAATATTCATTCTAAATATATAAAATAATTCATCAATTATTGAAAAGACATAGTTATTAGGCAAAAAGTTTATATTTAGTGCTCCAACTATATGAAATATAGAATATATTAGAATAATTAGTGCATATATTGAAACAAATTTTATAAACTTCATCTTGTCTTTGCAACCCAAAAAAAAGTTAATAAAAATATATATAAACCCAAAAATCCTAAATATTGTAGCAGGCGCCACAGTAAGTTTTGGTATCAAGCTATCTGTAAAGAAAAAACCATACGACAAAAAAGGTTGTATCAAGATATAAAGAAAAACAACCTTCTTTAAACTATCTTTATTTTTTATATCAAACTTTATGTAATTCATTTTATAGCTCCTATTTTTCAATAATATTATATATTTTTTCTAAGTTTTCTTCATCATTAACTTTATATTCATTTAAATTTTTTTTAAATTCAGAAATTATTTTTGAATTATTAAGAACATTTTTTATACCTTCATACAAGGCATCTTCCGAATTCTCAACAATTATACCATATTTTTTATTACCTAGTAAATAATCAATACCAGCAACCTTTGTTGATATAACAGGAGTCTTTAAATATAAAGATTCAAAAACAACAGTAGGCATACCTTCAAGAATTGAACATAAAACAAATAAATTTGCTTTCTTCACATAAGGAAATGGATTTTTCTTAAATCCAAGCATTATAAAGGAATCCTCAATATTTAAATTTCTTATTTTTTCATCTATTAGTGAAAATTCACTACCATCACCAATTAAATAAAATCTTATTTTATACCCATCATCAATTAACCTCTTATGAACATCAACATATCTTAAGTAGGCTTTAGGTTTCTCAAGTCTTCCAACAGAAATTAAATTAATATATTTGTTATCAAAACTTTCTTTTATTTCTTCATTAGATAAGGGAATTATCTTTTCTAAATTTTGAATATTTATTATTACCTTTGCATCTTTATCTAGATTATATATTTCTTTTATAGATCTAGAAGCTTCTTCGGATACAGCAACAATTTCATCATATTTTAAAAGTGCGTCTCTAAAGATATTTTTATATCTTGCAGAATAATTAAACACCTTATAATCTGAGTGAATCCAACATACTTTTCTATGGCCATCACCAAAAGCTGTAAACAAAGTAGCAAAACCATCGCTATACGCTATTTCGCAATCGTATTCTTCACTAATTATTTTTCTTCTGTTATTTTTAATCATTCTTTTTATTAATTTTGTTTTAATACAAAAAGAAAAAAGAACTTTTTTTATTATTTTTAAGACATTAAAGGTTTTTACTAATTCTTTTATTCCTCTACTATTAATATTAAAATATCTATCACCAGATAATATTTTTATATTTTTAGGAATTTTTTCTTTAACATTTTCATAATTATCCATATTTAAGACAAGCAAAGTTACTTCAAATCTTTTATAGTCAAATTTACTTAAAGTATTAAGTAGTATAGTTGTAACCCCTCCAAAATTCAGATCATTAACAACATAAAGAATTTTTTTCATTTTCGAAACCTCCTTTTTACTTTTGAGACGGCAACTACAATTCCTTCCATACCCTTTAATAACAATGAATCTCTTACTTTTTTTGAAAACACTTGATTTTTATAATATTTATTCTTCTTCCAATTTGGATAGTTATCTTTTAAAAATATTAGTACTTCTTTTTTAAAGGCTTCAACACTTTCACCTTTATGGTATAAATTTCTAATATAAGCCGATGATAATTCTCTTATATATAAAAACTCTAATTCTTCAGGGTAAGTATTACCAAACTTTAACGTTAAATTTTTAAGAGCATCAAAAATATTATATTCTCTTTCGAGAAATTTTTTCGGTTGCATTGTTGAATTTTCCCTAATCATGTAATGATAATGTGCTTTATTTAAATATACATGTTTTCTTACAAGAGAATTAATATAAGGTATAATTGCCAAATCTTCAAAAATAACTCCCTCTAAAAACAATTTCTTTTCCTTTTTTAAAAGACTTGCGCGATATAGTTTAAAACAAGGTCCACAGCTGGATAAAATTAAATTTTTGTCTTTTTCTTCTGTATAATCTTTTATTGTTTTACCATATTCTGTTTTATCAGGACGATCTATATAATAATCCGAAAGAACAAGGTCAACATCTTCATCCATAACATCCATCATATCTTTAATAGTGTCTTCCTCAATCCAGTCATCACCATCAACAAACATTATATATTCTCCTGTTGATTTAGCAATTCCAACATTCCTTGCTTTAGCTTGACCACCATTTTCTTGAGATATTAAAACTATACGATTATCCTTTTTCGCATATTTTTTTATAATACCTTCACTTTTATCTTTAGAACCATCATTAATAACAATAATTTCTAAATTTTCATATGTTTGACCAATAACACTATCCAAACATTTTGATAATATATCCTCAAGATTATATACGGGTATAATAATGCTCACTAGTTTCTTCATATAAACCTCTCTATTTAAATATCAATATAATTAATCCTATTAAAATCGTAAATAAAAATATTATTCTAGCAGTTATATCTATCTGCCTTGAACCAAATTTCTTAATATCTTTTTCTAAGTTCTTTATCAATTTATATGTAGAAGATTCAAATTTTTTAGGATTAAACTTTTGAATCATCTTAATAGCAGTTTCTAAATCATCTAAATTAGTAACTCCAATTATATATCCATCATCTGAAAATTTCTCAATTAATTCTACCTGATGATCATTAACATGCTCTTTATATTTCTTTAGTCTTGGAACTCCAATAACTTTTTTATTATTATTTATCGCCGTTAATATAGTACCAACTCCACCATGAGTAATTATATATCTACTTTCTTTAATTAAATTATCAAATTCATCTCTAGGTATTAAATTGAATACTTCCATATTTTTAGATTTATATTCAGTAAATCCTGCTTGAACAACAACTCTTTCATTTATAACTTTTTTATCGATTAATTCATCAACTTTTTCTAATAACCTAACAAAGGACTTGTCCTGTGTTCCTAACGTAATTAATATCATTAATAAACTCTACCTCCAAACTCTGATTTAGGGTATAAATTTAACATTGTTTCCCATTGAACATAAAATTTACTTGCCATCGGATAAACTAATCTTCCAGTTACTGTTCTGGTATGAAAATTTGCAAAAGTTTCAATATAAATAACTTTACTGCCAAAAATCCTACCGATATAACACATTGGAACGCAAGTGTGTGCTCCTGTTGTTACAATAACATCTGGTCTAATAATCAAAAACAATATAAAACTATAAATAGAATTAAATAAAAACTTAAAAATATAAGTAAATAGATGACTTTTAGTACCATATATTAAATAATTAACGTTCTTATATTTTTCTTTAAGCTTCATATTTGATTTTGTTCTTTCTGTTACTATATAAGAATCATAATTTTTAAACATAGGATCCAATTGTAAAAGTTCTGTTAAATGACCCCCTGTTGATGATATAAACAAAGCCTTCTTCTTTTTCATAAACACCATCCTTGTATTTTTATTATAACATGTTTTATATTTATATAAAATAAAAAAGCACATTTCTGTGCTTATATCATAATGGTGATCTGTATGGGATTTGAACCCATGAATGTAACCTTGAGAGGGTTATGTGTTAACCACTTCACCAACAGACCGATTTAAAAACTTATACCGATAGTATAAGTTTATCTTCATTGGTAGCGAGAGGGGGATTCGAACCCTCGACCCTTCGGGTATGAACCGAATGCTCTAGCCAACTGAGCTATCTCGCCATAAACGACAAAATTAATATATCATAAAAATTATATTTACTCAACAAAAAAAGAGATTTTTATATCTCTTTTATCTATTTTCTTCCTTATTCTTTTTCATATTTAAAACCGCTTCATTAATCGCATCATCAATCGACTTAATCTCGTCTTGAATCATACTGTAACCGATTGCTGCTCCAAATTGATATGGAAGAGCTTTAAACTCTTTAAATAAATTCTTAGCATATTTAGATATTTGCTCTTCACTATAACCTACTAAATATATTAAGAACTCGTTACCATCTGTTCTTATTATCTCCGTATTTTCTAATTGTGCATTAATAAGCATACTAGCTGCCTCTACAATAAGTTTATCTCCCTCAGAATGGCCATAATTATCATTAACATATTTAACATTATTTAAATCAACTATTATTATCGATTGTGGAAACTTTTTTGATTCATTCCATAATTTAATATTATAATTCAAATAATTTCTATTCTTTAAAGATGTAAGCATATCAATATACTTTCTCTTTTCATCTTTTCTTATTAACTTTATCTTCTTACGATTCTTATAAATAATATATGCTATCATGACCGTAAATAAAGGACCTAAAGTAATAACCAATAATATTAAATATAGATTTTCAAAAGAAGAACTTTCCCAAATAGAGATATTAAGGCTATTTAAACCTCTATTTCGATAATTAAAATATGAATTAGTACTAATTATATAATTAAATACATCATAGAATATCTTGTTATCATCAGAATTACTAATCATAAAATTATAATCATTTGTTATCGTAGATTCAAAAAGCAAATCATAATTTTTAAGTTTACTATTTTTATAAAAACTATATACCTCTTTATCCAAAACTATTAAATTGTTATCACTTTTTTTAAGTAAATCATTTAAATTTCCTACAGGTACTAATATTGCTTTAGAATTATCCTTAAAGAAATTATATATCGCATTATTATTTAAAATTGAGACCTTTAATCCCTTCATAGACTCAAAACTATTTATAACATAATTATCCTTTGTATTACCTAAAACAACATATTTTTCGATAAAAATTGAATTTGTAGGTTTATAATCTTGATGTTCAAAATTAAAATAATTAAAATAAATATCAACTTCTTTTTTTTCTATCGCTTGTTTTAATTCATCAACATTTTTATATTCTTTATAATTAATACTTAATGAATTTGATAATCTAAGAAATCTATTAATATATTCCCCTGCTATTCCATATAAAACATCCTTTTTTACAGTTTCATATGGTTTGTTTTCAACATAACCATAACTATAAGTCTTAGTTAAAAATTCCGTTTTAGTCTTATCATTAATATCATCATAGTTTTTAAAATAAAATTCTAAAATTGAATCATTATAAACTTTTAAATAATCATTTTTCTTCCAATTATTATAGTATTTAGTAAATATTTCATTCATTTTAGACATATCTTTATTTTCATTTAATGAAAACACTATTTTGCTAGTAACCTCTGTAAAAACATGTTTAATGTTATATTTTTCATTATTAATTGTCTTATCTAAATACATATTATGGCAAGTAATAATAAAATCAATTTTGCTATTTTCATAATCACTTAGCATCTGGTCTATTTTTTCATATATTTTTAATTTTATATTAGGATATGACTTTAAATAATATACCATTTCATCGGAATCTTCAGTTAAAACGCCAACAGTCTTTCCATCTAGCTGATTAAGAGAATCTAATAACTCTTTTGTTTTTCCATAAACAACATATACATCTTCTTGAAGTAGAAGATCGTTTTTACCTAATTTTTCCTTATTATCTAAAATCTTAAATTTATATTCTTTATTAGTAATCTTTTCGCCTTTATCATAAGGAACTATATTAAATTCTAATCCTGTATCTTCTGAAAAACTATTAATGAAAGCTCTAAATACACCTGACTGTCCATAAATAGGATAATCATCTGGTAAATAAAAATCGATTATTTTATTTTTTTGTTCTCCTATCCATTTTTTATCAGTTGTTGTTAAAGCATTACCATCTTCACTATAGTAATAGTAGTAAAGACCTAAAAACAACGAAATTACTATTAATAAAGGAATTGTAATTATCCACTTCTTTTTTAGTTTCATTTTTCCTCCTAACTAACCAACCCATACAAAATCTTTAGCCTTAGCACTCCTATAACCAATTACTGGAAAACCAGTAACTGTTAAACTATTAGAATAAATTTTTCTAGTATTATCCTTATTGGATGTAGCTTTTTTTACAACCTTAATACTACAAGTTTGCTCTGCACTTTTATCTTGCGTAAATCCATAGATAATATGCTCACCATCTTTAGTAACCTTAAATTCCTGTTTTTTATTATAATCTTTTTTATTAACATCAGTTATTCCATAATTTAATGTATAAGGATTTTTACTTAAGTCCTCAGCAAATTTAACTGTAACATCTTCTACAAAAACATCCTCATCATTTGCAAGCCCTGATACTACAAGATTACAATCATAATATTTATTGATAAAAACCTCTATATCAAAGAAGTTTTTTTGATCATCTGTTAGCTCTTTTAAAACCTTATTAACAATTGGTTTAGCTTCATTTGCACTTGTCTTATATTGAACATCAACAACAATTTTTAAAATCTTTCCATTAAGATAAGGATCTGTTGCTCTTAAAACAAAGTCTTCTTTTTTAATCTCTTCTGAAATCTTTTTAAACTGTTCATTTGTTATCATTACCTTTTCAATGCCATCTAATCTATTACCATAAACTGGCATCCCATTATTACCTAAAAACAAATTATATAAAAAATATGCCACTGCTATAAAAACAATATATACAAATATAATAAAAGTTGATAACTTATGTTTTTTAATATATTTAATCATTTCCTACCTCCATATTATTATTATATAACACTTTTTTAATTTTTAGATAACAAATCTACTATTATTTCATTTACTTTTTCTGGATTAGCATTGGACTTAACCATCTTCATTGCCTGTCCCATTAAATATTTAATAGCTCTTTCGTTACCCTCTTTATATTCTTTGACGCTTTTTTCGTTTTCACTTAAAACTTGATTTATAATTTCTACAAGTTCATCATCAGACATTTCTTTTATATTATTCTTTTCTAATATTTGATCTACGGATAAATCTGTTTCCATAACCTCATCAATTATATCTTTAAATATCTTATTATTTATTTTCTTTTCTTCTAGATATTTAACTATCGTATCAAATTTTTCATCACTACATTTTGTATCTTCTAGATTTAATCCTGTTTTATTTAGATAATTTGCAATATCACCCAACAAAAGATTACTTGCTATTACTAAATTTACCTTTCTATTTAAAAGATAATCAGATATTTTCCTATTTTGAATAATTTTTTCAACATTAATTGGCAAAATGCCACTATCTAAATAGGTTTTTCTTCTTTCATCAGCTGTTGGCGGGATATCTTTTTTAACCTCATTAATATATTCATCAGTTAATACAAGCATTGGGATATCAGGCTCCGGAAGATAACGATAATCATTTCCTGTTTCTTTAACTCTCATCAAAATAGTTTTATTTTCCTTATCATCAAATCTTCTTGTTTCTTCTTTTAATATTTCACCTTTTTCAAGTAATTCGATTTGTCTTTTCTTTTCTATTTCAATTGCAAGGCCAACATTAGAAATTGACCCGATGTTTTTTACCTCTATTTTGGTACCCCATTTATCTGTTTTACTAACTGATACATTACAGTCACATCTCATGCTTCCTTCTTCAATCTTACAATCAGAAATATCCGCATATAGCATTATTTCTCTTAGTTTTTCTAAGTATAAAATTGCCTCTTCACTTGATGCAATATCCGCCTCACTTACAATTTCTATAAGAGGAACCCCTGCTCTATTATAATCAAGTAAAGAACTATCGTCACTATGAATACTTTTCGCGGTATCTTCTTCCATATGAATATCGTGAATTCTAATCTTTTTTTCTTTACCTTCTAAATTTATCATTAGATATCCATTTACTCCGATAGGCGTTTTGTCTTGGGTAATTTGAAAGTTTTTAGGGTTATCTGGATAAAAGTAATTTTTACGATCAAAATGCATTTCTTTATTAATTTCACAATTAAGCAAAATAGCAGCTTTTAAGGCAAGTTCTACTCCCTTTTTATTAATAGTAGGGAGTGCTCCTGGATAACCTAAATCAACAACATTTGTTAATGTATTAGCCATCTTACCATATTGATTAAGACTACTTGAAAACATCTTTGTATTAGTTTTTAATTCTAAATGAACCTCTGTTCCAACCGTTACTTTATAATTATTCATTTTTATCACCCTTTGGATTTAAATCTAAATCTAATTCTTTTTCAATATCAGCTGCTAATTGATATATAGTCTTTTCATCAAATTTTCTAGAAACAATTTGCATTCCAATAGGAAGTCCATTTGAAAATCCGATTGGAAGACTTAGTCCTGGAAGAGCTGCTATATTAACAAAATTAGTTAAAGCATCATCCATAAAAGTCTTTCGAGGATCCTCCTCTTCTAATCTTATATCTCTTGCAATCTCCGTTGTTGTTGGAGAAATAATTAAATCGAATTTTTCAAAAACATTATCAATTTCTTTAACTAAGCCCTTTCTTATCTTTAAGGCTTTATCATAATATTCTTTAGCATTATCTCCACTTAATAAGAAAGATCCTACCATTATTCTTCTTTTTACTTCCTCACCAAAGCCTTCTCTTCTTGTTTTCATATATAACTCTTCTAGTGTTTTAACATCACTGGCTGAATATCCATATTTAATTCCATCAAATCTTGCTAAATTGCTGCTAGCTTCTGATAGTGCTATTATTTCATATAAGGTAACCGCATTTTCCAAATATTTTATATTTACATATTCTATTTTGCATCCTTTATCCCTTAAATATTCTATAACATTATCAAACTTTTCTCTAATTTCTTTATCTACGATATCACTAACAAATAAACTAGGAATTGCAATTTTTAAACCTTTTATATCTTTTCCTATTAAACTAGTGAAGTCTTCATTAGTTTCAGCACTCGTTAAATCTTTTTTATCTTTTTTAGAAATCACATTTAATAAAAGTGCATTCTCATAAACATTTCTTGAAAAAACACCAACTTGATCAAGACTTGATGCAAAAGCGATAACTCCATATCGAGAAACTCTTCCATAAGTAGGCTTCATTCCAACGACCCCACAATGGGCAGCTGGCTGTCTTACCGAACCTCCTGTATCTGTTCCTAGCGCTAATGGGGCAAATCGATTAGAAACACTTGATGCACTTCCTCCACTAGAACCACCTGTTATTTTTTCTTCGTTCCATGGATTTAATGGAGGTCCAAAATAGCTAGATTTACTATCTCCTCCCATAGCAAATTCACTCATATTAGTCTTACCAATAATAATCATATTTTTATCATTTGTAAGCTCTATTACTGTCGCATCATAAATAGGAGTAAATTCTTCCAACATCTTACTAGCTGCGGTTGTTTTTAATCCCTTTGTACAAATATTATCTTTAATTGCTATTGGAATACCAAAAAGAAAATTATCTACTTCTTTTTCTTCTAGTTCCTTAGCTTTCTTTAATGCTTCTTCTTTATTTAGTGTTATAAAAGCATTTAGTTTGGTATCCTCTTCTATTCTTTTAAAAGATTCCTCTACTAAGTCAATCGGCTTAATTTTTTTGTCCTTTAATAGTTTATTTATCTCAACTATATTTAAATCTAAATATTTACTCATTAAGCATCACCGGTACTTCCACAAAATTTCCTTTAGAATTTGGAACATTTAACAGTACTTCTTTATAAGATAACATTTCCGCCTCTTTATCTTCTCTAAGAATTGTCTCATGTTCAACTGGAGCAATTAATATTTCTTCATCGCAATCAATATCTTTTATCTTAGATACATCATCTAATATTTTTGCTAAATTTTCTCTATATTTTTCTACTTCTTCATCAGTTAAATATATTTTTGCAAGATTTGCTATATGTTTAACCTTATCATAAGATAATTTATCCATAAATCCTCCATTTATCTATTTAATAGTATAACATAATATTGTTTAAATGAATTAAAAAATCAGTTCAATTAGAACTGACTTTTTTATATTCTTACATACTATGCTTTTACTTTTGTTTTTACTTTTTCGCTTGAATGTGTATTCATAACTTGAGTTTGTGATTTTTTATGGTTTTCCATTTTAATTCTTATTTCTTCAGGTGAATCGAAATAATCATATACGATTCCATCATTGTCATCTACTATTAATTGGTTTTCTGCAACATCCCTTGCTCTATCATATGAATCAGGACCTGATATAATAAGGTCATCTTTGTTAAACGAAATTCCTGCTCCATATTCGTCTACTACTAAGAATACAAAATTTTCAAGAGAAACTGTATGGTGATTTCCTTCGCTATGCCCCAAAATTTTTCTTGTAAAACTTTGCATATCATAAAAAGGTATTAACATAGCTCCCTCTTCGGTATATTCAACTGCTGTCCCCATTAGACTTCTTTCTTCCATAGCCTTTACTACTTTAGCATTTGATATTTCATTATCATCTATTGAATATGTTGCAAATATAGCAATCATCACTCCAGAGGATGCAAGAAAACCTGCTACTACTCCGCCAATAGCAACCTTTTTAAGTACACTTTTAACTTTAGATGTTTTTGTTCCATTTGTCTCTTCCATTTGATATTCCCTCTTTAATTAATTTGCTATTATACCACATTTTTGAAGAAATCAATAAATAACTTCTTTTAGATATAAGCCTTCTGGTTTGGTAATAGTAACATATTTAACATATTTTTCATCTTTTAATATATTATCTATCATTTCTGGTTCTATCTTACCATTACCTACTCTAATTAAAGTTCCTACCATATACCTTACTTGATACTTCATAAATCCATTCCCAACAAAGGTAAATATTAACTTATCATTATCTTTCTTGATATAGGCCTCATATATTTCTCTAACATAGGAATCTCTTTTATCTTCACCAGATACAAAAGCTTTAAAGTCATGCTCTCCAATTAGATATTTAATAGCTATATTAATCTTATCAATACCTAATTTCCTATTATATTGATAAACATAGTTTCTTTCTAAAGGATTATATTCTCCCATATTAATTACATATTCATAAGTCTTTTTCTTAACATCAAATCTAGCATTAAAATTATCATCAACTACTCTAGCAGTTTTAACATAAATATCATTAGGAAGATAAGTATTTAAAGCTTTAACCAGCTTTTTTTCATTTATATCTACCTCAATATTAAAATGAGCGGTCTGATTAATCGCGTGAACACCACGATCGGTTCTACCTGATGCATAAACCTTTGTTTTTTTATTATTAATTTTAGATAAAGCTTCCTCTAGACAATTCTCAACCGTCCTTTTATGAGGTTGGCTTTGATAGCCATTAAAATCAGTTCCATCATAAGAAAATGAAATTAAATATCTCATAGACACCCCTAAACTATAATAATTATTATAAATAATACTATTGATAAAAGAAGTATTAAATAATCAATTTTTTCCCATCTTGATTCATAATGATTATTATTAACAACTCTAAAACCAAAAAATCTAATTCTAGATTGAAGGTAATTTCTTTCTAGGTCTTTTCTTAATTTTTTTTCGATTTCTACTTCTTTTTCATAATTTAAATCCACATTATTCTTTATATTAGTTAGGGCATAGTTATAATTTTTTTCATAGAATTGACCTCTTCTATTATTATTGTTCCTTGGATAATACTTATTTTTTAAATAATGTCTTTGTCTAATAGAAAGATATATAAAGAAAATATATATTATAATAATAATTAAAAATATCTTAATAATTAGATAATTTAAACTTATGCCAAAGATTAAATATAATAGCAATAAAAGAGTTAAAACAAATGCAAAAATTCTTCTATTAATAAATAAAAGGATCAGGTTTAATGAACAAAACACAAGTAAAACATAATAATTATTTGTTATTACCACGCTTATAATTGCTAATATTGCTATAATAATTTTTAAATATAAATTCATTCTATACATGTTTATATACATCCTTTATTATATCTCTTACATCTTTGCTATAAAACAATTTTACATCCTTATCCTTTTTAGCCTTATAAGTTATATAAGAAAGAGTCGGAACCTCTAATTTTAACTTTAAAAGAGTATCTACATTAGAATAAATATCTTCTGTTTTTCCATATTTTATAGTTGTTTTATTGCTTATAACAGAATAATCACCATATTTATATAATCTATTAATATCGTCTGCTACTAGAATTACTATATATTTTTTATTGACTAAATATTTAAACATCTCAATAATCTTTTTTTCCATTGAAATATCAAAACCCTTAAAAAAATCCATAAAAACTATTATTTGGGTGTTAAATGATAAATTTCTAAATAAGTTAAGCAAAATCTTCTCCATTAAAGAAAGACTATCAATTTTTCTATCAAGAAAACTACTATCGTAATCAAATATCTGAATTATTTCATTTACATATTCTAAATCTGGCATATCATTGTAACAAAACATCTCATTTAATACCGTATCTGCTATAAAAAACAAATTTCTATTATCAATAACTCTTAAATCATTTTTATCACTTAAATTCTCTAGTATTATATCTTCTTCAATCGATTGAATTGTTAAAATTCCTTTGCTAATTTCAATCTTTTTACTTTTGGAACTACCTTTGATAACTAATTCCATAAAGCCTCCACCACCTTATCAGGATCGTAATAGATTTTATCTATTAAATCATAAAATCTCAGTTTCATAGATAAATCTACCATTATTGGAATTATTATTCCCATTTTTGCAAGTTCATTATCGTTTTCAATAATTCGATCAAACATACCATTTAGAAATATTTCACCATCTCTAATTACAGTTATGTTTGTAGCATCAATTACATCTTCTAAATCGCTTGTTACAAGAATAATTGCCATATTATACTTTTTATTAATTTCTTTTATTATTTTCCTTATTTTAATCTTTTCATCGTTTTTTAGTAATTTATATATATCGTCTAAAAATAATAATTTTGGCTTATGAATAATGGATGCGCCTAATAAAACCTTAACCTTTTCAAAATAGGTTAATCTATTAGTATCTTTTCCTAATATTAATTTAATATCTACTAGATCCGCTACTTCTTCAACTCTTTTTTCTATTATATGATCTTCAACATTCAAATTTTCTAATGGATATTTTAATTCTTCCACTACCTTATTACAGATAAATTGATTATCAATATCATCCAAAATTGTGGAAATTCTAACTGCAAATTTACCTAAATTCTTCTTACATACCTCAATATTATCAATATAAATTTTCCCAGAATCTACATAGTCAATACCGCTTAATAGTCTAATAAGTGTTGTCTTACCACTATTTCCAGAAAGTAAGATGCCATTTACACTGCCTTCTTTAATAGATAAAGAAAGATTAATAAAGAGATCTCTATCATATGATTTGTAAATATTTTCTACTTTTAATATTTTCTTCAAAATACATCCCCCATTTAATTAATGACTTATATTATATAATAAAATCTAAAAAAAGAAAGTAAAATCTCTTACTTTTCTTTTATTAATATATCTCCAGTCATTTCACTTGGTATATCTAGTCCAAGTGTTTTTAAAATTGTTGGAGCGATATCTGCAAGTTTACCATCTCTTAAAGAAACATTTTTATCAGTTATAATACAAGGAACTTTATTTAGAGTATGAGAAGTAACTGGATTTTTATTACTATCCCACATCATCTCACAGTTACCATGATCAGATATTACAATCATTGTATAATCTAACTCTTTAACTGCTTTTTCATATATCTTACCAATACAATTATCAAGTGTCTCTACTGCTTTAGCTGCCGCTTCGTAATTACCAGTGTGTCCTACCATATCTCCATTTGCTAGGTTAAGAATAGTTACATCAAATTTATCTATTTCTTCTAATAATTTATCTGTTACTTCATAAGCGCTCATTTCTGGCTTTAAATCATAAGTTGCTACCTTAGGAGATGATATTAATATTTTTTTCATATCATCGTATTCAACTTCTCTTCCACCGTCAAAGAAAAAAGTAACATGTGCATATTTTTCAGTCTCTGCTATTCTTAACTGACTTCTTTTATTCTTATGCAAATAATCTACTAAAAGATTTTCTAAATTTAAATCATCAAAAATATGAGGAGATTTAACAACATTTACTACTGGAAACATTGTAAGAGTCTTTAAATTTTTTATTTCTTTAAATTCTATTCCAGTATTCTTAGAAATCTCTTTTCTTAATTCATCATTAGATAGTAGTCCAAACATCTCTCTTAGGCGATCTTTTCTAAAATTAAATGTTATAAACGCATCATTATCACTTAAAGGGGCGTTATCTATTAAAGCTGGTACAACAAACTCATCGTATACACCTTTATTATAGCTCTCTTCAATAAGGGCCTTATAACTATTATATTTTTTCCCTTTTCCTAAGCAAATCGCATCATATGAAAGTTTAATTCTGTCATAATTATTATCGCGATCCATTCCATAATACCTTCCCGATATAGTTGATATTTTTCCTATACCAAGCTCATTAATTTTATCGCTTAAAATATCTAAATATTTAATAGCACTTTTCTCATATGTATCTCTTCCATCTAAATATAAATCTATATATACATTATTAACATTATTTTTCTTACAAATATCCAGTAAATATAATAGATGTTCAATATGAGAATGAACTCCACCATCAGATAATAATCCCGTTATATGTAGATTTGATTTATGTTCTTTAACATGCTTAAAAACTTCCAATAGATGATGATTTTTCTCTAAACTTTTATCGATAATTGAATTGTTAATAGCTTCTAATGGTTGGATAATAACCCTTCCACTACCAAGATTCATATGTCCTACTTCACTTGTACCCATTTGTCCTTCTGGTAGACCAACCGCTTGTTCACTAGCTGCAAGCTCTGAATTAGGATAATTTTTAAATAAATAATCTAAATTAGGAGTATTAGCATTTACAAAAGCATTTCCATCTTTTTCTTTTCTAATTCCAACTCCATCCATAATACAAAGCAAAACTCTTTTATGCATTTAAACCAGCCCTCGCTCTCGCATCTGCAATTTGATAAAATCTATCGTCTCTTATTCTTCTTACATTATAACCTTTATATCCTTGACCAACCTCTGATCCGGCTGCCATTTGTCTTGAATTAACAGTATCCATTCTCTCAATTTGCCCATCCCAAGTATCGAGAATCAATAAATCTTCGCTTCTTAAATCAGCCGCACTCTTAACATTAGACTTAAAACCAACCACTGTAATAACATGTCGACCACCTGGTTTTTTCCTTTTAACATCTATTGAAACAGGTCTTCCAGCTTTTAATTCCTCATATATAGCAGCAAGTGCTGCTTGTTTATTTGAAGTATCAATTCTTCTATCCCTATTATAATAAACATCTCCAGCTGCACTATGCATCTGTTGTGAAAGACTTCCACTATATTTTTCATTCATAAGCATACTCTTTGCATAGAAATGAGCTGCTGAAAAACAAGAATTTGTCGCATCAGATCCATCTTGATATATTCTGTTTTTCTGAATATAGTTAAAAAAATCAACTAATCCAAATGCTGTATCTACAACTGAATATTCACCATAATTCAACATGTTTCCTTCTCTTCCAACTAACATATTATGAGTTAATAAATAGTTGTTTGGTTGATTAGATTTAACATATTGAGCATTATCGTTACTTCCTACTGGTACATTAATTTTAATTTTCTCTGGTTTTAAAGAATTAATCTTTTGTATTGTCGTATCACAATCAGACACTAATGTTTTTAATTCAGTATCAAGTTTTGATTTTTCACCAACAAGAGAATTCATTTTACTCATATAAGTAGCATAATCCGGATTATTGTTTCCCTTGCTATCTTTAGCACTTGGTTCTGGCCCTAAAGCTTTAATTTGTTCATCTATTTCCTCTAATCTTTCGTCTTTTTCTTTAAGAATTTTTAGCTTTGGAAGTAAGGTTCCAATAGCCAAAGTTACCGCCTCCACTAAAATTGTCGCTCCCTGATTTAAAACACCCATCTGAGTACTTACAATTTGCATAAATTCACTAGTTAACTGAGCCTTTCCCAATTCTATCCAAGAGGATGCATCAATACTAGAAGATAAATCCTTTATTTTTGTATGAGCACCCATCATTTCGTCTGAAACACTTTGAGCAGAAGAGGTCATATCCGTTGCTTTTTCTAATGAATCATAATATTTTTTATATTTATCCGTAAAGTACACTGCCATTTGGTCCTCCTTCTTTTACCTCAGGAATAGTGGTTTCTGGAACTTCCTCAATAACATAATCTTCTGGTAAAAGAGTTCCTTCATCTATCTCTTCGGTTTGATTTATATCTACGCTTTGCTCCATTTTATCATTATTTTTTGTTTGTTCTATTTCTTCAAAACCTTCACTAGGTATGAATTCATCTGGATTTACATCTGTTTTTTCTTCAGTATTGTCTGACTCATTCGTATTAGCTGTTCCTTTATTTTCTTTATCATTATTCTTTTTTATTAAATGATCAAAAGCCGAAGTCATTTCCACATCTTCTGATGTAGTAGATGGTCCTTCTTGTTTTATCTCTAACCTTTTAGCAATATAGGCCTTTATTTTATCAAACTCTTCTGCAGTAACTTTACTATTGTGAATTCCGCCTTCATATATCTTAATTAATAAATTCTTTAAAATTCCTTCATATTTAGAATCTACTAATAAATCTCCTACTGTAATATTATTTTCTTTAGCAAAGTCTATTAAAAACTCTCTTAGAATATAAATTGTATCCTCTAATTCTATATTATCTAGTTTTTCAGAAAACAACTTATTAATTAAAGTTTTCTTTATTAGTTTTATATCTTCTTCGCTAAATTCTCCATCTAATTTTAATTGATCCTTTAATATTTTAAATAAATTAGCCGATTGTTTAGGATCAAATAATAATTCATCCAAATTAACCTTATCCTTTAAAACATTTATATTATGTATTAAGTTCGAAAGTGCATTTTTATCAGTATTCTGTAGACTTGCAACTATTCCTTCTACAATTTGAGCTGGATTAGTAGTATCAACTGGCGGATTAACTCCACTTCCATTACCAGAACCCCAATCGTTGAATTGATTTTGATTACCCATCTCCAACTCTTGCATATTTGCTAGATGAGAAGAAATACTTTGGGCGATTAAATCTAATACACTTGATACTTGTTCGGCATTACTAACTAATATTTCAATTCCCTCAACAAAAAGTTCACAATCAGTTAATCCTTTAAAACCACTTTTTAGCTTTTCTGTAACATTGGAGCTAACAGAGGTAGAAGCTGATTTAAACTGTGAAACAATGTTTTCTATTTCGCTAGATTGTATATTCATTTGATTTTCCATACTACCTCCTTATATTAATTCACTTAGACAAAATGTGGCATAAACTGGTATACATCTAATTCCTCTTCTAAGCGAGAAATTATCGCCTGATATTCTTATTAATTGAGATGGATTATATTTAGAATTAAATACCGATAACGATTTTGATTTACTTTTATTAGATGCAGTAATTTCGATAGGAATTATATAGCCAGCCTTAGTTTGAATTACAAAATCGATAAAAGCTTTTCCACTTGATTGATAATAATATAAATTATATCCATTCGAGATAAGCGATACGGCTACACTATTTTCATATAGTATCTTCATATACTCATCAGTATTTTCAACTAATAATTTGCTGGCTTTTAATTTTTTAAATAAAATACCAGTATCATTCATATAAACCTTAAAAGAATCTAAATCCCTATAACTGCTTAACGGAGATTTTACATCATTTAAGCGATAGCATTTATATACAAAAGCATTATTATGAAGAAAGTTAAGAGAGTTTTCATATTCTTTGCTTCTTCCACCTTCTTTAATCAGCCCATACATAAATTTTTTGTTGTCTTTTAAGAGTTGTAAAGGAACACTATTATAAACTTCTACACTTCTTGTAATATCTATTAGATTTTCTTGAGTACCAATTTCTTTTAAATAAGTATCAATGATTTTATCAAAGGTAGAATTAAGAAGTAGTTTGTTTTCGTTTTGAATAAATTGATGAACCGCCTCAGGCATACCTCCCGTTAACAAATAATCCTGAAAATAATCCATCGAGATATTATGAAATGGATTTTTTTTGTTATGTTTAAAAGAATTTTTAATATAATCTATTAATTCGCTTTTATTAATTGCTATTAAAAATTCCTCAAAGTCCATTGGTAAAACCGATTTAAATTGTAACTCAATTCCTTTAAATGAAGATAAATTATCTTTTAAGGAAGTTATTAATATAATATGATAATCATTTTTAAACTTTCCAAAAGTCTTTATAATATTAACGAGTTCTACGCTATGAACATTATCAAAAACTACCAAAGTTGCTTTTTTTTCGATTTTTTCCATAGAATATTTTTCAAGTTTTAAAACAATACCATCAATTGTTGTTTCCTTTTTTACATAATCAAAAAGTTTCGTATTCTCATTTGAATCAATATAAACTACATTATCATAATTTTCATATCCGTAATTTAATACCGAATAAGTCTTTCCTACTTGCTTTGATCCATAAATAAGAAGCGGTTTTCTCTCTGAGTCTTTTTGCCACTGTTCTAAAAATTTATCAATTTTTCGTTCCATAAAATGCACTCCAATATCATTTATTATACTTTATTATAATATTTACTAAAAAATAAGTCAATTGTTTGATTTTAGACTTTCTACTATTGTCATGATATATTGCCGATTACTAGGCTTACCCTTATTTTGACATACACTATAACCAAAAAGTTTATCCATAATATCAAAATTTCCCCTATTCCAACTAACCTCTATCGCATGTCTAATATTTTTTTCAATACATATCTTATTTGTTGAAAAGTTCTCCGCAATATTGGAATACAAATCGCCAAAAAGGTAGTGATCATTTTTATATAACTCTGCAATAGACTTTTTCAGATATAGATATCCCTTTAGATGAGAAGGAATACCTAGGTCGTGTAAGATGTTTTTAATTTTATCTTCTATATTGATATTTTTAATTATAGAATCTCCTTTTATTAAATCCTCTATTACTTTTGGTTCCGTTGGTTTTATTAAAATACTATCTACCTCAACAGTATCTAATCTCTCAATTATCTTCTTTGATATATATGAGGTGTTTACTATTACTTTTTTTGATTTAATATTTTTGTTTATTTCTTTAATTATCGAAATACTATCCACATTGGATAATATTAAATCTAAAATTACTATTTGATAATCATCGTTTTCTCTTACATAATTTATAGCTTCTTCTCCACTAGAAAAGCTTATAATTTCAATAAGACTATGATTACAAAAATACTTTTTATAACTATTGATTAAATCTATATCATAATCAATTAAAAGTATTTTATTCTTCATCTATTCCTTTCTATTATAATAATAGCATTTTTAAATCTTTTAACAAACAAATTTAATCATATTAAATAATTGTTTACAAAAAAAGATTATTAACTTTTATTAATAATCTTTAAAAAATCTTCACATATTGTACTAGCCTTACCAATTAGGTATCCGTCAAGATCTTTAACCCTGCTTAATTCCTCAATATTATTAGCATTTACACTTCCACCATACAACACTTTTACATTATATTTATATTTTTCTTTTATTATTTTTTTAATGTAATCCATTATCTCTTCTATTTCTTCGACTTTAGGTATTAGGCCAGTTCCAATAGACCAAACTGGTTCATAAGCAATAACAATATTTTCCCTTTTTGCAGTTATACCATTTAAAACCTCTTCTATTTGCAACTTAACTTTATCCTTATACTTATTTTTTTCTCTTTCTTCTTTAGTTTCACCTACACAATAAATAGGTATTATATCTTCTTCTAAAAGATTATTAATTTTAATTATTAAAGTTTCTTTTTCTTCCTTAAAAAATTCTCTTCTTTCAGAATGACCAACTAAAGAATACTTTACTCCCAAACTTTTTAACTGACTGGCAGTTACTTCTCCTGTTGAATTATCATTAGTATTAATCGATACATCTTGAGAACCTAACAAAAAATTAGTCTTATTAAATTCGTTAATAAACGGAATAGAAGGTATTATAACTACACTACTAACATCCTTATCTTTAAAATATTTTACAAATTCTTCAATTTTTTCCTTTTTTAGATATGCCTTTTGATTTCCAACTATTAACATTTTGACGTTTCCTTCCTACAATCTTTTTTTTAAAACTATTAATTATTCTATACTCGTTATATTTATGATTTCTTATCGCTTCTTCATAAACCTCTATAACCGATTCTCCATAATATTTAGAACTAAATACACTCGAGGTTCTTCTAGCGCCTTTTTGTAATTTTAATAATTCTTTTCTATCATTATATAAATCTTCAATTATTTTTATATATTCTTCTTCATTTTTAAAAAATCTTCCGTCAACTCCATCAGTAACCATATTTGTAAAACTCTCATCATATATACAAATAGGAGGAACAGATGCAGCCATCGCCTCTATTACTGTTAAACCTTGCGTTTCTGAAGTTGATGCGGTAGCAAATAAATCTCCTAAATGATAATAACTAGGAATTTCATCCCATGATACCTTACCGGTAAAGATAACATTATCATCTATTTTTAATTCAACCGCCTTGCTTTGATATTCTAAAACATCTGGGCCATCACCAACAATAATTAACTTTATATTTTTATTTTTTATTTCTTTTTGCGCTTCTAACAATAAATCGATATTTTTTTCTTTAGCTAATCTTCCAACAAACAAAATACAAAAATCATCATTCTTTATTTTATATTTTTCTTTTAACTCTTTTACTTTCTTTATATTTATATTTTCTTTATAAAACCTTTCAATTTCAATTCCTGTTGGAATAACATAAATATCTTTATCTACCTTATATTTTTTCTTAAATAAAACCGAAATTTTCTTCGTTGGCACAATTAATTCATCAGCCATATCGTCACAAAAGAAAACTGAAAAATATTTTGCTATTTTTTTACTAGCTCTAGTAAAATAACCTTTAGTAACATAATGCATATAGTCCTCATATAAAGTATGATAAGTGTGAACCAAAGGAACTCCATTTTTCTTTGATAGTACTCTAGCAAAAATACCCATACTAAACTCGGTATGTGAGTGATATATATCCAAATTTAAATCATCAATGATCTTTTTAGCTTTTCTCGGATACGGAGAGGTTAATCGATAATCATATATTCCTGTTTTAAAACCAGGTATTTTAATAACCGTATTATTTTCTTCATAACCATATTTCTTACCCTCATTATTAATGGTTATTACATATACTTCATGTCCTAATGACTCCAACGATCTTTTAAGCATTTGAACACTAGTAGAAACTCCATTAATAAATGGAGGATAAGTATCCGAAAAAAGTCCTATTCTCATTCTTTTTTATCTCCTTCATATAAGGTAAAGAAAATTCCACCTATAATCATTCCAAAATAATAAGTAATAAATCTCCATACAATTAAAGCAGATTTTAAAACCGGATCTGGCACTATTAAACCAAAGAATGTTAAGAAACCAAACTCAATTCCACCGCTTCCACCTGGTATTGGTACAAAATTACCCATAACTGCTATAAATGATGAGAAAATAATAGTATCTAGAATTTCTACTTTAAAATTCAAAGCATTAAATACAACTAAAGGAATAATATATTGAATAAATATTGCGATTAAATTAATAAACATACAACTTAAAAATAACTTTTTATCCTTAAGAAGAATATCCGCACTTCTATTATAGTCTTTTAATTTTTCTTCCCATTCATCTAATTTTTTTTGTTTATCTTTTATAAATTTGAATTTATGTCCTATATTAATTATAAATTTTACAAAAAGTCTACTAAACTTTTTTGAGAAACTTATTACTATAAAGAAAATTCCTACTAATATATTAATTGCAAAACCTAATATAAGTAGTTTAGTAACTAATGATGAGAAACTATATAATTTAAAATAATAATTAATAAATAATGTACCCGCTCCCATAAAAACTAATACTATTTGATAGATTATAAGTTGCTGAAGAATTATATTTGTTGCGGTTAAAGTCTCTACTTTTTGCTTGCTTAACATATATATCTGCATTGGCTCTCCACCAATAGCAAAAGGAGTAATACCTGCAAAAAATTGATTGACTATTATAAGCTCTAATATTCTATAAAATTTTACATCAGCGCCGTTTTTCTTAACTACAGTATATAATGATAGCGCTTTTAAAAACCAATGAATTAATAAAAGAATAACCGCAGCAAAAATAACTTTTTTATCAGATAAAAGCAAATTGCTAATTATTGCTCGGTAATCGTCTTTTAAAAGAAAGGCTAATATCACTATATAAATAAGAAATATAATTATGGCATTTCTTTTTTTTACTTTCATTATTATTTGTTAGAAATCGCTTCAATTCCTGGCAACTTCTTTCCTTTCATGTAATCTAAGGTAACTCCTCCGCCAGTTGATAAATGAGTTAATTTATCTTTATACCCTAATGAAATAGCACTTGCCACAACATCTCCTCCGCCAAGAATTGTAATATTATTTAAGGAACTAAGTTTTTCTAAAATACTATTTGTACCCTTTATAAAATTAGAAAATTCATATACTCCTAATGGACCATTCCAAAATACTGTCTCAGAATCTACTAGATTTTTCTTAAATAATTCAATAGTATCTGCTCCAATATCCATTCCCATATCATCTGATGCAAAATCTCCAACTTGACGATTTTCAAAAGGTACATCATTAGAAAATTCTTTTGTTACTACATTATCAACTGGAAGAACTATTTTATCTTTATAGTTTGCTAAAACATTTTTACAAAAATCAATGCTTTCTTCATCTAAAATAGACTTTCCTATATTATATCCAAGAGCATATAAGAAGGTATAAGCCATACCTCCACCAATTAATATCTTATCTGCTTTAGTAACTAAATTTTCAATAACACCAATCTTATCTTTTACTTTGCTACCACCTAAAATTAAAACAAATGGTCTTTTAGGATCATCAAGTTTTTCTAATTCTTTTAATTCTTTTTCTACAAGAAATCCAACTCCACTTGGTAAAAATGTTGATATTCCTACATTTGAAGCATGTGCTCGATGTAAAGTTCCAAAAGCATCATTTATAAATACTTCTCCAAGACTTGCCCAGTACTTAGCAAGTTCTTCGTTATTTGAACTTTCCTTATTCCCATCTACATCTTCATATCTAGTATTTTCTACTAATAAAACTTCTCCAACTTGTAAATTATTAACTAAATCCTCTAACTCTTTTCCTCTTGTTACAGGTGAAAAATAAACATTACAAGTTAATAATTCCTTTAATCTTTCATAAACAACATTTAAAGAGTTTTTCTTTTTATCTTCTTCAGTTTCTACTCTTCCTAAGTGTGACATAACAATTACTTTCGCACCTTTACCAAGTACATAATTTATTGTTTCTAGACTTTCCTTAATACGATTATCATCGATAATCTTACCATCTTTTACTGGAACATTAAGATCACATCTTATTATTACCTTTTTTCCATTTAATTCATAATCATTTACTGTATTCTTCATAACTTTCTCCTATATTAATATTATATCACAACTACATTTTATCAGGACATTCAATTCCAAATAAATCTAGGATAAACATATTCATTTGATAAACTACATCGGATAATATTAACCAAGATTCTCTTAAATTTTTATCTTCTTCAACGAGTATCCTATTTTCTGAATAAAACTTATTATATACACTTGTTAATTTATAGATATATTCTGCTAAATCACTTAAAGACTGGGTATCATAAATCTTAGTTAAAACCGTTGGGAATCTTAATAAGTTAATAATTATATCTCTATCGGATTTATCTTTTATAACCGAATATTTATTATAAGTAAGACCTTCATTTTTTGCTTTTTCTAAAAGAGATTTAATCCTAATCGTTGAATATAAAAGATATGGTCCAGTCTTACCATCTAGATCGCTAAACTTTGCTGGATCAAAGATATAATCCGTTGTTCTAAATGGAAGTAAGTCAGCATATTTTAAGGCTGCGATTGCAATCTTTTCACTAACTTCTTCTTCGTTTTCAGTAACAATATCGCGATTAAGGCGCTTATTAGTCTCCTCTTTTATCATATCTATTAGTTCACTTAAAGGCATTACTCCACCATCACGAGTTTTAAATGGCTTTCCATTTGGTCCGTTCATCGTACCAAAACCAAAGAATACTAAATTAGTATCATCTTTTACTATTCCTGCCTTTTTTACTACTCTAAAAACTTGCGTAAAATGTAGTTCTTGTCTTATATCTGTCGTATACCATATTTCATCTATTGGAAATCTTTTCATTCTTCCATAAATTGTTGCGATATCAGTCATTGAATATAAGTAACCTCCGTTACCCTTTTCTAATATTACCGGAGGAATTTCTATTTTATCTTCTTCTTTGCTAACATCCATTACTATTGCATCTTCGCTAACATAAGTAAGTCCTTTTTTATTTAATAAATCCATAACCTCTGGAATATATTCAAAACTATCTATCTCGCCTTCCCAAAGGTCAAAATTAGCATTTATCATCTCATATATAGTTTTTATATTTTTAACCGATAATTCTCTTACTTTATTCCATAATGTTCGATAACCGATATGTTTTTTTTGTATTTGAAGAGTAATTTCTCTTGCTTCTTCTAAATAATCTTCATCCTCTTTTGATTTTCCCGAAGCGAAGGGATAAATTATAGCTAAGTCATCATTGGTAATTGGAAGTTCAAAATCTTCTCCCTTATAATCATCCTTAAAACATATTAAATCTGGATATCTATTTTTTATTTCTAGGACAACAAGACCGGTTTGAAGACCAGAATCACCTAAATGAACATCACTAATTGTTTTATGTCCTAATGCTTTTAAAACTCTATTAACAGCTTCCCCAACATTTGCACTTCTTAAATGCCCTACATGAAGAGCCTTAGCAACATTCGCTCCACCATAATCAACCAATATATTCTTAGGTTCCATCTTATCGATATTATTTTCAATATCTTCATTTAATTCATTAACATAATCTATTAATACTTCATCACTTAGTGATAAATTAATAAAACCATTACCTGCTACATCAACATTTTTAAAAGAAGAATTCTTCTCCATTTCACCTACAAACTCTTTAGCAACCTCTAACGGATTTACCCTATGAGTTTTAGCTATCTTCATCGCATCATTTATTTGAAAATCACCTAATTCTTCTCTATTAGATGCTAACAAAGTTAACTTAGCATCATATTTTTTACCTATATTTTCAATTTGTTTTTCTATTTCTTTAAATTTACTCATCTTACACCTCTTTATAGCTAATATTAAAAGAAATCTCTTCCTTATCAAGTTTATATTTATAACTATAAGAGCTTTTATTTTCTTTAGAAGCAATCATTTCAATATTAAAATCGATTTCAAGGTCCTCGTTACTAATTTTAATTTGTTTATTTTTAAAATCGATTATCATCTTATCATTTTCTTTCTCTTTTATTAACCTTTTAATCTTTAAATCAAAAATATACTTATATTCTCCGTTACTAAAAAGAATTAAATCTTTATTTAATAATCCTTCTCCTTCATAAATATAAGGCATATTTTTACTATCTACATTCATACTAACGATTATTTTTTTCATATTACTCTTTAACTATTTCTAGCATATCTCCAGTTTTTAAAAGTGCTGCATTTCCATCATCAGTATCAAGATGGGCCTCAAACGCATAGTTTTCACTTTCTCTTATAAAAACATCACTAAAAATTGTTTTCTTTTCAGTATCTGCTACTAAAGATATTTTCTTAACATCTACTAAATTTAATTCTTTTCTTATTTCTGGAGTTATATGAAGATGTCTATTAGCAATAATGCAACATTTTTTAGTTACTTCACCTTTTGGCCCAACTATTGTCACCTCTTCAGCACCGTCTAAATCTCCAGAATTTTTTACTGGAGGGTTAATACCTAAAAAATAAGAATCTGTTCTTGATATTTCAACTTGTGAATTCTTTCTAAAAGGACATAAAAGTCTTACTTTATTTAATATATTCTTACTTGTTTTAATCGATACAACTTTGTCTGTTGCATATTCTCCGGGTTGAACTAAATCTTTTATTTTAACAACTTCTTCATTTCCAAATAAAGTTTTATAATCTTCTTCGCTTAAATGAAGATGTCTATTTGATACTCCTAATAATACTTTCATAATCATTTCCTCCATAAAAATTATAACATTTATAATATACTTTATCTATATTTACAACTAAATTCAAATTTAATCTATTAATCTTTTTATTTATGATATTATATTTTTAAGGAGTTAGGTTATGACAGAAAAATATAAAATTTTAAATGATGAATCACTAGAATTTTTTGAAAATCTTTTAAAAGATAAAGTCAAGGATAAAAATAATTTAGACAGATGTAAGAATGAATTAAAATTACTTTATGAAACAGGTTCTCTTTTTATTATAGAAGCCTTATATTTATATAAAAAGAAAAATAAACATATAAAATACTTTTTTAAAAGAACATTTAATAATCTACTTATATTATATTTATTAAAATTAAATGCTGTTGATCCAATAAAATATAACTTACCATATTATTTTTTTAACGAAAACAAATTAGATGTCGCTATAATAAATGAACCGTCAATTATCTTTATTTGTTATGAGCTAGGCAAAAAGGATTCCTTCAAAGTAATAGCTGGAAATTTTCAAGAAGAAGACATAGAAGATGTTCCCTTTTTGCTTGATCATTACATATTTATCCCATATTATATACATCCTTTGGATATGCAGTTTAAATTAAGAAATAGTATGTTTGAAACAGTTGAAGATTTTAGGAATTATAAAAATGAATATTTGATTGCTAGAATAAGCGAAATAGAGCCTTTTGTAAATTTAGATATAAAGATCGAAAATGCTTTTACATCAGAATTTGAATTAATGTTAAAAGAAAAATTAAAACCAAAAACCTTTAATGACTATGTTAAAATTATCTCACTAGCACATGGGACTAATGTATGGAGTGATAATCAAGACAAGCTCTTTGAAAAAGGGAAAATTAACATTAAAAATATAATTAGTAATAGAGAAGATATTTATGAACTATTACTTGATCATTCTATAGATGAAAAAACAGCATTAAGAATGTGTAAAGTTTTATTTTTTCCAAAGAAAAATAAAAATTATGAATGGAAGGAATGTATAAAAATTATGAATGATCATAATATAGATGATATGTATATAGATATTTTCTATAGATTAAATTATATAGCTCCTAGAGGTCAATATGTTAATGAATGTTTAATTGCATTAGATAAGAAAAATTATGTATAAAAGAAGCATAGATAAAATCTATGCTTTATATTTTCTTTTAGAATCTTCATACACCAAACTTATTAACCTATCCAAACCCTCATCTTGATTATATCCATCATATTTAGGCGCTCTTTCTAGCTCTTGAATTTCACTAAACATATCCCAAAACTCTAACTTAAAATGAAATGAAAAATGTCCTTTTGGTGTTTCAATTCCTACAATAAAATCGCCATTAAACATCGGATCATTTTCTTCATCAAAATGTTTTTTAGATTTCCATGCTTTATCTTTATTTTGGTTACATATAACACTAAACAAATATACCCTTTGTTTATATAAATCCCCAAAAGTATGATATTTATCCGATACTTTTTTAGTATTTAAACCCATATTATCTTTTAACCTTACAATCAAACGATTTACAACATCATGCGGTTCCCTAAGCATATTAATAACCTCATTTCATAATTATTATAGTTTATCAAAATTTCGATTATTAACAAGTATTAATTTATCTTTATATTGTTCAAGCTCTTTTAAAATTCTTTTCTCTTTTTTAAAATAAGAATTAACCACTGAATAAAAATATCCTAATTGATTAAATGTTGGTGGAGCATTATATCTTTCTTTACCAATCCTTTGTCTAAACCATCTTTTTGTAACACGAAGATAAGCCTTAACTCTACTTATTTTAATATAATATATTTTATCAGCCTTTTCTCTTCCTTTTTTAAACTTATCTCTACCTACATCTTCAATAATCCAATCCTTTTTAATTAAAATATCTTTAAATGTTTTACTTACTTCTTCATCTGTTCTTTTAATGTTTCCATTATCATCGTCCCAAGCTACTTTATCAAGTTCATAACTTTTTATTTTATATTTCTTAGATAATTTTTCAGAAAGATAGGTTTTCCCACTTCCAGGAGATCCAATTATATATATTCTCATACTATAAAATCCTTTCTTTAATAATGTAAATTACTGATTAAAAAACATTTTAAAGAAAAATATTCCATATTGAATTATTCTTTTTATTTCACTTAAGTCTTTTATCTCTTCTTTTTCTTCTTCTAACTTTTCAACTATAATTTTATATTCTTGCTCTTCTTGATTTTCTGCTATTACTTTAATGATAATTTCATTTTCCCCAACCGTTAAATTTTCATTGCCTGTTATTATAACCTTAGCATTACCATCTTCTAAATCGTAACTAATATTTAGGTTATCTTGATTAAAAGGTATAGTAATTTCTTTATTTTCAAATTCAAAGAAATCTAATTTTTTTTCATCAACCTTTATTACAATATTTTTATTATTACTAAGAATCTTTTCTCTAACAATTACCAATTTATATTCCTTAACAGATCCATTTTCGGCAGCAACTTTTATAGGAACTATATTTTCTCTGATAGTCAAATCAACATTCTTATTATAGTTGATTGTTGCTTTACTATGCCCTGCAGTTGCTAATATAACCGCTTTTTCTTGTTTTGTTGTATAAATTAACTCTTCTTTAATTTCAACTTTATCATTATTAACAATTATAGATAGTAATGAATTATCAGCACTTTTAGTTATTACAATATTTTTTGATGGGATATTTTGAGAGGTATTTTGATTACTTGTTGATTTACAAGGATAATAATACATTTCCTTCCCAGATGCATTATAACCTCCTTTTGATGTTCTTACAGCAACATGCCAGTGTCCATCCATATGTTGACCATATGTAACTCCGTTGCAAGAAATAATGCTATTTTTCTTTAAAGCTCCAGGTGTTGCATTAACATTTTGAACATTAACTAAAAATATTATAATAATTAGTATAAAAATTCTTTTTTTCATAAAATTTTCTCCTTTTAATTATTTAATATACATTATACCTAAATTATATAACCTATTTTTAAATAAAAGTAAATAAATATGTTTATTTATATCTTTTTCATTACCTCAAAATTTCTATCTAAATAACCATTTTTATAATAAAACTTTTTCGCCCTTTCATTATATGAAAAAACATCTATTGATATAGCTCTACACCCAACAGATTTAAAATAACTTTCCATTTTATTCATTAATTCATTTCCGATTCCTTTTGTTCTGGAATTGCTTGATACTATTAACTCGCTTATCCTTCCTCGCTTTGGTGCTTTAAAATTATAAAGATCTTGTTCTTCATTATTAATTAGTCCTACTATTAAACCTATTGCTTTTTCTTTTTCGACAGCCAAAAACATTTTACCTTCAAAATCATCAAGTTCTTTCATTATCGTTTTAAATTGAATTTCTCTATACCCTTCCGTAATGATATTATATCCATCCTTATCTATTGAAACTATGTATTCTTGTAATTCAGCCAATAAATCTTTAACACCTTCACTATATTTTTTATTATATTCTATAATTTTCATTAATATCACCTGAATTTATTATAACAAAAAAACCTAGCATTTTTATACTAAGTTTTAATAATCAATTGGCAGGGATAGAAGGATTCGAACCCTCACGAACGGTTTTGGAGACCGACATACTACCATTATATGATATCCCTAAATATAGATTTATTTCTAAATCTATAAGGTATTTTAACATTTTTATATGTTTTTATCAATATCAATTGGAATTGACCTCTAACTCATTAATATTTTTATCAATATCACTTTTAAGAGTTGTATTTAAATTCTCATAATTTTCTACAGCCATATTTAAAAATTTTATATATATTAACAACGACTCTGATATTGAATCATAACTATTAGTAAGCTCTAAATATTTTTCACAATATTTTTTTTGAAGTTCACTATTCCATATATCGGTCCCTAATTCAGAATAAAACTTTAGCAGCTTTTCTTGAAACTCTCCGCCTAAATTTCCAACAATATAATTACAAGCAGTCATTTCTGCCAATATATTTTTAAAATTTACAGATAAACTTTCCTTAGTTGTTTTTAAGGTTACAGAATCTGATAATTTATTATAATAATCTTGCATTTCTGCCGTAAAATATTGCCCCATATAAAGACCTAATAATCTTTTTATTATATTAGGTTAATTATATCATTATTTAATAATTATTTATACATTAAATCTAAAAAAGCAAATATCTCCATCTTGCATTAAATAGTCTTTCCCTTCAAGTCTTGTTTTTCCTGTTTCTCTAACTTTTAATTCGCTACCATATTTGTCAAGATCATCATAAGTTATAGTTTCTGATCTGATAAAGCCTTTTTCGAAATCTGTATGAATTATTCCAGCACATTGTTTAGCATTCATTCCTTTTTTAAATGTCCAAGCTTTAACCTCATCTGGCCCACCGGTAAAAAATGTTGCTAATCCTAGCAAATCATAAGTAGCTCTTATAAGTAAATCTAGACCACTTTCTTCAACTCCGATAGTTGATAGCATTTCTTTTTTCTCTTCAGGACTTAATTCCGATAACTCTTCTTCCATTTTACAAGATACTTTAATTACTCTAGCATCCTCATCTTTAGCATATTCTTCTAACTTTTTAACATATTCATTTCCATCTACTAAATCATCTTCAACAACATTTGCTAAATATATAATCGGTTTTATTGTCAATAAACTAAAAGATTTTAAAAACTTATGTTCTTCATCACTAAATTTAACATTTCTTAAACTAATACCATTTTCTAAAGCCTCTTTTGCCTTTTTTAAAGCTTCATACTCATCAAGAGATTCTCTATCTTTAGTCGTCTCAGCTTTCTTTTTTATTTTATCAATTCTCGCATTAACTATTTCTAAGTCAGATATTGATAATTCTAAATTAATAATTTCAACATCGCGAATAGGATCTACTCCCTCTTCAACATGAATAATATCTGCACTATCAAAACATCTAACCACTTCAACTATCGCATCGACTTCCCTAATATGAGATAAAAATTTGTTACCTAGACCTTCTCCTTCACTAGCACCCTTTACAAGACCTGCTATATCAGTAAACTCATAAGTCGTTGGCGATAACTTTCTAGGTTGATAAATCTCTTCTAATCTTTTTAGTCTTGAATCTGGCACAATTACTACTCCGACATTAGGTTCAATTGTTGCAAAAGGATAGTTAGCTGCTAAAATTCGCTGTTTTGTAATCGCATTAAATAAAGTAGATTTCCCAACATTAGGAAGTCCAACTATACCTGCTCTTAAACTCATTTAAATTCCCCCTTATATAATTGGAAATACATTTGGTCCAATTGGTAAATTAATAATATAAAATATAATAACTATAAATATCCAAGTTATTCCTATAATTAAACTATATGGATAAATATAGTTTAATGCCTTTTTAATCGATATTGGTTCTTTATCCGTATTATAGATATTTAAATAACCAAGAAATATCGCAAAATATGCCATCAAAGGAGTAAAACCTTTAGTCATTGAATCTCCAGCTCTAAAAATAAATTGAGAAAATTGAGGAGATATATTATATTGCATAAATAAAGGTACCATAACTGGCGCTAATATAACCCATTTTGGTGTTTGTGTTGTTATAAACAATCCGGATATTGCAATTAAAATTAAAACTAAAAGTACTAATGGAAATCCACTAAAAGACAAATCCTTTATAAAATTTGCAATAAGTGATAATACATAGGTTCCAATATTAGTCTTTTTAAAAACTGCGATAAATTGTGATGCAAAAAATATTAATGCCGATAAATATCCAACATCACTTAAATAAACAGAGGTTTTATCAAATAAATCTTTATCACTTTTTATCGTTTTAGCTGCTATACCATAAGATAGACCCATTAACAAAAACATCATTGATATTAAGAAAGTAAAACCTTCTTGGAAATATGAGTTAGCCCCAAAAAGTTGATTAATATAAGTTTTTTCGTTTAAATCTAAAAGTAAACCACTAAGAGGTAAATTAGGAATTAACATATAAGCAATCAATAAAATAGATATTAAAAAAGTTATTAAAGATGCTTTAATTCCCTTTCTTTCTCTTAATTCTAGTTCTATTAATTTTTGCTCTTCTTCCTTAATATTTACAACCTCAATATTTTTTGTGGATCCTTCTATTTCATCCTTATCATTTTTATATTTTCCAATTCTATTAACAAGAATTTTTTCAACAACATAGGTACCAACTATTGATAAAACAAAGGTGGAAATAATAATTGCAATTAAATTAGATAGCATCTCAACGTGATATGTATTATCGATTAATCTTGCTGCTTCCTCTGTAATAGGGACTAAATTAACCTCCGCGCTTCCTGCAAAAAGAGTAACTCCATATGAGAAAGCAACTCCACAAAAGCTGGCAATAATACCTAGTATCGGATTTCTTCCATTAGATAGAAAGATTAAAGCTGATAGAGGAATTAAAATAACATAACCGACATCGTTGATAATGCTTGATATTCCTGCAATAAAAATAATTAAAAAGGTAATAATCTTCTTATCAATTTTTGATATATACCTTTTTATAAACGCATCAATAAAGCCACTAGCATATGCAACCGAAAGTCCAATAAGCGCGATTATTAAGTTATTTAACGGGGTAAAAGTTACAAAGTTCTTAGCTGCATTACTAATTAAAAACTTAAAGCCTTCAAAATTAAATAATCCTTCTACGCTTACTAGAACACTTTCAAATTTATTAGCACCAACTATTTTATAATAAGATGTATTGGCATTTAATTTAGCTAATATCGAACTAAAAAGCATAACTAAAAAAGTTAATATTACAAATGTTGTTATTGGATGTACAAATAATTCCTTATATTTTTTCTTTTTAAACATATCGCACCTATTCTATAACCCTTTTTAACTTTTTATTAAAATCTACTCTTGGCAGCATAATTACTCTATTGCAATTAACACATCTTAATTTGATATCGGCTCCTACCCTAGTTACTTCCCATTCGTTAGTACCACAAGGATGACCTTTTTTCATTATGACTCTGGATCCAATTTCTATTTTTTTCTCTTCCATATTATCACTTCTCATTAATATTTAATATCTCAAGTATTCTATTTAAATCATTAACATTATTAAATGAAATATTAATCTTATTAGAGCTTATTTTAACCTTTGTTCCTAATTTCTCACACATCATGTTCTCAACATATTGATACTCTTTTTCTTTAGTATTTTTAAAAGGATTTCCTCTTTTTATACTTTGAGTTTTAATTTCGACATCACGAACATTTAAATTGTCTTGAACTATCTTGTTGGCAAGTTCTATTATTTTTTCTTTATCTTCTAATTTACTTAATGTTCTAGCATGACTCATTGTTATTTTCCCATCAATAATCATATTTTTAACCTCTTCAGGTAAAGTAAGTAATCCGATTGTATTTGTAATATGACTTCTACTTTTACCTAATTTAGTTGCTAACTCTTCTTGCGTGATTTTTAACATTGCTAATAAATTTTTATAAGCATTTGCTTCTTCAATCGCATTTAAATCTTCTCTTTGCAAATTTTCTAAAACGGCAATTTGCATCATCTCATCATCATTAAATTCTCTTACAATTGCTGGTATTGTTGTTAGCCCTGCCATTTTAGATGCTCTTACTCTTCTTTCCCCCGCAATTATTTCATAACCTTTTATAGAACTTTTCTTAACAATAATCGGTTGAAAAACACCATGTTCCTTTATGGATGCTGATAATTCTTTTAATTTTTCTTCATCAAATATCTTTCTTGGTTGATATGGATTAGGTCTTAAATCATCGATATTTATATGAATTATATCCGATTCACTAGTTTCATTTACAATAGTCTCTTCTATTTTGTCAAAATTTAATTGTTCATTGTTAAATAACTCTTCTAAACCTTTTCCTTTACCTAATGCTTTCTTTTTAGTTTCCATTTCTTTCAATCACTTCCTTTGCCAGATTTAAATAAGCATCTGTTGCTCTACTATTTGGATCATATGCAATTATTGGTTTACCATGCGATGGTGATTCTGCTAATCTTACTAGTCTTGGAATAATCGTATTATAAACAATTTCTTTAAAATATTTTTTTATTTCTTCTGCTACCTCAAAACCAAGATTTGCTCTTCCATCTAACATTGTAAGAAGAACTCCTTCTATTTCAAGACTTGGATTTAAATTTCTTTGTGCCATCATAATTGTATTTAATAATTGAGTAATTCCTTCTAATGGTAAAAATTCGCATTGAACTGGAATAATAACCGAATTAGATGCTGTTAGAGCATTAATTGTAATAATGCTTAACGATGGCGGACAATCAATTATAATGTAGTCATATTCATCTTTAATTAAAACTAATTTGTTTTTTAATTGGGCACTCTTAACAAAGTTTGGCTCTTCTTTTGATTTTTCAAAAAACTCTGATTCCAACCCACTTAAATTAACAGTTGCTGGGATCAAATGAAGTCTCTTATAATCAGTTTTAAAAACAGCCGCGTTTATTTCACACTTTTCTGTTAATACATCATAGGTATTATTTTCAATATCTCCTTTATTTAGTCCAATCCCTGTTGTTGCGTTACCCTGAGGATCTAGATCTATTAATAAAACTTTTTTACCTAAATATGCAAGTGATGCAGATAAATTTATACTTGTTGTTGTCTTACCTACTCCACCTTTTTGATTTACAATTGAAATTATTTTACCCATATTCTATCTCCCTTCATAACTACTATCTTATTCTACCAAAGATTAGGAAATTTATAAATGCTTTTTAGTGAATTTGGGTAAATAAAAAGACTAAGCATTTTTAATTCTAGTCTTTATTAACATTAATTATTATTTGATAATGGGTTGGTGTTTCTGACTCCTCTACTTTAAAATTATAACCCGATTGTTCAAGTTCAGTCACCTTAGCTTTTATATTGCTAACTGCAACCTTCGCATCTTTCTTAGATGATGTTTGATTTGTTGTCTGCCCTCCAAAGAAATTATTTAAAACCTCATTAGGTTGTGGCATAGTTATTTTATTATCTTGATTTAATTCACCAAAATCCACTGTTGGAACAAATTTAAAGGTACTTTCTTCGGTTTTTTGTTCTTCTACTACTGTTGGAGTTGGATTTATATTTACTGCATTTTCTCTTATTTGGTTAATATCTACTGCAGTAGGATTATTATCTATTCCTACAGTTGGCTCATTATTTGCAAAGCTTACAGAAGGTTCATTATTAAATGATAATGTCGGCTCATTGTTAAACGACACTGTTGGTTCTGTATTTAATGATACAGTTGGCTCATTATTAAATGACACTGTTGGTTCATTGCTTATGTTAACTACATTATTCATCTCTTTTATTTCCTTATCTAGATCTCTAACTGTTAATCTTTCATTTATTATTTTATCTAACAATTTAATCTGAGCATTCTTATCTTCCACATTTAGAAGGCTTCTAGCATGTCTTTCTGATATTTTTTCTTTTAGTAATGCATCTTGAACCTCATCTGGAAGAGATAATAATCTAAGTTTATTAGATACAGCAGATTGAGTTTTACCCATAGTTGCTGCTAATTCCTGTTGAGTCATATTTCCTTCTAATTCAAGAATCTTTTGATAAGTTCTTGCTTCTTCAATAGGTGTTAAATCTCTTCTTTGAAGATTTTCTATTAAAGCTACTTTTGAACTTTTCTTATCATCTAAATTTCTAACAATAGCTGGTATTTTTGTAAGACCTGCCATCGTAGCAGCTTTATATCTTCTTTCCCCTGCAATTATCTCGTACTTGTTTTCCACTTGCCTAACGATAATAGGTTGAATAACTCCATGTTCTTTTATAGAAACGGCTAATTCCTTTAATGATTGCTCCTCAAAAACTTCCCTTGGTTGAAACCTATTAGGAATTATATCATCTAAATATAAATATACAACTTCTGTTATTCCGTCCATATAAAAACACCCTCTTTTTATTATTCTTTATTAAGATACATTATAAAGTAATTTATTACAAAAAACAATAAAAAAAAAATATTAGTTAGATATTTCTCTTTTAATTTGTTCTATTTTTCTTGGATATTTATTATCGGTCTTAGAAATTTTTCTTAATACTATAAGCGTTCTACTACTTTCTTCTATCGGTAATATAAATTTATTTTCTTTTTCTAACTCTAAACCATAATTTTTTAATTTAGGTTTAATTTGTTCTATTTCTTCATCACAAATACCCTTCATAAATACTAATTTTCCATCTATTTTAAGACTTCTTATCGATATTTCGGTGATCATTGTTAGGTTAGAGACTGCTCTTGCTGTAATATAATCAAATTTTTCAGTATTAACTTTTGAATAGTCTTCCATTCTAGTGTGGATTGCCTCTATATCTTTTAATTTCAATTCTTTAATAACTTCTTCAAGATATTTTATCCTTTTGTTTAAAGAATCTATTAAAGTAATTTTAATGTGCGGAAAAACAATCTTTAGGACGATTCCTGGAAAACCCGCTCCGCTTCCAACGTCACAAAGATTTATATCCTTAGTAAAATCAATTTCTTTAACTAGTGTAAGGCTGTCATAGAAATGTTTTAAATAGACCTCTTTCTTTTTAGTTATGCCAGTTAAATTGATTTTTTTGTTCCATTCAATAAGTAATAAATAAAATTTTTCTAATAACTCTAATTTATCTTCTGTTAATTTAATGTCCAATTTTTCAACTTCTTTTATAAATTCTTCTTTATTCATCTTTTTTCCTCTTAATATATAGCATAAGCATCGTAATATCTGATGGATTAACTCCACTAATTCTAAGCGCTTGTCCTACTGAATGTGGTTTTATTTCATTTAGTTTTTGAACTGCTTCATGAGCAAGATTTGGAACTTTAGAATAATCTAAATCTTCATTTAATTTTATTTCCTCATAACCTAGCATTTTTTTAACTTCTTTATTTGCTTTATTAATATATCCTTCATATTTTATGTTGATTAATGTTTGTTCAATTACCTCTTCATCAAAGTCTTCTTCTACAAATTTCTTTATATGAGAATATTCAATCTCTGGTCTTTTTAAAAAATCATATAAAGTTATACCATCAAAAATAGGAGTTGTACCTATCTCATTTAAATAGTCATTTATCTCTTTTTTAGGAGTAATTTTAACCTCTTTTAATAAACTCTTTAATTTATTGATTTTTTCTTTTTTCAACAGGAATTGTTGATAAACATCTTCAGTAACCGCTCCATATTCTTTTCCTATTTTCATAAGCCTTAAGTCTGCATTATCATGCCTTAAGATAAGACGATGCTCTGCTCTTGATGTTAATAATCGATAAGGATCTTTAACTCCTTTTGTTACCAAATCATCAATTAAAACTCCAATATAAGCTTCATTTCTTTTTAATATTAACGGTTCTTTATCATCAATTTTTCTTGATGCATTTATCCCTGCAATAATACCTTGCCCTGCTGCTTCTTCATATCCGCTAGTTCCATTAATTTGTCCTGCCGTAAATAGATTCTTTATTATTTTTGTCTCTAGAGTTGGTTTTAACTGGATAGAGTCAATCGCATCATATTCAATTGCATAAGCATATTTTAAAATAGCTGCCTTCTCTAAACCAGGAATTGAAGTTACCATTTCTTCTTGAACATCCTTAGGCATACTTGTTGATAATCCTTGAATATATATCTCATCAGTTGATCTACTTTCTGGTTCCGCAAATATTTGGTGCCTTTCTTTATCATTAAATCTAACAACTTTATCCTCAACCGAAGGACAATACCTTGGTCCAACACCTTTAACGTATCCTCCATACATACTTGATCTCTTTAAATTTTTATTAATAATTTCATGAGTTTCTTTAGTTGTATAAGTTAGATAACAAGGAAGTTGGCTATCTATATCATAAGTTGTTTTATTATATAATTTAAAATTATAAATTTCTTCATCTCCAGGTTGAATAGTCATTTTAGAATAATCGATAGAATCCTTTTTTATTCTAGGAGGTGTTCCGGTTTTTAGTCTTTTAATAGTAAAACCTAGTTCTTTTAATCTATCACTTAAAAACAATGATGGTTTTTCTCCGTGAGGACCACTTACAATTTCCATATCTCCGTATAATATTTTCCCTTTTAGATATGTACCAGTTGTTAAAATAACAGTTTTAGCAAATATCTTTTCTTTATTATCAAGTATGATTCCTTTTATCTCTTCCTCTTCGACAATTAAGTCTTCAACCATTCCTTCTAATAGCTCTAAGTTTTTTTGATTTTTTAAGACATTAAGCATTTCTTCATGATAAACCTTTTTATCTGCTTGACTACGAAGTGCTCTTACAGCCGGACCTTTTCTAGTATTTAACATTTTCATTTGAAGAGAACTTTTATCGGCAATATTTGCCATTTCTCCACCTAAAGCATCAATTTCACGAACTATTATTCCTTTAGCAGGCCCTCCAATTGAAGGATTACAAGCAAGATCGGCGATATTTTTTATATTTGAAGTCACCAAAAGAACTTGTTTGCCAAGCCTTGCACCAATTAAAGCTGCCTCACACCCTGCATGACCAGCACCTACTACTATAATGTCATATATCATATTATCACCTTATTTTCCGAGACAAAATTGACTAAATACTTGATCTATTAGAGCATCTTCATACTCTTCACCTAAAATATTTCCCAAAAGCGTCCATATCCTTTTAATATCAATTCCAATAATGTCTACCGGAACTTCATCGTGAATACCCTTTTCTACCTCTTTTAAAATATTAAGACACTCTTTAGCTAAACTGATTTGCCTAATGTTAGTAAATATTTCTCCAACATTCATATCTATTTCATCTAAATTGAATAATTCTATTATTTTTTCTTTTAATTCTTCAATACCATCAATTGAGATAGTATCAGTATAAATTACATTTTCAAAATTATATTTTTCAATATCTAATTTTTTATCTAAATCCCTTTTATTAATAACTACTATATATTTTTTCTCTTTAATTAATTCAAACAGCTCTAAATCTTCATCATTAATTTCTTCGTTATTGTTTAGAACATAAATTATTAAATCAGATTTGTTTATTTGTTCTATACTTTTTTTAACACCAAACTCTTCAACTATATCTTTTGTCTTTCTTATACCTGCAGTATCAATAAAGTTAATTTCTATACCTTTTAAAACGATACTACCTTCTACAATATCACGAGTTGTTCCTGCTATATCGGTAACAATTGCTTTCTCTTCATCTAATAATCTATTTAAAATACTACTTTTCCCTACGTTTGGTCTACCGATTATCGCTACATTAATACCATTATTAATTATCTTTTTATTTTCGCTTTCATATACTATTTCACTTAATTTTTTACTTATCTCCGATACTCTATTTTTCAAAGTATCAATTGTAACTTCTTCAATATCCCCATATTCGGGATAGTCGATATTTACTTCGATATTAGCAATTAACTCAAGGAGATATCTTCTAAACTTCTTTATAATTGAGGTTAGTCTTCCATCCATACTTTTTATCGATAAATTACGATGGGATTCTGTTTTGGCGTTTATTAAATCTGAAACAGCTTCTGCCTCAAGAAGATTAATTCTTCCATTTAAAAAAGCTCTTTTAGTAAATTCACCAGCTTCCGCAAGTCTAGCACCCTTTAAAATCATTAATTCTAAAATTTTATTAGTAACTGCGATACCACCATGACAATTTATCTCTACAATATCTTCTCTAGTATAGGTTTTAGGTGCTTTCATAATTGATACTAATACTTGATCGATTATCTCTTCATTATCAACGATATATCCATAATTTATCGTATGCGAAAGAACCTTAGTTAAATCTTTTCCTTTAAAACAAGAATTAACTAATTCTATTGATCCGTCCCCTGATAATCTAACTATCGAAATTGCACCTTTTCCTAAGGCGGTTGAAATTGAGACAATTACATCGTTCATAATATCACTCCTTATTATATTTTAGCACATAAAGTTACTTACCGATTAGATATTATATCACATCAAAAGAAAAAGTAGCAGTGCTACTTAATTATTTGTTGTTTCTTTATTTAATTCAAGATATTTTTTATAAGATTCTCTTGAAACATTACTTAAAGACTCGTCTCTAAAATTAATTTCTTCTTCAATTCTGCTTAAAAGAGTCGAGGTAAATAGTCCGTTTATTCTTCTGGTAACTCTTTCGCATTCATCGCCTTCTAGTTGAAATTTCTTAATTATCTTTGGAACAAAGTTAAGCGTAATCTCTTTTTTTAATTCTAGTTCAATCTTTTCGATTATTAGATTTGACTCTTCTTTTAACTTTTCATAATATTTATCTAAAAATTCTTCTGTAATAACATCTTCTATATTGTTTAGAAAATCATTCTTAATATTATTTTTCTTTTCTTCAATAAAAGAATTAACTATATCATTATACTTTTTTCTTTCAAAGAATAATGCTCCTAGCAGTTCTTCTTTTTTATAGTTTTTATTAATCTCAGTAAAAAACTTTTTAAAAAATATATATAATTTATTAATTTCTAAAGCAACTGTATTATCTGTAGTATTTTTTAAAGATTCTAAATTTCTTTCCATCTCTAAAGTCAAACTGTTGATAAATATTTCTCCATTTTTTTTAAGAAACATCTTATTTATATCTAGGTCCATAATCCACCTTTTTTCTATCTTAATACTAGATAAATATTAACAAAAAAAGGCTTTACAGTCAATATTTTGACATAAAGGTCTTTTAACACTAAACTTCTTCCTTATATTTTATAAGATTTAGCATGTCTATTAATAATTTTACTTTGTTTTCTTCTAATCTAGAAGTATCTAGTACCACTATTATCTTTTTTCTGTGTGGTTTAAAACTAAATAACTCCGATAGATTAAATAAATCAACAAATAAATCTTCAGCATTAATTCTCTTTGTTTCTTCTTCACTAAAGATAATTTCTATTGAATTTGGAATTTCATTTACTTTTTCTACTCCTTTTTCTTTAGCTAAATTTTCAAACCATTCTTCATACATATAAAGTAATATTTTATCGTTAATACGACCAAAGCGATCCTCTAACTCATCTTTAACCTTAAGTAAGGTTTCATAAGAGGTAACTTCATTAATCTTTTTATGAATCTCTATTTTTAACATATTATCATCAACATAATTATCGCTAATATGAGTATCAACATTTATATTTATGCTTTCATCTAGATCTTCATTTTCTTCTTCAGGAACATGTTCACCTTTTAATCTTAAAACCTCTTCATTTAATATTTTTAAGTATAAATCAATTCCTATATTATCGATAAATCCAGCTTGCTCACTACCAAGAATATCACCAGCACCCCTTATTGATAAATCTCTTGATGCGATAGAATACCCACTACCTAGTTCAGTGAATTCTTTTATTGTATTTAATCTTTTTACGGCAATATCACTTAAAATTTTATCTTTTTTATACATTAAATAAGCATAGGCAATCTTATTACTTCTACCAACTCTACCCCTTATTTGATAAAGTTGACTAAGTCCTAACCTATCAGCACTTAAAATTATTAAAGTATTAACATTTGGAATATCAATTCCTGTTTCAATAATTGTTGTACAAAGAAGAATATCAAATTCTTTATTGATAAATGCAAACATCTTATTTTCAATTTCTTCTTTATTCATTTGTCCATGGATAGTTTCAATTTTTATATCAGGCATTAAACTTTCAAGTTCTATTTTTTTTCTCTCAATTGATTCTACTCGGTTATATAAAATATATACTTGACCACCTCTAGATAATTCTTTATAAATCGCATCCTTTATAATATATTCATTTTCTTCCATTACATAAGTTTGAATAGGATACCTATCTACTGGCGGAGTATCAATTGTTGATAAACTTCTTAAGCCAGTCATAGCCATCTGCAAAGTCCTTGGAATTGGAGTAGCAGTTAAAGTTAGGATATCAATATTTTCTTTTAATTCTTTGATTCGTTCCTTATGCATAACCCCAAATCTCTGCTCTTCATCTACTACTAATAATCCTAAATCTTTAGGAATAATATCATTGCTTAAAAGTCTATGGGTTCCAAATAATATATCTAATTTACCAGAAGTTAAATCTTTAATTATTTGTCTTTCAACAGAACTTTGGGTAAATCTATTAATTAATCCAATATTTACTGGAAAACTTTTAAAGCGCTCTAAAGCGTTTTCGTATTGTTGCTTGGAAAGAATAGTTGTTGGACAAAGATATAAGACTTGTTTTCCATCATTTACCGCCTTAAACATCGCACGAAAAGCAACTTCTGTTTTACCATATCCTACATCAGCACATAAAAGTCTATCCATCGGATTATCGCTTTCCATATCCTTTTTTATTTGATCAGATGATATTAATTGATCCTTTGTTGGTTCATAAATAAACTCGCTTTCAAACTGCATTTGTAGTTCATTATCTTCACTAAACTTAAAACCTTTTTTCATCTTTCTTAAAGCATATATTTTAAGAAGTTTATCCGCAATATCTCTTACCTTATCTTTTATTCTTAATTTAGTTTTAGCCCATTCAGAACCGCCTAATTTGTTAATTTTAGGAGCGATTCCTTCACGACCACTATATTTGCTTATATATTCTATTTTCTCAACCGGAATATATAGCTTATCCTTTTTTTGATAAAGAATCTCTAAATAATCTTTTAACTTACCAGCCTTTGTAATCGTTTTTATTCCATTATAAACACCTATTCCATAATGAAAATGAACTACATAATCACCTATTTCAATATTATTGATGCTCTTTATCTTTGTTGAATATTTAAATTTTGTCTTATATTTTATTTTATTTGAAATGTTAAATAATTCTTTAGAGGTAAGAAGGACTATATCCCTGTAAATAAATCCCTCGTTTAAAGGAAGATTAACTATATTAACCTTATTTTCTAATATATTTTCTAAATTAGTATTGACATAACTAATATTTATTTCTTCTAATAATTTCTTAGATTGATTTTCCTTAATTGCAATTATAACGGTCTTTTTATTATTTATTTCTCTTCTAATATAATTATTTATTGCCTCAATATCTTCTTTAAAAGAGTTAATATTCTTAGTTTCAAAGTTAATTACATCAACCTTTTCTTTAAATAAATTTTCTATTGTATTGTAATATTTTATATCTTTAAAATTAAAATCTTCTAAATTAAACATATAATTTCCAGAGTAATCTACATCTTTTACTTTTTTATATTCAATAATTTGTTCAAATAAATGTTTATAATTGTTTTCTATTTGAATATAATCTTTAAATATTACAACCGGATCGTCTAAATAATCATAAATCGAAGATATATCATTATCGGATAGTTCTTTTAAATATTTTTGATTATAGTTACTATAATCATTCTCCTTTTTTTCTATAATAAATTCAGCATTGGGATATATTATAACTTCATCTAATTCTTCTGTACTTTTTTGACTTTCTTCATCAAAGTACCTAATGGATTCTATTTCATCTCCAAAAAACTCAATTCTTACAGGAAAAGTATATTCCAAAGGAAAAATATCAATTATAAATCCTCTAACACCTATTTCCCCAGTTTTTGATACTAAAGATTCTCTTTTATATCCTAAGTTTATTAATTTTTCACTTAAGGTCTCTCGATCTATTTCTAAACCTTTTTTTATATTTAATATACTATTTTTATACAATTTCTTCTTTGGAAGGTATCTCAATAGTCCATTTAAATGTGTTACAACAACCTTTTTATTATCATCAAAGGTCCTATTAATGGTTTCTAATCGCGTAATTTTAAGATCAGGGCTAATAGCATCTGATTCACTTGTAAAAAACTCATCCATCGGAAATAAATAAGTCTTATCTGTATAATTTGCTAAATAATTATTTATCTTATTAGCCTCATATAAAGTAGAAGTAACTATTAAAATGTCTTTTTTATTCTTATTTAAAAGAGTATTTACATACAGCGAAAAAAACTCGTCATTTAATCCGAGTATACCTATATATTTTAAATCTTCGCTAGTAAATAAGTCTTTTAATAAATTCATTTATCACCTTTGGTATTATATTTTTTCATTAATTCATCATAGTCAATTTTTAAATAATCTTCAATTATTTCTACTGCCTTATTTTTAATTTTATCTAAAACTTCTTTTTCTTCTTTTTTAAATTTACCTAGAACATAATCAGAAGTACTTATATCTTTATTTTTAGAAACTCCTATTTTTAATCTTTTAAAATCTTCAGTTCCAAGTAGATCAATAATATTTCTAATTCCGTTATGTCCTCCACAAGAGCCCTTTTGTTTTAGTCTTATTATTCCTAAATCTGAATCAATATCATCATGAATAACTAAAATATCTTCTATATTAATTTTATAATAATTAATGAAATCCAAAACACATGTTCCTGATAGATTCATAAAAGTTTGCGGTTTTAGGAAGTATATTTTTTCTTTATTAATAATAGTATCAACATATTTCCCTGAAAACTTTTCTTTTTCAGTTTTTAAATTGTGTTTATTTAAAAATTCGTCGATTAAAATAAAACCAATATTATGCCTTGTGTTATTATATTCTTCTCCAGGATTTCCAAGTCCTACTATTAATTTCATAAATTATCTCCTCTTTTAAAAATATCCAATATCTCTTTTGAATAATTGCCATCTTCATTGTGAACAACTAGGGGATTAAGGACTTTTAGCCCCATTTTCCCACCTTTTACTGACTCTATTAGAACTAAATTAGATTCTCTATCTTCTTTAGGATAAATAAACCTTATCATTTTAGGTTCTAATATATACTTTTTTAATAATGTTATTATTTCTATTAAACGATCTGTTCTATGAACCATTGCAAATTTACCGTTGTTTTTAAGATATTTAGACGATATTTCAATAAGCTCTTCTAATTTTAATTCCTTTTCATGCCTTGCAATAGTTTTAATTTCTTCATTATTTATATTTGATTTTTCATCTAGCTTAAAATATGGTGGATTAGATAAAATTACATCAAAAAAATTTTTCTCAAAATATTTATCTATGTTTTTAACATTATCATTTATTAAATTTATTCTGTTTTCTAATTTGTTTATTTGTAGACCTTCTACCGCTAATTCATAAATTTCTTTTTGTAATTCTATTCCATATATATTCGCATCAGTTATGGTTGATAAAATCAAAGGAATAGGAGCATTCCCCGTTCCTATATCTAATATATTTTTAACATTTTTATTTATTGTAACAAAATTAGGAAGCAAAACAGAGTCTAAAGAAAAATTAAAATATTTATTATCTTGAACAATTTTTAATTTTGAATAACCAAGAAGATCATTAACTACTTTCATTTTTATTGTCTACTTCTACTAACCTTTTCTCGTCTGTTAAAAGAGTAATTTTATTTCTAAATAAATCAATATTTTCTACTCTTCCTTCAATTCCATTAATTTTAATTTTACTTCCAATTTTTGGGAATTTTTTCTTTAACTCAGTATATACCTCATCCTCGTAATTTAGGCAACATAGAAGTCTTCCACATAAACCATTTATTTTTGTAGGATTAAGTGATAAATTTTGATTTTTAGCCATATTAATAGAAACACTATTAAAATCATTTAAAAAAGTTGCACAGCATAATATTTTACCACACGGACCAATTCCACCTATTTCTTTAGATTTATCCCTAACACCAATTTGTCTTAATTCTATTCTTGTTTTATAAATACCAGCAATTCTTTTCGCTAATTCTCTAAAATCAACCCTTTCATCAGCAAGAAAGTTAAAAATAAGCTTTTTCTTATCTAAAGTATAATTAGCATTTATAAAGTTCATTTCTAAATTTAATTCTTTTGCTATTTTTCTTGCCTCTATTAAAGTTTTTTCAGCATCTTTTTTATTATTTTCATAAATAATTAAATCTTCTTTATTTGCTAATTTTTTAATATCTTTTAGGGGAGCTACTACCTTAATTTGATCAGAATTCAACACATCGGTTGCAATTTTTGCTAACTGAACACCTTTTTCTGTTTCAACAATGACATAATTTTCATCCTTTATTTCATAATTATTTAAAGAAAAATAGTAAATTCTATTAGCATTTTCAAAGGTTACTCCTATAACTTTATTCATTTCTATCAACTCCACTCAATCTAATAATAAGTTTATCAAAAAATAACTTTATATTAGGATTATATTTTAATATATTTATCATATCATTCAATATCAATATTTTCTTGTTAATCTTATCATAACTCTCATTTTTACTTAAATTTATAATTTTCTCATTATATTCATTAAAATAATTTATTTTATTTAATAATAAATAGTGAAGAATATCATTATAAACATATTGCAAATCATTAACATATTTATATAGAAAAATTCTATCTTCAAATTTATCATAAAAATCTTTATTTAGATAAGCAATTGCTGTTTCTTTATTTTCACTTACTTTACAAATAAATTGAAATAATAAATCTATATATTCGTTTTTTTGATTTATAAATTCATTTTTATTAATATTAAAAGATATTGATTGACACCTAGATACAATGGTTTTTAAAACGCTGTTTTTATTTTTGGTAATAAGAATCGCATATATATCACCTTCTGGTTCTTCTAAAAATTTTAATAACTTATTAGCTGAATTAACGCTTAAATTTTCAGCATTATATACTATATAAAAGTACGGGTTATTATCCATAGCTTTTCTTGAAAACTTTTCTTGCAAATAATTTATTTCATTAACTTTTATATTTTTAGAATCTTCACCTAGAACAATAATATTTTCTCTTAAAAACAATTCATCTAGAGAAAGATTAGAATATTTTTCCGCTATAATCTTTTTAATAAATTCAAAACCTAATTTACTAATATCGTAATAATTAGTTTCAAAAAGATATGAATGACTTAGTTTATTAAAATCTATGTTTTTACTAAGTAATTCATTAAATTCTTTTAAAACATCTCCATCATTCATATTTACATCCTATTCTATTATTTTTCTATCATTTAAAGCTCTTTCCAAAGTTAAAGAATCTAAATATTCAATATCTGTACCAATTGGAATACCACTAGCAATTCTTGTTACTTTAACATCAATTTCTTCAATTATTTTTTTAATGTAGAGCGCAGTTGTTTCTCCCTCAATACTTGATTTAACCGCTATTATAACTTCCTTAAAACCTTCTTTTTTAATTCTTTCAACCAGTTGATCTAATCCTATATCTTCAGGGTCAATCCCTTCAAGAGGAGATATTAAGGCATTAATAACATGATATTTCCCATTATAAGATCCGGTTTTTTCGAAAAGAAAAATATTTTTATAATCTTCAACCACACAAAGGATTTTATTGTCTCTTTTTTCATTACTACAAATACTACAAATATCATCTTCTGTAATATTATTACAAATATTGCACTTTCTAATCTTTCTTTTTGCATCATTTATTGAATTAGAAAAAAAGTCTGTCTTTTCAAGATCCTGACTAATTATAAAAAAAGCCAACCTTTCTGCAGTCTTTTCACCAATACCAGGCAACATTTTAAAACTTTCTAATAGATTTTTAAAACTTTCTGGATACATTAAAATAACCCTGGTACATTAGAAAATTTACCCATTTTCTCATCTTTAAACTTATCAACCTTTTTAAAAGCTTCATTAAACGCTAATAAAATCATATCTTCAAGAGCTTCTATATCATCTTTTTCTAAACCATCTTTAGCATCTATTTTAACCGATAAAATTTCCTTTTTTCCATTTATTTCTACTTTAAGAAAAGTATTTTCACCATAAAAAATCTCTTTTTCAATTTCTTCCTGTGCTTTTTGCATTTCCTTTTGTAAATTCTCTGCTTGTCTCATTAACGCTTGCATATTCATATTATTCACCTTTTTCCTTCTTCCCTAACAGTTTATCCATCTTATTAGAAAGAGTATCCTTTCCTTTTTTTATTTTATTTTCATCAATATATACAAAGGAATCGCGATCTTTTTCGTATTTATTTTTGTATATATCCCATTCCTTTTCCGATACACAAATTAATTTATGTTTATTTGAAAATGTTTTGTAGTACATTTGTTCGATATACTTAATATTACCGTTAATCTTGTTGGCAGTTCCCAAATCCTTACTCATTATAACGACGTATTTATCACTTGCTGCAACCGGCATAACATCATAATATAATATATTTAATAAATTATCATCTCCATCTTCAATTTTTTTGATGTTCGACCAATTTTTCCTTATATTTGTTATTATTTTTTTATCTGGTTCACAAAGAGTATTGCAAACTCTTATATTTTTTAAATCATCAGTTAAGTCTGATTTCTCTATTTCATTTTCTTCTTTAATGAAAATTGTTTTTTCTAAGTCTTTTTTTCTTTCACCAAAATCATGATCAAGATCTAATTTGTTATCACTTTCTTGCGCATTATTATTTATCATACTCAACAAAGTAATTTCAAAAATTATTTTAGGATGATCAGTCGTTTTTAATTTTTTTATAAGTTCATCAATTATAATTATTTTATTATATAAATCATTGTCAAAACCTTTATCTGTTAATATTTTATTTCTTAAATAATTTAAAATGCTATTTGCTAAAAACATTGGTTCAACATTATTACTAAAATAAACACTTAATTTATCTAATAGTTTTTGTGGATTATTTTCATTAATTAAATTTAGAATTTGGCCTATTTCCTTATCTGTTACCGTATTAAACATCTCGCTTATAGTATCTAGTGTAATATTATCTCCTTCATAAGAATCTGCTTTCTCTAAGAATCCTATAGCATCCCTTAATCCACCATTAGAAAAATATGCAATTTTTCTTAACGAATCTTCGTCTATTTTAATTTTTTCTTTTTTAGCAATATTCCTAAGTTTAGTTATCATTTCTTCTTCGTTAATTTTTTTAAATTCAATAACCTGACACCTTGAAATAATTGTTTTTGGCAATTTATTATATTCGGTTGTTGCTAAAATAAAAACGACATGTTCTGGTGGTTCTTCTAAGGTTTTTAATAAAGCATTAAAAGCCTGATCGCTCAACATGTGAACCTCATCAATTATATATACCTTATATTTTAAAACTGTTGGCAAAAATCTTACATTTTCCTTTATTTCTCTTATTTCATCTACACCATTATTAGACGCCGCATCTATCTCTATTATATCAATAGAATTATTAGCATTAGTTATCTTACAATTTTCGCATTTTTCACAAGGGTTACCATTTTTATTATCTAAACAGTTAATACTTCTAGCAAAAATTTTTGCTAAACTCGTTTTTCCCGTACCTCTAACACCGTAAAACAAATATGCATGTGATATTTTATTATAAATAACACTGTTTTTTAATATCTTGGTTGGGATTAATTGTCCAACCACTTCATCAAAATTATTTGGTCTATATTTTCTATATAAAGCTTTATATTGCATAAAAACCTCCTGATTAACAATTAAATTATACCATAATTATTATATATATTCATCGTTAAGTTTTTATTATTTTAATGTTTCACGTGAAACATTATTTTTATATATTTAAAATTTTTAATTATTAATTTACGTAAAATTTACGTAAACCAAAATATTTTTATAAATTTATATTTTGGTGTAAAGTGTGTAAAATTTTTGCTGTTTTTATGTAAAATTTCGTAAAGTTTTTGTTGTTTTTATATTTTTTTGTTGTTTAATGTTTCACGTGAAACATTAAAGTATAAGGTTTGATGTAAACACAATTTTTATTATAAAAAATTATTTTATGTAAAGTTTTGTAAATTGACGTATAATTTACGTAAAGTATTTTTATATTAAATCTGGAATGTTTCACGTGAAACATTATGGTGTTTTTAATACGAAATATTTCCTGGGAAATATTTTTAATTTAAATTATTTCCTGGGAAATATTATTTGTCTCTTATTTTATAAAAAAAGTTGCTTATTAATAATTTAAATTCATCTTTTAATTTTTTGTTATTTAATTTTTTTGTATTACTATTATTTAAAAAATCTTCTTCTTTGTTTTTTAATAAAAAGATTGTTTCTTTTAATCTTGATTTTTTTATAACTTCTAAACACATAGAGCAAGGTTCGAGTGTTGTATATAAAATACAATCGTTTAATCTCCAATTCTTTAATTTTTTGTTTGCTTTGTTGATCGCAAGAATTTCAGCATGGGCTGTAACTTGGTTTTTGCTCTCTGTAAGATTATGTGATCTTGATATTATTTTATTATTTAAAACAATAACACAACCTACTGGAACCTCTTCTTTAATATACGATTTTTTTGCTTCTTTAATTGCTTCTTTCATAAAATATTCATCTGAATGCACAATATCACCTCTAAAAAAAATGATGCACATAGATATTAAACATTATGGCTGCTGTTTTCCAACCCTGACCAGGTTCTGCCATATCTATTGCATCATTTAAATCTTACTATATTTTTTTTATTATTTCAATTATAAAATAATCAAACAAATGTTTAATTAATTTTCTGCCGTTTCATCTGTGCTTTCTTCTTCGTCTATTTCAATAACAGCAGTTGCTGATACTTTTTGATCGTCTTTTAGATTTATAAGTTTTACTCCTTGAGTATTTCTTCCTGATGTAGAAATTTGATTAATTGGAATTCTAATAGTCATTCCTGAATCTGTTATAATTATAAGTTCTTCTTCCTCGCTAACTGCTTTAAGAGAGACTAGATTACCATTTTTCTTTGTAACATTTAAGGTCTTAACACCTTTTCCACCCCTATTAGTAATCCTATATTCTTCAAATTCTGTTTTCTTACCATAACCGTTTTCAGTTACAACTAATACTTTTTTATCTTTTTCAACAATTTCAGCTCCAATTACAAATTCATCATCTTTTATATTAATTCCTCTAACACCCATACTATTTCTTCCAAGTGTTCTTAAGTTTTTTTCATTAAATCTAATTACTTTTCCGTTGGATGCTCCAATTATTATTTCATCTTTTCCGTTTGTTTTTCTAACAGCAATTAATTCATCACCTTCTTTAAGATTTATTGCAATCTTACCATTTGATCTAATATTGTCATATTCTTCTTTCTTAGTTCTTTTAATTAATCCGCTCTTAGTTATAAATGTTAGATATTGATCTTCAACATCCTCATTAATTGCAATAGATGATGTTATTCTTTCATCTTTATCTAGTGGGATTAAATTAATAATTGGTAATCCTTTAGCTTGTCTTGAATATTCTGGTATTTCATATCCTTTTAAACGATATACCTTACCAAAATTACTAAATAATAATAAATAATCATGAGTTGATAGGGTTGTTATTTTTTCCGGGAAATCCTCTTCATTTGTAGTCATTCCCTTAACTCCCCTTCCTCCTCTATTTTGAAGCTTAAAGGTGTCATCTGATACTCTTTTAATATAACCTTTATTAGTTAGTGCTACTAAAATATTTTCAACAGGTATTAATGACTCATCTTCAATATATTCTATTGCCGTCATATCTATTTCTGTTCTTCTTTCATCAGCATATTTATTTTTTATTTCCGTCATCTCATTTTTAATAATATTTAATACTTTTTCTTCAGATCCTAAAATAGATTTCAACTCCTCTATTTCTATTATTAAATTTCTAAGTTCTTCTTCGATTTTATCTCTTTCAAGACCGGTTAATCTTCTTAATTTTAACTCTAAAATAGCATTTGCTTGAATTTCTGTCAGACTATATTTTGACATTAACTGCTCTTTTGCTTCTAAATCATTTTTAGCAGCTTTAATTAATGCAATTACCTCATCAATATTATCTTGAGCAATTTTTAATCCTTCTAAAATATGAACCCTATCTTCAGCTTTTTTTAATTCAAATCTAGTTCTTCTTATAATTACTTCTTTTTGAAAATCAACATATTTTTGTAAAATTTCTTTCAAAGATAATGTTCTTGGTGTTTGATGATCAATCATCAATAATATTATTCCAAAACTTGTTTGAAAATTAGTATATTTATATAAATTATTTAATATTACTTGTGGATTTGCATCTTTTCTTAAACTAATAGTTATTTTAACACCATGCTTTAAATCAGTATGATAATCAGTAATACCTTCAATTACTTTATTTTTAATTAATTCAGCTACTTTATTTTTTAAATCTGATGTGTTAACACCATAAGGAACCTCAGTTATTACTATATGATGTCCATTTTTAGTTTCCTCAATAATAGCTCTACTTCTTATTACAACTGATCCTCTACCTGTTTCATAGGCCTTTTTTATACCGGAATTTCCAAGTATTATACCACCGGTTGGAAAATCTGGTCCTTTGATATATTGCATTAATTCTAAAGTATCTATTTCAGGATTATCAATATATGCGATACATCCATCTATTACTTCTCCTAGATTATGTGGTGGTATATTAGTTGCCATACCTACTGCAATTCCCATCGCACCATTAACCAAAATATTTGGATATCTTGATGGTAATACAACTGGTTCTTTTAATGTTATATCAAAGTTATCAGTCATATCAACTGTATTTTTATTAATATCTCTTAACAACTCTAAAGATATTTTTGAAAGCCTAGCCTCAGTATAACGCATTGCGGCTGCACCATCACCTTCAATATTACCAAAGTTACCATGTCCATCAATTAATAAACATCTTGTATTAAAGTCCTGAGCAAGACGAACCATCGCCTCATATATTGATGAATCTCCATGTGGATGGTAATTACCCATTACTTCTCCAACAGTTTTAGCACTCTTTCTATGAGGTTTATCTGGCGTATAACCTGATTGAAATATTGATTAAAGAATTTTTCTATGAACTGGCTTTAGACCATCTCTTAAATCAGGAATAGCTCTTGATGTTATAACACTTAAAGAATATTCAAGAAAAGAATCTTTAACCTCTTCAACTATATTGTTATTAACAATCTTATCCCTTACTTTTTCTTTATCTTCAGTTGGTAAATCTTCTATTTCAATTTCTTCAATTTCTTCGTTATCTTCTTCAAATATTTTTTCATCTTCTTCTGCTAGTTCCAACAAATCATCAATATTATCATTTTTATCCATAAATACCTACCTCCTGTCTATATATCTAAATTCTTAACATAAATTGCATTTTCTTCAATAAAATTTCTTCTTGGTTCTACTTCATCACCCATTAATTTTTCAAAAATTTTATCAGCTTCTACACAATCTTCAATTGTTATTCTTCTTAGTATTCTTTCATTAATATCCATTGTCGTTTTACAAAGTTCCTCAGCATCCATCTCTCCAAGACCCTTCATTCTAGCTACTTCTGCTCTATTTCTAACGTTTTCAGGTAATTTTTCCATATATGAATTTAACTCTTCTTCTGTTAAAACATATTGCCTAGTTTTACCATGCATTATTCTAAATAAAGGCGGTTGAGCTGCATATACATGCCCTTTTTCAACAATTGGTCTAAAAAATCTATAAAATAAAGTTAGTAATAGTACCCTAATATGCGATCCATCAACATCCGCATCACTCATGATTATTATTTTATGATATCTTAGCTTAGATAAATCGAATTCATCGCCAATTCCTGTACCAAATGCAGTTATAATTGATCTTATTTCTTCATTTGATAATGCTCTATCAAGTCTTGCTTTTTCAACGTTAAGTATTTTTCCTCTTAACGGAAGAATAGCTTGAGTAATTGAATCTCTTCCTTTTTTAGCCGATCCACCTGCCGAGTCTCCCTCGACGATAAATAACTCACTATCTTCAGCGTTTTTGCTCTTGCAATCTGATAATTTACCAAAGAAACTACTTAAAGCCATTTCGCTTTTTCTTGTTATTTCACGGGCTTTTTTAGCTTCATTTCTTGCTCTAGCTGCTAATAATGATTTATTAACAATTGTTTTAGCTTGATCTGGATTTTCTAATAAAAATCTTTCAAAACCTTCAGCAAAGATATTATCTGATATTTTTCTAACCTCAGAATTTCCTAATCTTCCCTTAGTCTGTCCTTCAAATTGTGGATTAGGATGTTTACAAGATACAATCATTGTAAGACCTTCTTTTACATCATCTCCAGTAAAAGATTCGTCTTTTTCTTTTAACATATTTGTTTTTCTAGCATAATTATTTATTACTCTTGTTAATGCTCTTCTTACACCCTCTTCATGTGTACCACCATCTGTTGTGTGTATATTGTTAACAAAAGATAAAATATTATCATTAAAACTATTACTATATTGAAGAGCTATTTCAAATATAACATTATCCTCTTCTCCTTCAATATCAATAACATCTTCATGCAATACTGTTTTACCATTATTTATAAATTTTATATATTCTGAAATACCACCATCATATTTGAATGTTTCTCCAGTAGTATCTTCATCATCTCGATCGTCTCTAATATTAATAGATAATCCTTTATTTAAAAAAGCCAATTCCCTAATTCTTGTTCTTAAAACATTATAATCGTATACATCTGAATCAAATATATTAGAATCCGGTTTAAAAGTTACAACCGTACCTGTTCTGTTTTCTTCACAAGGACCTACTTCTTTTAAAGGTTCAACTGTATGTCCTCCGTTTTCAAATCTAACAAAATATTCTTTTCCACCTTTAAAAACCTCAATTTCTAACCATTCAGATAAAGCATTTACAACAGATGCTCCAACTCCATGAAGACCTCCAGAAACCTTGTATACACTACCATCAAACTTACCACCAGCATGAAGTATTGTATATACTGTTTCCAAAGCTGATTTACCTGTTTTAGGATGAATATCAACTGGAATTCCCCTACCATTATCTTTTACAGTAATAGAATTGTCATTATTAATTACAACCTCAATATGATTACAATAACCCGCTAAAGCCTCATCTATAGCATTATCAACAATTTCCCAAACTAAATGATGAAGTCCTTTTAAATCTGTTGTTCCTATATACATTCCTGGTCTTTTTCTTACCGCTTCCAATCCTTCTAATACTTGAATTGAGGAAGAATCATATTTTTTATCACCTTTTTGCATTTCCATATTATTCACCTTTTTCTGTTATTTTCCCTTCTGTTACTTTAAATATTTTTGCACCTTCAACAAATTTTTTATTAATTCCTTTTAAATCTGTTGTAGTAATTATTATTTGAATATCTTCTGGAAAAAATTTTATTAATTTATTCCTTGTTTTTATATCTAATTCGCTAAAAATATCATCTAATAATATTATAGGATTTTCATCTGTTATATTCCTAAATATCTCAATTTCCGATAATTTAAGTGCGATAATCGCTGATTTTTGTTGACCTTGTGAACCATATAATTTTATATCATTACCATTTAATAAAAATTTAAAATCATCGCGGTGTGGTCCATATATTGTTGATCCATTTTCAATTTCTTTTTTTATATTTTTACGATATTTTTCACTTAAATTCACTTTAAGATCGTCATATGAATAACTAATAATTTCAATATTCGGCTCGTATTTAATAAATAAATTTTTATTTCCTGTAATTTTATAATAAATATCAGCTATTTTTTCATTAATTAAATTTATAAAATTATTTCTTTCCTGATATATATATATTTCTCTTTCTACTAAATTATCAATTATACTTTCATAATAGATATAATCTATCTTTTTACCATTTTGTAATCTTTTCAAATAATTATTTCTTATTTTTAAAATTTTATTAAATTCATTATAATTTCTTATATATTTCTTATACAATTGACTAAGTTCGATATTAAGAAAATTTCTTCTCTCAGCTGGTGTTCCTTGTAAGATATTTATATCTTCAGGCGATACTAATATTACATTTATATTTGATATATAATCTGATAATTTTTTTATTTCATTATCATTTACCTTAGTTTTTTTTATTTCATCAACAATTTCTATTGATAAATCCTTAGAAGATATACCATATAATGAAGATTTTATCTTACAAAAATTACTATCATTTTTTATTAAATTAACATCTTGTGTACGATATGATTTAGTAATTGCTAAAAAATAGATAGCTTCTATTATATTTGTCTTCCCTGCTCCATTATCTCCTATAATAATATTACTATTTTTTGAAAAAGTTATTTTTTCCTTTTTAAAATTTCTAAAATTTATTAGTTGTAATTTTTTTATTTTCAAATTATATCACTAAAATAACTCATTTCATCACCTTTAAGTGCTTTTTAATATTCCTATACACCCAGTAACATTATATCATTTAAAACACTTTAAAACAACGAAAAAAGGCCTAATCGCCTCTTTTTATTGAATTAATTCTTTTAAACATGGTAGTTTCTAATTTAGATGACTTATAAATTTGATTTTCTAAAGATAATTTAGATATATTGAATATCATTTCTTCATTATTTATAAAGGTTATTTTTGATTTACTACCTACTTTTTCAATATACTTAATACTATTTAAATTAATCCATGTACAATCATCTAACAAAGTAGATTTTAATGGAAAGAAGATCATACAACTACTCTCTTCAACTATTACTGGTAGTTTATAACTACAATTAAGTATTGATTTTGATGATTCTACCCTACCGTAATAACTACTACCATAGTATTTACAATTATCATCCATTATTTTATAAGCATCTTCTACTACTTCATATTGTTTTTCTTTTTCAATAACCTTAGTTCGACCAAATTTTTCTCCTATAATTGCATAAGTATCTTCATTAATTTCATAATTTTTCATTATATCCCTCCTGAAATTGAGGTTTATAATATATTAACAAATTGTCGTTTTTGGTCGTTTTTTTTCTAATATGTTCTAATTGGTAATATTAATTGAATAAGATTATCTTTTTTATCATTTTTTAATATTATTGGCTTAACTTCATTAATAAATGAAATTTCCACAATATCTGTTGATAAAGCATTTAAAGCATCCATCATAAATCTAGCACTAAATGAAATAGAAACCTCTTCTTTACTATTATTATCAATATTCATCTTCATTTTAGCCGTTCCTTTTTCATTAGAAATTGATTGAGCAAATAACTCATTTCCTTTTATATTAATAGATACAATATTTTTATCTTTATCATTATTTAATATACTAGCTTGTTCAATAATATTGTAAAAACCTTTTCTATCAACATTTATAACTAAATTAAATTCTTTAGGAATAGATTTTGATGTTTGTGGGTAGCTTCCTGCTATTAATCTTGACTGAAATAATGTATTATCTGTTTCAAATAATATTTTATCGTTAAATATATGTATTTTTATAGTATTATCACTAATACTAATTACCTTAGTAAAATCTAGAATATTCTTTTTAGGAATTATTATATTATGACTTTCTTCAACAGTATCCTCTAAATTTAATACTTTCTTAGTTAATCTATAAGAATCTGTTACTACACATTCTAATTTTTCTTTTGTTATATCTAAATTAATTCCTGTTAATACTGGTCTGGTTTCATCATCAGATGCTGCAAAAGCTGTTTCTCTAATTAATTCTAAAAATTCTCCCGTTGTTATAGTAATAGTATTATCACTTTTTTCTAAATTAATATTAGGATATTGAGATATTGCTATTACATTAAGATCATATTTTATATTTTCATCATCTGTATATACTAATACCTTAGTATCATCTAATAATTCAATATTAATAAATTCATCAGATATTACTCTAACAATTTCTAATATATCTCTTCCTTGAATAATAGCCATTCCTTCTTTATCAATACTCATTTCTTCTTTATTTAATTTTATAAAGTTTTGAATTGTAATATCATTGTTGGATGCTGTTAAGGTTAATCCCTTCTTTGTTAATTCAAATTTAATACCAGCAAGTGTTTGTATTAAATTTTTTGTTGATATAGCTTTTGATACTTTGTTTAGTCCTTCAAATAGTAAACTTTTGTTAATTCTAATTTTCATATTATTACCTCTTTCTTTTATATATTTTTATTATTATAGGTGTGGATATTGTTAATAACTAGTTATTTATATTATAGAGTATAGTTTTTAATTCCACAAACCTGTTTATAACCTGTTAATTTAAAATATCTTTTTCCATTTTATCTATTTCATCTCGAAGATTTTTATCAAATTTTATCTTTTGTTCTATCTTTTCACAAGCATGTATTACCGTTGAGTGATCTTTACCACCAAATTCCATTCCTATCTTTGGAAAGGATTCATCAGTATGTTTACGACATAAATACATTGCTATTTGTCTTGGAAAGGATATATTTGAATTTCTCTTTTTTGATTTTAAATCATCAATTGATATTTTAAAGTTTTCAGCAACTATTCTTTGAATTCTAGATACATCTTTTTTTTCACTAAAACCTTGATTTATAAAGTCTTTTAAGGCTTCGATTGCTAACTCTAGACTAATTTCTTTCCCCATCATTGTGGAATATGCTATTAACCTAGTTAAGCCCCCTTCTAGTTGTCTTATATCAGTTCCGAGATTAGATGCCATATAATCTAAAACTTGTTCGGGAATATCTTTTATTATATTTTCTCCTGTTATTTTTTTCTTTAAAATCGCTAATTTTAATTCATAATCCGGTGGAAAAACATTTACCGTTAATCCCCAACAAAACCTTGTTCTAAGACGATCTTCAAATATTTTTAAATCATTTGGTGATCTATCTGACGAAATAATAATCTGCTTTTTATCTCCATATAAATTTTCAAATGTATAGAAAAATTCTTTTTGAGATTCGGTAGCACCCGCTAAAAACTGAATATCATCAATTATTAATACATCGATATTACGATATTTTCTTTTAAAAAAATCAATATTATCAAAGTTACTTTTATTATTTTCTTTTTTGTTTATTTGAATAAATTCTGATTTAAAAGTCTCACTTGAAACATAAAGTACTCTTTTTTTACTATTTTGTTCAACATAATTACCAATCGCATGCATTAAATGGGTTTTTCCAAGACCACTATTACCATAGATAAATAATGGATTATATAGTTCACCAGGCTTTTCAGCAACAGCTAAAGCTCCAGCATGTGCAAACTTATTACTATTACCAACAACGAATGATTCAAAGGTATATTTTTTATTTAAATTTGAATCAATATATTCTTCTTCATCATTTATATCATCAATTTCTTGTTTAGTTTCCTCTATTTCCTCTTTAATGGGTTCTATTTCTTCTTCTATTAAAAATTCAAATTCAACTGATTCCCCTATTTCATCGATAAAAGAAGAATGTAATAATTTTTTATAATTGTTATTTAAATGGCTTTTATGGAGTGCAAAAGGAACTATGATTGTAGCAACACCATTAGTTAAATCATATAGTTTAGTGTTCTCAAACCAAGTTTGAAAAGATAAAGAATTTAATTCAAATTTTATTTTGTCTAAAATTTTAGACCAAAGCACATCATTGTCCATTTTAAATCCCCCACTTAATTACCCATTATTCTAAACTAATTGTTGATAAAATTAAAGTATAAAATTTTAATTTTTTTTATTCACAATAGTTATGCACAACTTATATATAATAAGAATATAGCAAAAAATAACTTATTCACATTTTCCACAAATTTTTATTCACATATTATTTAGAGTTATTAACAGCTATGTTGATAATGTGAATAAAACCGTGCTATACTTTATTAAGGTGAATAAAGATGGTTTTTACTGTAATAAAAGAAGAAGAATATGTCAAGTTTTGGGAGAGGAATTTATTAAAAAATTTCTTATCTTCAATAGAAACTGGTAAGTATAGAAAATCAATTGGCTGGGGTGTCGAATTTTTTGGTGTAAAAGAAAATAATGTGTTGATTGGAGCAGCAATGATTGTTTCAAAGAAAAATAGATTAGGTTTTAAAGAGTTTTATTCTCCTAGAGGTTTTCTAATAGATTATAATAATAGAGAATTAGTAGAGTTTTTTACTAAAAATTTAAAAGAATATATTAAAAAGAAAAAAGGTTATGTACTTGTAATAGATCCTTATTTACTATTAAAAGAAAGAGACATAAATGGTAATTACGTAGAAAATGGTTTTGATAATACAAAAGTATGTAATTATTTAAAAGAGTTAGGTTATATTAATTATAATAAAGATGATAATACACAAGTAAGTTGGATGTTTTCATTAAATTTAGAGGGAAAAACAAAAGATGAAATATTTAAAGAATTCGATGTTAATGGTAAAAATTGCATAAGATATGCTAATAAATACTATATTAATGTAAGAGAATTGTCTTATGAAGAATTAGATTTGTTTTTTAGAATTGTTAATAGTTCAGGAATTAGGAAAGGCTTTAAGACACATAGTTTAGAATATTATCAAAAAATGTATAAATTATATAAAGAAAAAAAAGAAATAAAGTTTTTAATAACAGAGATTAATTTAAAAGAAACACTAGAAAAATTAACTAAAGAATTAACTGAAAAAGAAAAAGAATTAAAAGAGATTAGTAAAAAATCTAGAATTAATGTTTTAAATGAAGAAATCACTAATTTAAAGAAAAAAATAGATGAAGTAGAAAGAATAAGTAATGATGAAGATAATGAAAAATTAGAATTATCTGCTGGAATGTTTATTTTAACAAAACCTGAAGTAGTTTATTTAATAAGTGGAAACTATGAAAAGTATTTAAATTTTAAATCGCAATATTTAATACAATGGGAAATGATACAGTATGCGATAGAAAATGGTTATAAAAAGTATAACTTTTATGGAATACCAAAAAATATTCATAAGAAAAAAGATGATAAGGATTATGGAATATATGCTTTTAAGAAAAATTTTAATGGCCAGGTAGAGGAATTAATAGGTGAATGGGAACTTCCTATTGGATTTAGATATAGAATAATGAGGTTCTTAAAAAAAATAATTAATTAAGATTATATTGTAAATATAATTTTTTTTGTTAAGATTTAATTAATAAAAGGAGGAAAATATGAAAAAGCTAATGTATTTTTTAGCAGCTTTATTTTTTGTTGGATTAATTGGATTTGGAATCTATATGGTGGTTACAAATGCTGGTAAATTAAACAATAATAATGGAACTGAGGAAAATAAAAAATTTACAGTAAAATTTAATACAAATGGTGGTAATGAAATTGAAAAACAAGAAGTAAAGAAGGGTGAAAAGGTAGTAAAACCTGAAGAACCTAAAAAAGAAGGATTTTTATTTATAAATTGGTATTTAGAAGATAGAGTTTATAACTTCAATTTGGGAGTTGGAAAAGATCTTGAATTAGAGGCTAGATGGATACCCGCTGGAAAGAAGCGTTATAGTGTAACTTTTAAATATGATAATGGATGGACTGATGGTGTTGTTCAAGTAGAAGAAAATGATACTGTATTAGTGCCAACAGGATTTAAAAAAGACGGATATACCTTTAAAGGATGGTATCTAGGAAATAATAAATTTGATTTTAATACAAAGATAACAAAAGACATAGTATTAGTTGCTAGGTGGGAAAAGAATGCGGTAACCCCACCACAACCTACAACTGTTAATCCAACAGGAGTGAGTTTAAATAAAACAACACTAAAATTAGGAAGAGGAACTAGTGAGACTTTAATAGCTACTTTAACACCTAGTAATGCTACAAAGACTTTGACATGGTCATCTTCAAATACATCAGTTGTAACTGTTGTAAATGGTAAAGTAACAGCAGTTGGAAAAGGAAATGCAACTATTACAGTTAAAACAGTAAATGGGAAAACAGCAACTTGTAATGTAGAAGTAGATGTTCCATTAACGGGATTATCTATTACTAAAATTTCTGGTTATGATAAATTATATTATGGTGGAACAGGAAATCCTGGACCTTGTATAGAACTACAAGCAAATAAAATTCCAGGTGATACTACAATGACAGGAAATGTTGAGTGGTTCTCATATGATACAAACGGACAAACTGGTGGTATTTATTTACAGCCAAACGGAAATAAAGTAAAAGTGTGTCCAAGAGATTCAAGCGCATTATCACAAGCAACAGTTACAGCAAGATTTGCTGGATTTGAAAAATCATATACTGTTAAAATTGAGAGTAAATTAACATTATATAGTATTACTGGAGATGTTAGTCCAACATATCCTGATCAAAGAAAAGCAGGATTAATTAAGAAGGATGGAGTAGCAATATTTAATTTTAATGAACAAATAAAAGAGGTAGTTAGTAGTAATAACTGTGGAAGTATTACTGGATTAGGTACAACCAAAATAACAACATATCCTCAAACAGGAGGAGCAAGTACACCGACATTAATTACGCTTAGAACATATGGTGGACAAACAATATATCTTCATATATATCGTAATTATTAATTAATATAAGGCAATAAATTAATCTTATTGCTTTTTTAATTGTAAAATTAAGTCATTTTTACTATTATTTAAGAAATAGAAAAGGAGAAAACTATGAAAAAAAAAGATGTATTTTCTCGTAGCTTTAATTCTTATTGTGTTGACAGGTTTTGGAATTTATATAAAAGTTAAAAACTAAGAGAAATCTAATAATAATGAAGTAAATGTAGAAAAGAAAATTTACACCGTAAAATTTAATACTGACGGTGGAAATGAAATTAAAGAACAAAAAGTAAAAGAAGGGGAGGATGTAGTAAAACCAGAAGATCCGAAAAAAAATAATTTAATATTTGATAACTGGTATTTAGAAGATAGTTTATATAATTTTAATTTACCAGTAGAAAAAGATTTTGAATTAAAAGCTAAATGGTTATCACCAAATAAAAAAATATTCTCCGTAACTTTTAAATATAATAATGGATGGAATAACGGAGTAGTAAAAGTTGAAGAAGGTAAAACAGTTTTTGAACCAAAAGGATTTAAAAAAGATGGCTATACTCTTAAAGGATGGTATTTAGGAAATAATAAATTTAATTTTAGTACAAAAATTACTAAAAATATAATTTTAGAAGCAAAATGGGAGAAAATTACAACACCAACACCTAATCCTACACCAACACCAACACCTAATCCCCAAGTGACAAATATTACTCCGATAGGAGTAAGTTTAAATAAGACTAATTTAACATTAAATACAGGTTCTAGTGAAACATTAACTGCAACTATAAGCCCAAGTAATGCAACAAATAAAGAATTAACATGGTCATCTTCAAATACAAGTGTTGCAACAGTCTCAAATGGAAAGGTAACGGCAGTAGGTAAAGGAACAGCAATTATTACTGTTAAAACAGTAAATGGAAAAACTGCAATTTGTAATGTAACTGTAAACACAGCGTTAACAAGTCTTAATATTATAAAAAAATCAGGACCAAAAATTCTATATCCTGATGGTCCGGAATTAATATTAGAAGCCGTAAGAACGCCAGCAGATGTTGAAGGAACAGTGGATTGGTATTGTGATATAGAAGGAGAAGGAGTTACAGTATATAGTAATGGAAATACTTTTAGAATAGTTCCAGATAATTATATTCGTGATGTCGTAACTGTATCAGCAAAACTAAATGGAATTACTAAATATTATGAATTTCCAATGGAAAACAAAATATATATAGCAAAAGAGAATATAACAGGAGATGCATATATTTCAGTAACTACTATAAATTTAAATAAAAATCCTATAGAAATAAATGTAAGGGCAAATGAATCTGAAACTCCGGTTATAAAATTTGTTTTTAATGTTAATATTAGAGCTTATACTGGTCATAGCCAAATATTATCTGTAGATGGATTAACTACTAAGACAATTACTATTAAATCTAGACCGATTGTTGATGGTCATGCCTCGATAATGTTAGAAGCTAATGCAGGTCAAAAAATAAGTATTAGAATAGAGAAAGAAAAGCAATAAATAATCTTATTGCTTTTCTTATGTTATTGTTATTTAGATATTGTGATGTTAAAATAAATAAGCAAATAGGGGATTATTATGTTTGATTTGGTAAGTAAATTTAAACCTAGTGGAGATCAACCACAAGCGATTGAAAAGTTAACTGATGGTATAAAAAATAACGAAAAACATCAGGTTTTATTGGGTGCAACAGGAACAGGTAAAACTTTTACAATTGCTAATGTAATAGCAAATATTAATAAACCAACCTTGGTAATCGCTCATAATAAAACTTTAGCTGGCCAGCTTTATAGTGAATTTAAAGAACTGTTTCCTAATAATAATGTTGAATATTTTGTTTCCTATTATGATTATTACCAGCCTGAAGCTTATGTACCTTCAACAGATACTTATATTGAAAAAGATTCTTCTATAAATGATGAAATTGATGAGTTAAGACATGCAGCAACAAGCAGTTTGATAAGTTTTAAAGATACAATAGTTGTAGCAAGTGTTTCTTGTATCTATGGTATTGGAGAAGTTGAAGAGTATAAAAATAAGATGTTAACTCTAAGAGTAGGAGACGAAATTGAAAGAGAAGAAGTCCTTTTAAAGTTAATTGATATGCTATATGAGCGAAATGAGATGGATTTTAAAAGAGGAACTTTTAGAGTAAGAGGAGATGTTATTGAAATAATTCCTGTTAATTATCGAAATATTGGCTATCGTATATCTTTATTTGGTAAAGAAATTGAAAGAATTAGTATGATTGATACTTTAACAGGAGAGATAAAAAAAGATATGAAAAATGTCTCAATTTTTCCAGCTAGTCACTTCGTAACTGGTGAAGAAAAGATGAAAGAAGCGATTAGAAGAATAAGAGAGGAATTAAAAGAGAGATTAGAATATTTTACTAAAGAAAATAAACTTGTTGAAAAACAGAGGATTGAACAAAGAACTAATTATGATTTAGAGATGTTAGAAGAAACGGGATTTTGTTCAGGTGTAGAAAATTATTCAAGACACATGGCGTTAAGAGGCGAGGGAGAAACACCAACTACTTTAATAGATTTCTTTGGAGAAGATTTTTTAATTGTAATTGATGAATCCCATGTAACAATTCCCCAAATTAGAGGAATGTATAATGGAGATCGTGCTAGAAAAGAAAATTTAGTTAATTATGGATTTAGGCTTCCAAGCGCACTTGATAATCGTCCTTTAAAATTTAAGGAATTTGAGAGTAAAGCAAAACAAGTGATTTATGTTTCAGCAACTCCAGGGGATTATGAATTAGAAAAGACTAATTATAGTTATATTGAGCAGATTATAAGACCAACAGGACTTCTTGATCCAATAATAGATATTAGGCCTTCAATAGGACAAATAGATGATTTAGTAAATGAAATTAAAATTAGAAAAGAGCATAATGAAAGAGTTTTAATAACAACTCTTACTATTAGAATGAGTGAAGAATTAACTAATTATTTAAAACAACAGGGAATAGAAGTCGCATATCTACATTCAGAGGTTAAAACTCTAGACCGCCTAAGAATAATAAGGGATTTAAGACTTGGTACTTATGACTGTATAGTAGGAATTAACCTTTTAAGAGAAGGTCTTGATATACCAGAGGTAAGTTTAATAGCTATTCTTGATGCTGATAAAGAGGGATTTTTAAGAAGCGAGAGAAGTTTAATTCAAACAATTGGTAGATGTGCAAGAAATGAAAATGGTATGTGCATAATGTATGCTGATAAAATAACTTCCTCGATGAAAATAGCAATTGAAGAAACTAGAAGAAGAAGAAAAGTACAAGAAGAATATAATAATAAAAATAATATTATACCTAAGACTATTAATAAAGAAATAAGAGAATTGATAACAAATGATGATGTATATACAGCTAAAAATACAAAAAAATCTAAAAAAGAGCAAAAAATTGATATAGAAAAATTAGAAAAAGAGATGAGAGAGGCAGCTAAAAATCTTGATTTTGAAAGAGCGATGCATTTAAGGGATATAATTTTTTCTTTAAAGGTAGAGGAATAATATGAAGAAAAGATTTAAAAAGATTTATATTGAAATAACAAATAGATGTAATTTAAATTGTTCTTTTTGTAAAAATACTAAAAGAAAAAAAGAGGATATGTCTCTTGATACTTTTAAAAAAGTAATCGATAAAATAAAAAAATATACCGATTATGTATATCTTCATTTAAAAGGAGAGCCACTTATTCACCCTAGTTTAGAAGAATTTATTGATTATTGTTTTGATAATGATATAAAAGTAAATCTTACAATTAATGGAACTCTATTAAAAGAAAATGTAGATAAACTAAAAAAGATAAGAGAATTAAATATATCTTTACACTCTGAAAATAATGATGAGTATTATTTAGATAAAGTTATTGATAGTGCTAAAAAGTTAAGTAAAAACACCTATATTTCATATCGCTTATGGACTTTAGAACATAATAAGCTTGATGATAAGGAAGACTATATTATAAAAATAATAAAAGAAAAATATAATCTTTCAACAGAAATTGTTGATAAAATTAAAAAAGAAAAAAGCGTAAAAATAGATATTAACACTTATGTTGATAAAAACAATAAATTCGAGTGGCCTAATGAAGCTAATAGTGATGATGAAAAAGGATATTGTTACGGATTAAATTCACATATTGGAATATTGGTCGATGGAACGGTTGTGCCTTGTTGTTTGGATGGAGAAGGAGAAATTCCCTTAGGAAATATTTATAAAGAGGAATTGGAAGATATTTTAAATAAAAAAAGAGCTAAAAAAATAATAGAGGGTTTTAAAAGAAGAGAAGCAGTTGAAACTTTGTGTAAAAAATGTTCTTATAAAGATAGATTTTAATATAGCAATAATAAAAAATATGCTATAATCATTTTAAATATAAATATTAG
>CAYMAV010000001.1:94352-107413 GCA_964388545.1 uncultured Clostridium sp.
AGGAATACTTACTATTACTGGACGAAAAAATAAAATTATGGTTATTTCTGGTGGAGTATTATATTTTATTGGAATGATAATTAATAGTATAGGTATAAAGGATATATCACTGTTTGGAATAATGGCTATTGTTTTTGGAATTTTAAATATTGTATTTGGTTTAAAGATCAAAGATTAATAAATATTTAAATGAAGATGATTATTTGATAATAATTATCTTTTTTTATGATAGAATATATTTGTTTGAAATGGGTGATATTATGGACAAGATAATAATTAAGGGAGCTAGAGAGAATAATCTAAAAAATATAGATATAGAACTTCCAAAGAATAAACTTATTGTAATGACAGGAATAAGTGGAAGTGGGAAGAGCAGTTTAGCCTTTGATACCCTATATAAAGAAGGGGAAAGAAGGTATGTTGAAAGTTTATCTAATTATGCTAGACAGTTTTTAGGTGGAACTGATAAACCGGATGTTGATTCAATAGAAGGACTTTCCCCATCGATTAGCATTGAGCAGAAGGTTAATAGTAATAATCCTCGTAGTACAGTAGGAACAGTAACGGAAATATATGATTATTTTCGCCTTTTATATGCAAGGGTAGGTAGGGCGTATTGTCCTTATCACGATGTTGAAATAAAGGGACAGAGCGTTGAGGAAATGGTTAATAAATTGCTTGAAAATAAAGAAGGAACTAAATTAATAGTAATGGCACCGGTTATCAGAGGTGAAAAAGGAACACATAAGGATTTATTAGAAAAACTTAGAAAAGAAGGTTTTGTTAGAATTCGTGCTAATGGAGAAATGTATGATTTATCTGATGAAATTATTTTCTCTAAAAATATTAAAGATAATATAGATGTGGTAATCGACCGTTTAATAATAAAGGAAAATATTAGCAGAAGACTTTTTGATTCATTAGAAGTTGCAACTAAATTAGCGGACGGTAAGGTTTTAGTAGAAATTTTAGGAGAAAAGGAGATCCTTTTTTCAGAAAAATATGCTTGTCCATATTGTGAATTTTCTTTATCAGAATTAGAACCAAGAATATTTAGTTTTAACTCACCATATAATGCTTGTTCAGACTGTAATGGATTAGGAGTTAAGTTATCAATTGATCCGTATTTAATTATTAAAGATGATAATCTTAGTATTGAAGAGGACATTTTTGGAGCACTTTATGGAGATAAGGAGACAATTTTTTATAAGGAATTAGAAGCGGTTTGTAAAAAATATAAAATATCGATGAGTAAACCATTTAATAAATTAACTAAAAAAGAAAAAGATATTATTTTTTATGGTAGTGATGAAGAAATAGAATATGAATATGTAAGTAAGAATCAAACCTCTTATAAAAGTAAAAAGTTTGAAGGAATAGTTACTCTTTTTGAAAGAAGATATCTTGAAACTAAAAGTGAATGGATGCGCAATTGGATTGAAAACTTTATGGTTGAAAGAGAATGTCCTAGATGTAAGGGTGCGAGATTAGATGAGAAAGCATTGTCGGTGCGTGTTGGTGGAAAAAACATTTATGAACTTTCTAGTATGAGTATAAAAGATATTTATGATTTTTTTGAAAAGTTAAAATTAGGAAAAGAAGAAATCCATATCGCCGATCTTTTAATTAAGGAGATAAAAAATAGACTAAGTTTTTTAATTAATGTAGGATTAGAATATTTAACACTTAGTAGGAATGCTGGTACTTTATCCGGTGGAGAATCTCAAAGAATTAGGCTTGCTACGCAAATAGGATCCCGACTAACAGGAGTTTTATATGTACTTGATGAACCTAGTATCGGCCTACACCAAAGGGATAATGCTAAACTTATCAACTCCTTGAAAGAGATGAGAGATTTGGGAAATACATTGGTAGTTGTAGAGCATGATAGCGAGACGATGATGGAAGCTGATTATCTTGTGGATATCGGACCACTTGCTGGCGAGCAAGGTGGATATGTGGTTGCTAAAGGAACTCCTAAGGAGGTTATGGAAAATAAAGATAGTGTAACTGGTAATTTTTTAAGTGGTAGAAGAGAAATTGAGGTTCCTAAGAAAAGAAGAAAAGGAAATGGGAAATTTTTAGAAGTAATAGGTGCAACTGAAAACAATTTAAAAAATATTAATGTTAAATTTCCGCTAGGAACTTATACTTGTGTAACGGGAGTTAGTGGAAGCGGAAAGAGTAGTTTAGTAATAAATATTTTAGCTAATAAGCTATTTAATCATGTTTATAAAAGCAAGGTAACAATTGGTAAGCATAAAAATATAAAAGGACTAGAACATATTGATAAAGTTGTTTTAATAGATCAAAAACCAATAGGTAGAACACCAAGAAGTAATCCAGCAACTTATGTAGGAGTATTCGATGATATTAGGGATTTATTTACAACTACTAAGGAAGCTAAGATGTATGGATTTAAAAAGGATCGTTTCTCTTTTAATGTTAAAGGCGGAAGATGTGAGGCTTGTAGGGGAGATGGTGTAAAGAAAATTGAAATGCATTTTCTTCCTGATGTTTATGTTCCTTGTGAGGTTTGTAAGGGAACAAGATATAATAGTGATACCTTAATAATTAAATATAAAAACAAAAATATCTTTGATGTTTTAAATATGAGGGTAAGTGAATCGATTGAATTTTTTGAAAATCACCCTAAGATTAAGCATAAATTAAATGTATTAGATAAAGTTGGATTAGGATATATTAAATTAGGACAGAGTGCCACTACTTTATCTGGAGGAGAAGCCAGCAGGGTAAAGTTGGCAAAAGAACTTCAAAAAAAACCAACTGGAAAAACCGTTTTTATAATGGATGAACCGACAACAGGACTTCATTTTGTAGACGTAGAAAGACTCCTTGCAATTATAAAAGAAATAGTAGATAATGAAGATACGGTAATAGTAATAGAGCATAATCTAGATATGATAAAGTGTGCTGACCACATTATTGATATAGGACCAGAAGGTGGAGAGCAAGGTGGAAATATAATCGCAGCAACTACTCCTGAAGGTTTAATTAAGGTTAAGGAATCATATACGGGTGAGTTCTTAAAAAAAGTGTTATAGGAGTTTGATTATATGAATTTGATAACATATAAAGGTAAAAAGCCAAAGTTTAATATCATTTTAGAATTTATTTTATATTCAGTACTATATACTGTAACTTTTTTAATAGTAGATAAGTTATTTGCTAGTTTTCAAATAGCAGAAGATAATAAAATATTATGGGCATTTATTTCAATTTCACTAATATATATATTAAATAAACTAGTAAGACCTGTATTAATTATTGTTACAATTCCAATAACAGCAATTACCTTTGGTTTATTTTATTTCTTTATTAATGTGATTATCTTAAAACTAGCAGATTGGTTTTTACAAAGTAAACTAGATTTTACAAATTTTTGGGCGTTAATAGTTATTTCCTTGTTGCTGTCTTTTCTTAATACAGTAATAGAAAAAACGATTATTGAACCAACTTTAAGAAAGGCTAAGAAAAATGAATAAAGTAGCAATTGATTTAGAAATAGTTCAAATATATTGGTATTCCATATGTATAATATTAGGAATTTTTTTAGGTATGCTTTTAGTTTATAAAGAAGCTAAAAGACATGATTTAAACGAAGATACAATGACTAGCTTAATGTTTAATACGATTATAGTATCGTTAATAGGAGCTAGGCTTTACTATGTAATATTTAATTGGAGTTATTATTCAAAGAACTTTCTTGAAGTTTTAGAAATATGGAATGGTGGTTTAGCAATACATGGGGGAATTTTATTTGGATCGATATATGTAGCGTTTTTTGCCTATCGAAGAAAATATAAGATACTTAGAATAATGGATGTAGTAGCACCCGGTCTTTTATTAGGACAGATAATTGGTAGATGGGGAAACTTTTTTAATAGCGAGGCTTATGGTCCAATTGTAGAAAGAGGCTTTTTAGAAAAATTATTTCTACCTAACTTTATAATAGAAGGAATGTTTATAGAGGGAGCATATCATCAACCAACTTTTCTTTATGAATCTTTATGGAATGTAATTGGATTAATAATAATATTAATTTTTAGAAGAAGAAAATATATTAAACTTGGACAAATTACTGGAATATATTTGATGTGGTATTCTTTGGGAAGATTTTTTATCGAAGGATTAAGACAAGATAGTTTAATGTTAGGTAGTCTAAAACAAGCACAAATCGTATCGGTTATTATGTTTATAGTAGGGCTTATCTTCTTTCTATTTAGAATTAAAAAATCAAGATTTGAGCATTTATACAACGAAAACAAAGAAAATATTGAAATTAAGGTTGTTTAGAATTAAAAAAAATGTTATTATTTTAATTGACTTATAAAAGAAACAAAATTATAATAGTCTAGAATTTTTATGTCTGGAGGTGTAAAAAGTGAAAAGAACATTTCAACCAAATAAAAGAAAAAAAGCAAAAAAGCATGGTTTTTTCGCTCGTATAAGAGGTAAAGTCCTTAATAAGAGAAGAAAAAAGGGTCGTAAAGAATTAGTATAAATCCACTGACAACAGTGGCTTTTTTGTTTATAATAAAATAGAGGTTATTTATGGATAGAGAGCATACAGTAAAAAAGAGTATCGAATTTAATGAAATTATTAAAAATTCTAAATATGTAAAAAATGATCTATATGTTATTTATTATCGAGATAACAATTATAGTAATTATCGTTTTGGAATTTCAGTTAGTAAAAAGTTAGGTAATGCAGTTAATAGAAATAAATATAAAAGACAGACGAGGTCGATTATAAATAATTATAAAAATAACTATCAAAATAACGTCGATTATATTATAATAATTAGGAACGGGTTTGTAGATAAAAAATTTAAAGAAAAGGAACTAGGATTTATTTCTTTAATAAATAGGATCAACAAAAAGGAGAGCTAAATGAAAAAGAGTAGAATTAAAATAGTAGCAATATTATTATCAATTATGTTTTTAACAGCAGGATGTACTAAGCAATTAAAAAATAGCGAAGGAAAAGTAGTTACTAATCCAACAACTGGACAAGCGGTAACAGAAAATATATTATGTAAGCCGATTGATGAAGAAACTAAAAAATTATATTCTGATAATAAAGTAGATATTTCTAAACTACCGGATTGTAAAGATTATAAGATGACTAGTGGTGGATATGAAGGTTTGTGGGAAAGTATTTTTGTTAAACCATTAGCTTGGTTAATTCTTAAAGTAGGATTTGTTGTTAGTAGTATGGGATTAGGATTAATTATCACATCAATTTTATTTAGATTATCGATATTTCCTTTATCTCAAAAGGCTGCTAAACAGTCGGAAGCTATTAACAAAGCTAAACCGGATTTAGATAAAATCGAGAAGAAATACAAAGATAAAAAAGATAATGATTCAATGATGAAAAAATCTCAGGAAATGGCAATGGTTTATAAAAAATATAATATTAATCCAATTTCTGGATGTTTAACCACATTTATACAATTGCCGCTTTTTATCGCATTTTTAGAAGCTATCAACAGAGTACCAGCAATTTTTGAAGAAAAATTTATATTATTTCAACTAGGAACAACTCCGATGGTTGGATTAAGAGGTGGCAGCTATTACTATATAATACTTACGATATTGGTTGCAGTTTCAACATATTATTCCATATTCAAATCACCGATGGTTCAAGGTAATGAACAAGCAAAAACTATGAATAAGGTTATGATCGTTATGATTGTAACAATGTCAATTTTTATGAGTTCAGCTTTAAATATATATTGGATAGTAACAAATTTATTTATGGTTGTGCAAAATTTATTGATGAAAAAGAAGAAAGTGTAGGTATAGGATATGAAAGAATACTTATTTACAGGTAAATCAGAGCAAGAGGTTCTAGAAGAGGCTTTAAAGGAATTAGAAGTAAAAGAAGAAGATGTTATTTACAAGATGCAGGAACAAAAAAGCGGTTTGTTTAAAGCAAAGAAAATCGAAATGAAGCTTATTAAGAAAGAAGATATTAATAACTTTATAAAAGAAGAAACTCAAAAACTTGTTGAAAAAATGGGATTTGAGGTAAATATGGAATCTAAATCAAGAGAAGCGGCTTTATATATTACTTTGTATACTAATAATAATAGTTTGCTTATTGGAAAAGATGGAAGAAATCTTCAAGCACTAACCCTAATTATTAATCAAATTGTTAGCGGAGAGTTAGGATTTTTCTATAAATTTGTTCTAGATGTTGGAGAATATAAATTAAGACAGGAAAAGAGTTTAGAAAGAACTGTTAAGGATTTAGCAAGAGAGGTTGCTAAAACTAAAGTGGATGCTAAGCTTGATCCAATGAATTCATATCAAAGAAGAATTGTACATGAGGTATTATCAACTAATAAAAAGGTTTATACTGAAAGTGTTGGAGAAGAACCAAATAGATGCGTAGTAATTAAGGCTAAAGACGATTAAGTATAATTAATCGTTTTTTTATAGGAGGAAAGAAAATGAGAGGATTTGAAAAGATAAGTTTTGAACAATTTAAGAAGGATGTAAAGGATGATAAAAAGTTATATGAAGAATATAAACTGCCTGAGAGAAAAACAAAACATAGTGTTGGATATGATTTTTTAGCAATTGAAGATATTAAGATTAAAAAAGGTGAAACAAAAAAAATACCAACTGGATATAAAGTTTTTATGAAGGAAAATGAGACATTATTTATGATTGTTAGAAGTAGTATGGGTATAAAAAAAGGACTTAGGCTTTCTAATCAAGTAGGAGTGTTTGAATGCGATTATTATAATAATATCGATAATGAAGGGCATATGTATGCTTCTATAAAAAACGAAGGAGAAGAAGATGTTATTATTAAAAAAGGGGAAGGATATGTTCAAGGAATATTCTTAAACTTTTTAACAGCAGGAGATGTTGTAGAAACTGAAAGAGTTGGAGGAATTGGAAGTACTAACAAGAAAGAGGGATAAGATGTATATAGATACACATTGTCATATATCAAAAGAATATTATGAAGATATCGGTAAGGTTGTTAAGGAAGCATTTGATGCAGGAGTAGAAAAAATTATTATTTCCGGTTGTGATAAAGAAGGAATTTATGAAGCATTAGAATTAATTAAAAAATATGATAATGTTTATGCAACAATTGGGTATCACCCTCATGAAGTTGATAATGTTAAAGATTCTGATTTAAAAGAGTTAGAGGAATTAATAAAAAATAATAAAAAAGTAGTAGGAGTCGGAGAAATCGGGCTTGATTATTACTATGTTGAAGATAATAAAGAAAAACAAAAAGAGTTATTTATTAAGCAAATAGAAATTGCTAAAAAAGTTAATTTACCAGTTGTTATTCATTCAAGAGATGCCCTTCAAGATACCTATGATGTTCTAAAAGAATATAAGCATTATGGAGTTATCCATTGCTTTACTGGTAGTTTAGAAACGGCTAAATTATATAATGATTTGGGCTATTATTTAGGAATAGGAGGAGTCATAACTTTTAAAAATACTAATCTAAGAGAAACTATAAAAAAAATAGATATAGATAAAATTTTATTAGAAACAGATTCGCCTTATCTTGCTCCAGTTCCTTTTAGAGGAAAGGAAAATGCTCCAAAATATATTCCGATAGTTGGAAAATGTGTAGCGGAAACTCTAAATATCGAAGAAAAAGAGTTAAAAAAAATTATATATAATAATACAAAACAGTTATTTAAAATTGACTAAACAATAGCAAAATGTTATTATAAATCTATCAAATCAGGAGTGTAAAAAATGAAAAAAAAGAAAAATAATTCCAAATTAGTTTTTAGAAATTGCTTTTTATTCATTGTATATATAGCGGTTTTGGCTGTTAGCTTATTTAACTTTGATGGTGTGATTAATTTAATAACTTTTAGTATGAATGGAGTTAATTCCGTAAGTAGTAAGGAATTATCTAAACACTATACAAAAAAAGAGGAAGTTGTTTTAAAAGAATATCCAAAATTATCTTACCGACTAACCTCGTTTTATGCTAATGATGGTTATGGTACGGGTAGCTGTACAGGATCAAGGCTTTGCGAGCATCATTTTCAAACTAACGAAAAAGGTTGGTATACTTATAATGGTAAACTTGTTCTAGCAGCAGCAACACCATATCTTCAACAAAAATTTGGTTATCGTAAAGGTAAAACCTATTTTAAATATTACGATGAGGTAATATTAATAATTGATGGAGTTAGATATCCAGGTATTATCTTAGATACTTGTGGAGCATGTTATAGTGATGAAAGAATAGATTTATTTGTTAAAAATAAGGAAAGTGTTGTAGATAGAGGGTATCGCGGAAAGAATATGATAACTATCGAAATAACAAAAAAACAATAGTCTGAGTTATCAGACTATTTTTAAAGGAGAAGTATGTTGGATCATAATTTTAAGAAAAAATTTGGACAAAACTTTTTAAAAGATAAAAATATTATTAAAAAAATTGTTAATTTAATAGATTTAAAAAGCGATGATTTAGTTATTGAAATAGGAACAGGAAGTGGAGTATTAACCGAAGAGATAGAAAAAGAATGTAAAGTGATATCTTATGAGATTGATAAAGATTTAGAAGAATTCCTTAATGATAAATTTAAAGATAAAAATGTATTGTTAATTAATGATGACTTTTTAAAAAGAGATGTTAAAAAAGATCTTGAAAAAGAAAAATATAACAATTTATATGTTATAGCAAATCTTCCATATTATATTACAACGCCTATTATTAATAAATTAATTGAGGAAAAGGTAGATGTAGAGAAGATGGTGTTGATGGTTCAAAAAGAGGTTGGAGATAGATTTTCAGCTTCTATTAATACAAAGGATTATTCCTCTATAACTGTATTTTTAAATTATTATTTTAAAATAAAAAAAGAATTTGTTGTTTCTAAAAATCTTTTTTATCCTTTACCAAAGATTGATAGCGTAATAATTAGTTTAACTAAAAACGACATATATAAATCTAAAAACGAAGAGGCTTTTATGAACTTAATAAGAGATAGCTTTAGGCAAAAGAGGAAGACATTAAAAAATAATTTAAAAGAATATAATTTTGATAAAGTACTAGAAATATTAAAAAAGTATGGGTTTAACGAAAATGTAAGAGCAGAGCAAATACCGATAGATATTTTTATTGAAATTAGTGAGATATTATAAAAAGAAGTATATTACTTCTTTATTTTTTTGAATATTTCATCTATATCATTTAACTTATTATGATCAAAATGCATTCTTATACCATCATCTTTATATCTTGGTATTATATGAATATGGAAATGTTTAACTTCCTGACCATATAAATTGTTTTGAACAATTGTAAAACCATCGATATTTAGTTTGTCTTTTAATAATTTGTATAGATCTTTAATTACTAAATGCATATGTGATAGGATATTAGAATCTAGGTCTAAGATATTTTCATAATGTTTTTTAGGAACTATTAGCATATGCCCATTAGATGTTGGATTAATATCTAAAAATACAAATACTACATCATCTTCATAAATTGTTTTGCTTGGGATTTCTTTATTAATAATTTTACAAAATAAACAATCCATAAATTCACCTCTATATAAATTATACATTATATAATAATTATTGTGTTATAATAACTTTTGTAGGAGGTGTTAAAATGTTTAGTGTAAAAGACTTAAATGTTGTTATAGATGATAAGAAAATTCTTAATAATTTTAATATAGAAATCGGTCAAGGTGAGATTCATGCCATAATGGGACCTAATGGAACAGGAAAGTCTACATTATCAAAAGTGATTTTAGGTAACAAAAATTATGAGATAACGAGTGGTGACATTGTATTTGACAATAAATCTATAAAAGGGATGTTAACTGACGAGGTTGCAAGACTTGGGATATTTGTATCTTTTCAAAATCCAATAAGTATAGAGGGAGTTCAAAACTCAGAATTTATAAGAACTGCTATGAATTCTAGTAGTAATGAACATATTAATTTGTTTGAATTTGGAAAACTAATAAAAGAAGAGGTAAGGTCTCTTGATATGAATGAAGAGCATCTTTCAAGATCTGTTAATTCCGGACTATCTGGAGGGGAAAGAAAAAAGAACGAGGTTTTACAATTAAAAATGTTAAAGCCTAAGTTTATTGTTCTTGATGAACTTGATTCGGGACTTGATATTGATAGCCTAAAAAAATGTACAGATGCGATTAACAAATATTTAAAAGAAAATCCTAAAACATCTGTTTTAATAATTACGCATTATCCTAGAATATTAGAATATATAAAGCCTAATTATGTTCATATTATGCTTAATGGAAGCTTGGTAAAAAAAGGTGATCATAGTCTAGCTTTAGAAGTCGAAGAAAAAGGATATGGGGAATTCTAATGAAGACTATAAACATAGGAAATGAATTTAAGGGAGAATTATTAAAAATAGAAGAAGATTCGCATATTAAAATAGATTTTAGTAATTATTCAAATGCAATAAAAATAGATATAGGAGAAAACATTACGGTAAAAATATTTTTAAAACTTGTTAATACAAATGTTAAGTTGCTTTATGAAATAGGTGAAAACTCAAATGTTATTGTAGATAATTTTGGTATTAATTCTAATGATGAGGTTGTTTTTAATTTAAATGGAGAAAATGCTAATATAACATATAATACGGGTATTATAAGTTCTAAAAATTCTACATATAAAGAGATAATTAATCATAATTTTAAAAATACTATAAGCAAAGTTATTAACCATGCTCTTAATGTTTTTAATTATGATTTTAAATTTATAATAGATGGAGTAATCAAAGAAAATAGTGATGATTCGACTTTAAAACAAGATAATAAAATAATTAATTTAAAAGATGGAAAAAGTTATATCAAGCCAAATTTGGTTATTGATAATAATGAAGTGGAAGCTAATCACTCTGCCTATATTGGTAATTTTGATGAGGATATTAAATTTTATATGATGAGCAGAGGAATTAAAGAAGAGGATACTTATGACTTGTTAATTAAAACATTTTTATTAAATAAGATGTCTTTATACCAAAAAGATCGTGATGATATCCTAGATTTAATTAATAAGGAGATGGAGGTTTATTTTGAATAGAGAAGATTTTGAAATATTTAATACTGGAATAGTATATTTTGATAATGCTGCTACTACTATGAAACCAAAAAGCGTAGTATCTTCTATTGTTGAATACTATACAAAATATACCGCTAATGCTCATAGAGGAGATTATGATAATAGTCTTAAAGTAGATGATAAGTACGAAGGAACTAGAGAGTTAGTAAGAAAATTTATTAATGCGAATAGTGTAGAAGAGGTAATATTTACTAAGGGTTCAACAGAGAGTTTTAATATGATTGTTTTTGGATTCTTAGCGAACTATTTAAAAGAAGATGATGAAATTATTACGACCAAAGTAGAGCATGCTTCAACAATACTACCATTGATTAACTTATCAAAGGAAATAGGATTTAAAATTAAATATGTAGATTTACTAGATGATTATTCAATTGATATTAGTGATTTAAATAATAAAATAAATTCTAAGACAAAGTTAATTTCCATCGCCCATATAACTAATGCTTTAGGAGATATTAGAGATATAGAAAAAATAGGTAAAATTGCTCGAGAAAATAATATATTATTTATGGTAGATGTAACTCAAAGTATTGGACATATTAAAGTTGATGTAATAAAAAATAATATTGATTTTATGGGGTTTTCTGCTCATAAGATGTTAGGGCCTACTGGAGTTGGAGTTTTATACGGAAAAAAGGAATTGCTTGAAAAATTAGTTCCTACAGAATATGGTGGAGGAATGAATACTTATTTTAATAGCAATAATGAATATGAATTAAAAGAGCTTCCTCAAAGATTAGAAGCTGGAACTAGAAATATCGCAGGTGTTATAGGGCTAGGTGAAGCGATTAATTATATAAATAAAATAGGAATTGATAAAATACATAATTATGAAATGGAATTGAAAAAGTATCTAATAGACGAAATTAAAAAAGTTCCAAAGATAAAAATATATCATGAAGATTTATCTTCGGGAGTATTACTATTTAATATAGAAGATCATTTTAGTCAGGATGTTGCTATTTATCTTAATAGGTTTAAAATATGTGTAAGAGCAGGTAATCACTGTGTTAAGATGCTTGAAGAAGAATTGCATACTACTAATACTTGCAGGATAAGTCTATATTTTTATAATACAAAAGAAGAAATCGATAAATTGGTAGAGGTATTATCTAAAACAGAGGATATACTTGGAACAATTATATAAGGAGGAATAAAAATGGATGTTAATGAAAAAAGGGAAATAATACTTGATAACTATAATAATCCACAAAACATGGGTGTAATAGAAGATGAAACATATTATCAAGTAAATTCAAGAAATGAGTCTTGTGTTGATAATATAACAGTAGCAGTTAAGTTTAATGAGGATGTGTTAGAAGATATCAGATATGATGGAGATGCTTGTGCGATATGTTTAAGTGCTGCTAGTGTAATGTCAAAAGAGTTAAAGGGTAAAACTATAGAGGAAGCTGAAGAAATAATTGATAATTATAAGAGAATGATTAATGAAGAACTATATGATGAAAAAATACTTGGCGAGTTAATTGTTTATAATGAGATTTATAAACAACCTAGTAGAAAAAGATGTGCAACTTTAGCAATTGATTCAGTTCAAAAAATAATAGATGAAGTAAAGGAATAATTAACTTGGACATAATTGGAATTAACAAAGAAAATATCAAAGAAATTTCTAAAATTAAAGGTGAAGAAGAGTGGATATTAAAATATCGTCTTGAGAGTTTTGAAGAGTTTTTAAAACAAAAAGAACCTGAATATGGTCCTAAGATTAATATTGATTACGATAAAATAATATATTATAAAAAAAGTGACCAAAATATATCTAATTCTTGGGAAAATATAGATGGAAATATTAAAGATGAACTGGATTCTTTAGGAGTTATTGAAAGTGAAAAGCATATAGATGGTATTGGTGTTCAATATGAAAGTGAAGTAATATACCACAATATGATTAA
>CAYMAV010000002.1:0-68853 GCA_964388545.1 uncultured Clostridium sp.
TTTATAAAAAATTGCCAATAAGACATTAGGTCTGGTTGGCAATTACTTATTATTTAAAAAGTGATTTAAAATTTATTAACTGAACTTATTAGCAATTATCACACACCCATTTAATAATATTCTCCATTGAGACAAACCCCTTGAAGTAATGGGTCTATAATACTACAAATCTTTAAAAAAATCAACTTTACCCATTGTTTTGCCGTTATTTTTAGCCTATTTTTCGTATTCAACTCTTTTAATAATTTTAAATTTTATAATATCAATATCTTTTTTATCATCTTTTGGCTCTAAAACTTCTATTAAATGGCCAATAACCTTTACCATCTCTTTTTCAATATTCTTAGGATAACTAGCGTAAAAATTTTGATATAAAGCATTTAAAGTATGATAAGTTGTTAAAACCGCTTCATTTATTTCATATTCCTTTATTGCATCATTCATTATTATACTCCTTAATCTTAGGCAATTCATCTTTTTTAGTAACATCTTTATTGATTAAAACAATATTTATTATAAAGTACCAGATAATTTTATTAGTATCTTTAGGTTTGCTATATTTTTTTGGTATATATTCATCTATTAAGTCAATAATTCTAGTGGCTTCTTTATTTTCTACTCCTTATTTATTTTTTTATTGATCTTTATTTATTATTTCAAGTGGTTGTTTTATATTAGCTCTTTGTAAATCTTCAATTATAGCTTGACGAATTCTTCTACCTTCAGCATAATGCGCCTCTGGTTTTGTTGTAAAATGAATACGCACAATATATGAATTCTTATCATTATTAGAGATTCCTAAACAAATAGGTTTATCAATAACATCTTCACTACATTTATAATTTTTTAAAGTTTTTTCTACCATTGATATTACCTTATCCGGATTTTCTGTAAGCGAAATATAAAATTCAAGTGGAGCAACCGTATCATTTTTAGAATAGTTAACTACTTTATTAATATCTCTATTATTTATTATTAATACCTCACCAGTAAACCTTTTAATTTTAACCGATTTAATTCCTATAGAACTAACTTCTCCTTTAAAATCACCATATTGAACAACATCTCCTATAATAAAATAATCATCTAAAATAATCGAAATACCAGAAATAATATCCTTAAATAGATCTTGCAAAGCTAGTCCAATTACTAAAGAGGCAACTCCTAACCCTGCAACAAGCTTTGATACATTAACACCTATTTTTGCTAAAACCGCTAACGATAACAATATCATTATTATAATTTTTCCCATACTCAAAAACATTTGTAATACTGTATGATACTGTGCCTTATGGCTCTCTTCTATTTTTCTATTATAAGCCCTTTTTATTATCCTTTTAAACAATTTAAAAACTACTATAGCAATTATAATATAAATTATTATTACGATAATATTATTTATAAATTTATTATTATAAATATCTGTTATTTTTTCTATTATCTCTTTCATACTATTTATAACTAACCTTCTTTCTTTCGTTAATAACACCATCTATTATCTCATAAACTCTATCGCAATATTTTAACATTCTTTCATCATGAGTAACCATAATAGTTGCTTTCTTTTGTGCCTTTGTCTCTTTTGATAAAAGTTCAACAACTTCATAGGCCTTTTTAGTATCTAGACTTGCTGTCGGCTCATCAGCAAAGATTACCGATGGTCCATGATATAAAGCTTTAGCTATTGCTGCTCTTTGCCTTTCCCCTCCTGATAACTCATTTGGATATTTGTTTTTATTTTTTTCTAATCCTAGCCCTTCTAACAAACTATCTAACCAAGCATTATCAACTTCTGTATTTGCTATTTTATTATATAAAATCATTTGTTCTTTAATAGTTAGAAAAGGAATTAAATTAGAAGCTTGAAGAATAAAACCAATATTTTTTAATCTTAAAGCTGATTTTTCCTTAACATTTAATTCACTAAATTTTTCACCATTTAACAATACTCTTCCTGTCGTAGGCTTTTGAAGACCTCCTAAAATTGTTAAAAGAGTTGATTTACCAGAACCAGATGGTCCAATTATTCCAATTAATTCACCTTCATAGGCAATAAAATTAGTAGGTTTAAGAACTTGGACTATATTATTTCCTTGAAGGAAATCCTTTGTAACATCAATCGCTTCAATTAATTTTTTCATATTATCCTCCTATCGCCTTTAAAGGATCTATTTTTAGGACTGCTCTTACCGAAAATAATCCGCCAAAGAACGAAAATAGAAAGAAGGATAGAGTAATTAACAAATAAAATAATACATCTATTGAAAAAGGAATTATATCAGATAAAAATAGTCCACATAATAAAGTTAAAACAAGTCCCATCAAAAGACCAAATCCTACTAAAATAAAAGTTTGAATTACTACCGATCCACCGATATACCAATTAGATATACCTTGAGCTTTCATAACTCCAAACATACTTGTTTTTTGTATAGTTAAAACATAAATAAAGATACCTAAGACAAAAGCTGTGATTATTATTAAGAAAACAATCATTATAGAAAATGTTAATACTTGAGCATTATAACCTGGCAAAGTGGAAAAATAGTCTTTAATTGTATAATCTTTAAATTTATTATTTAAATGCTCAATTTCTCCTTTTATTACAATACCATTAAATATATTATCATTAATACTAGTTCCATAGCGATATTCTTGCAAAGTCTTTAAATCCATATATATAACTGGAAGAGTTTGATATTTACTATTAGAAGAAAAACCGATAATCGTATATTCTCTTTTGCTTCCAGTTATTAGAAATTTATCACCAACTTTATAACCTTCTTTTTCTAACTCCTCATCAACAATCACATCATATTCTTTAATATTTAGTAATTTATGTTCCTCTGGCTTTAAAAAACTATCATTTTCAATTCCAAAAACATATACATCCATTCTTGAATCAACCTTGTCCTCTAAAGGATTACTGATAACCGCAGGAAACAAACCGATTTTTGCTTTATCACCTTTTACTTTAATATCATTAAAATCATTATCCATTATGTATGACATCATCATATTATCGTTTGAATCTTTAGTTAATAAAACAGAATCAGCTTCCCATTTTTTTACCGAACTAGTATATGAATTTGCTAGCCCAGTTGCTAAGGAAGTAAGAAAATACACTAGATAACTAATAAGGATTACTACTGTAACTATTAAAATAAATTTTGATTTTGAATATTTTAATTCTCTAAGTGCTAAATACATTTATTCCTCCCTATTATTTTCTAAAAGTTTTTTTATATACTTTTCAATTTTTTGAGGCTTTACTCTAGGTGAAAATCTCTTAACAACCATACCTTTTTGATCTATTAAAAATTTCGTAAAATTCCATTTAATTCTTTTATTAAAAAAACCTCTTTGATGCTTTTTTAAATAGGTATATAAAATAGATTCCTCAGATCCATTAACATTTATCTTATCAAATCTCGGAAAAGTCGTATCATATTTTTCAGTACAAAACTCATCTATTTCTTCAATATTTTCAGGTGCGTCATTACCAAACTGGTTACAAGGAAAATCTAGTATTTCAAAACCCTTATTATTAAATTTTTCATAAAGATTTTGAAGAGCATCATATTGAGGAGTAAAAAAACATTTGGTAGCAGTATTAACTATTAAAAGAACTTTTCCCTTATATTTTTCTAAAGATACAACCTTTTTATTAATGTCTTCAACTCTTATTTTATATAATTCCATAATTTCTCCTTATTATTAATTCTTATCGTTCCATTCCTCGTTAATATGCTCAGTAAGTGCCATTATAAAAGCACCTCTTGTTATGTCCCTTCTAGTTATTACATCATGAGTTAAAAAACTTAAACCACCTTTTTTTCTTGCCAAATCTTCATCTTTAAATAATTTATCCATAACTACTCCAAGCGTGAATTCACGAATATCATTAACATATTTTTTAGGTATTGGATATCCTGGACTAGTACCAAAGCTCTCATATCCATTTTTATCTCTTACGATTGCCATGTTAATATTAATCCACTCACCAAATAAATTAGTTATTCCAGCTTCAATTGCTAAAAAATAGTCAGCTTCTACATTATTATTTTTAGCATATTTAGCTAAATTGTTAATTCTATTTTTTACTCCTTCATATATTTCTTCGTTTACCGGACCATCACTAACATCTGAAGGTACACTAATTCCCTCGATTTCTACATCTTGAAAATAATGAAGAAAAGCTTCTTTAGCCCCTTCAATTTTAACTGGATTCTTACTTGCTATTAATATTTTCATTTTTTACATCTCCTTCAATATTATCTTTTTCCTTAATATAATCGATTATCTTCTTTTGATTTTTGATAATTTCAATAATTTCCTCGTGTAAAACCTCCAATATCAATTCAGACTTTACATCAATCATTCATTCCTCTTAAAGTATCTTTTTTAGCCGCTCTATTCTGACTCATTAAGATAATTGGAGCCTGAAGAGCTGCTACTAGTGATAAAAATAAATTTAGTAAAGTAAATGGATATGGGTCAAACGCATCACCATCCGCTAAAATCTTAACATTTATAAATATCCATAAAAATAAAACAAAAATAAAAGATATAATAAAGGTCCAAGAACCAGCTACTGCTGTTATCTTATCTGCTAGTTTCTCATGCCATTTTTCGGTTTCCGCCGCCATTTTATCAACATCAACCGCAACTGTTTCATCAAACAATAATTCTATTAATTGTTGTTCATCTTCTTCTTCTAATTTCCTACTATTTTTTATTAGATTTCTCACCATCTCTTTTTTTGTTCTTTTTGGTATTTTATTTTCTACTTATAATTCATCTTTAACTTCTTCCTTAATTTCTTCATTAGTATTCATTTCTAATCCCATCCTCCATATTTATTCTAGTTGGTATTATATATTTAGCATCCACTTTTTTAGCAACCGTATTAGTTATCATCTTCATTGCACGAGACCCATCAAACCACAAAGGATTATCACTCCTTTTTCTAATAGCGTCCATTGGGGTAACCATCGCATCTTTATCATATTTATCATTAAGCTCTCTAGTGATCATATATTCTTGTTTATCTGATGAATATAAAGTGTTTTTAAGAAGCTTATAATTAGCATTGTTATACCAATATAGATGATCCCCTCCAGCTAGAATAAGCAAATCTGCTTTTATATTTAAGTCATCCATTAAATTAGATATGTATTGCGTAACCTCTTCATAGGAACAAGTTGGAACATCATCTTTTAGACCTTCAAATTCTTTAGTGATATCAACTACACCAAAATTATAAAATTTCTTATCTATAACTTCTTTGTTTTTAACGAATATTAATTCTATTGATCCACCTCCACCAATAAAAACACAGATATTCTTATCATAATCTATATCCTTATAGCATCCTAATGCTGTATATAATGCTTCATCTTCTTGTGATACAACCTTAATATAAGTCTTAAATTTTTTATTGATTTTATCGTTTATTTTTTTTAATTCTTCATGACTAATTTTTCTAAAAATACTACATCCAAATATATGAATATTATCGGTATATTCTTTAGCCTTTTTTATAACCTCAAATAATTTTTCTAAATCGGTATCTGCTATTTTATTAGTATAATTTTTCTTAAATTCAATAGTAACGTTATTATCAAAGACTAACTTATCACCTTTATAAATATGTGTCTTGGTATTATTACTACCTATTTCTATAATTGCTTTCATTAACCCTCCTACTTTTAACTATATATAGTTTATCATAATTTTGCCAATATATAAAAAAAAAGAGAATTTTTATTCTTCTCTTAATTTTGCTCCACATTTTTTATTTAATGTGTTTAAAATATTATCCATTTTCTCATTTATTTCAAGAGAATTCATAGTAGATTCTTCATTAATCATTCTAATAGTTAAAGTGATAGATTTTTTCCCCTTAGGTATTTGATTTCCTCGATATTCTTCAACAAATTCTACTTCTTTTACCTTGTTTTGAATAGCAGTATAAATCATATCCCAACTTACTTCCTCATCAACGATAATAGCTAAATCTTTTTCTACTAAAGGTAATTCCGGTAATCTTTCATATTTATTAGTTCTTGACTTATATGGAATAAATTTATCAAAATTAACCTCAAAAATTGCAACATTTGTCCTTTTTATTTTAGCCTCATTCATCACACGCATAGATAATAATCCAAGATTTCCTATTATCTCATCATTAAATACTATATTGATATTAGCATTTACATCAGCCCACTCAATTATTTCTCTTTGTTCTAACTTTAGTTCCTCCATATGACAATATCTTGCCATATTTTCAATTACCCCTTTAGCTTCATAAAAAATCTTTTTAGCATCTTTTCCAACAATACATCCTGCTAAATGATTATTTTGAATAGGTAAAATTTCTTCTTTGATTGATGGTCTATAATCTCCTTTTTTATACACCTCAGCTACTTCAAACAACCTAAACTCATCGTAATATCTTAGATTTTTAGATACAGCTTCAATCATACCAGGAATAAGAGAATTTCTAAGATAAGATAGTTCTGGTGATGGTGGAGTTGCTAATCTTAATGATTTTTCTTTATTAACCCCAACGATATCAATATATTTTTCATCGATCCAAGGATAAGTAAATATTTCATAGAAATTACATCTTTGTGATAAATATTCCTTAACTCTTTTTTCTAATAGCACTTCATTTTGATTAGTAGATTTATCAAAAGAAACAGTAATTGACTTTGTATCAAAGCTATCGAAGGTTAAAATTCTAGCAAGGTCCCCCATTACATCATCCTTAATAGTTACATCTCCAGTTGATCTCCATGTAGGTACAACTACTTCATATTCTTTATTAGAATATTTAACCTCATAACCAAGATGAGTTAATATTTCCTCAATTTTTTCTCTTGGAATAACTTTCCCTAATCTTCTATTTAAAAATTCTTCGCTTACCTTTATTATATTATTTTTTGTTTTGTTTGGATAAACACAAGAATATTTAACTATTTTACTTTCGGGATATAATTCTTTAATTAAAGATAATGATAGATCTAGTCCTTCATCTACTCGTTGAGAATCAATTCCCTTATCATATCTAATAGAAGAATCCGTCTTTGTTGAAAATCTTTTTTCTGTATTTCTAATCGCATCAGCATTAAAGCTTGCTACCTCTAATAAAACACCCTTAGTATCTGGTAATATTGAGTCCTTTTTCCCACCTCTAATACCTGCTAGGGCAAGGGGCTCTTTCTCATCACAAATTACTAAATCATCTGTTGTAAGTTTAATTGAACTATTTCCAAGTAAAAGTAGTTCTTCATTTTCTTTAGCATTTCTAACAATTATCTTTTCTCCACCTACGTGAGTCTTATCAAAAGCGTGTAGAGGTTGTCCTACGGTAATCATTACATAATTAGTGATATCAACAATCGCATTTATCGGTCTTAGACCCACTTTTATCAGTATTGATTTTAACCACATTGGTGATTCTTTTGTTTCTACCCCATCTATTTCTACAGCTACATATCTATTACATTTAGATGGTTCTTTTATCTCCACATTATATTTTGGTAAATTAGAATCTACATCATATTTTTCTAATTTCTTTAAAGGTACTTTATAAATAGTTGATAACTCTCTAGCAATACCATAATGTCCCCATAAATCTGGTCTATTAGATAAAGATTTATTATCGATTTCTAATACTGTATCATTCATATCAATAATATCGGCAATATTATCTCCAGGTTTGCAATCAATTTCAGTTAAATCAACAATTTCCGTTTCTTCTTTAGGTGGAAAAAAGTCTGCTAAATAAACCTCTGTTGCACCACAAATCATTCCATGAGATACTACACCCCTCATCTTTGTCTTTTCAATTTTAACTGGTTCTCCTTCACCGTGCCAAACAACGTAAGAACCAGGCTTTGCAACTACAACAAGCTCACCATTATATAGATTTGATCCACCACAAACAATTTGTACTGGACTATCCTCACCAATATCCGTTAAGCAAATTCTCAATTTATCAGCATCTGGGTGTTTACTAACTTCAATGATTTTTCCAACCACAATATTATTATATTTTTCTTTTGTATTTTCTACACTATCAACCTCAACTGTACTAAGAGTTAAAACATGTGCTATCTCATGATCAGTTACATCTTTTGGTAGATCTACATATTTTCTTAATAAATTTAACGATACTCTCATATTTACCTCCTTATTATTTAAACTGTTTCAAAAATCTTAAATCTGAACTATGGAAAAGTCTTACATCATCTACCCCATACCTCATCATTACTAATCTATCTAATCCGATATTAATATAAAAACCTGTCCACTCTTCAGGGTCTAATCCAGCTGATTTTAAAACATTTGGATGAATTTCTCCACCAGGCATAACCTCGATCCATCCATTATGATTGCATACCTTACAACCTTTTCCATCACAAACTAAACATTCCATATCGATTTCATAACCAGGTTCCGTAAATGGGAAGAATCCCTCTCTCATTCGAACAGTTATCTTCTTACCAAAAACCTTTTCTAATATAGCTTGAATCATTACCTTACCAGATGAAAATGAAATATCTTTATCAACTATCAAAGCTTCATATTGAAAGAAAGCTCTTTCGTGTCTGGCATCCGTTGTTTCATTTCTAAATACCTTACCAGGATAAACAAATCTAGCTGGTGCTCCATGTTTTTGCAAGTAACGAACTGATCCACCTGTTAAATGAGGCCTTAAGCATAATCTTTCCGTACCTTCTTTTTCTTCAGTTCCCTCAATCCAGTAAGTATCCATCGATTGACGAGCTGGATGATTCTTAGCAAAGTTAAGACTATCAAAAGCATATTTTTCACTGCTGATATCATCTTCGCTATAAACCTCAAACCCCAATGATAAAAAAGCCTCATTTAAATCATATTTCATCTGTGTTATTGGGTGAAGTGCTCCACCATCAACCTTATAACCAGGAATAGTTAAATCTATCGGAGATGATAAAACACTTTTAGAAGAAATGATATCCTCTTCTTTTTTTTCTATCATACTTGTAAATTCATTTTTTATCTCAGTTGCAAGCATTCCTACTTCTTTTTTCTCTTCGTGAGAAGAAAGTGATCCCATCGCTTTTAAAACCTCAGATAATTCACTTTTCTTACCTAGTAATTCTTTTTTTAATTCTTCAAGGGTATCTAACTCTTTAGCATCTTCAATTTGTTTTAACCCCTTATTTTTAATACTTTCTAATTTCTCTTTCATAATTTTATCCTTTCTTCTATAAAAAAACGAGTAAACATCCCCGACAAAGGACGATTTACTCGTGGTACCACCTTATTTTATAGTATTAAACTACCTTATTACAGATTAACGCTCTTAAACGATTAACTCCATTACTGAAATTCATCAATTTGTTTATCTACTATGGCTCTCAGCTATACCATAATTTTCTGTATAGAACTCAAATTAACTACTTGACATAACTTCTTCATCAATAGATAGTATTTTATATCCAATTAGCTATTTTGTCAATTTTATTAGCTAAGGAATGCTATTGAGTCTGGAAAAACTTCTAATCTTTCACCTGATAAAACATTTCCATTATAACTAATTGATAGCTTACCACCTATTTTAAAATTTTCTTTATCAAATTTAGATATGTCTATATAAATATTTTTACCTTTTTCAACTTGCGGTGTATCTTCTAAAACCTCAACGATAATAGAAGTATCATACATCTTAGTTATCCTTCCATTAAAACAATATTTATCACCATCAAATACCGTATTTACATATTCAACATTATCATATACTTTAATTCCCAAGATAATGATTTCCCAACCTTTTTCATAGCCGCTATCTTTAACTCTATTTATTTTAGTTATTTTATAAAGAAGTGACTTATACTCGGTTTATCCACCATCCCAAAACTCGCTTTTTCTTGGTATAAGCATTAATATTAATGCAACAATTATTCCGATAATTATATATTCTTTTTTCATATACACTCCATTTATTTATCTCTAAGATATTTTATTATTGCAACTCCTGCATGTGCTCCATCGCTTACTGCTTTAGCTATTTGTAAAAGACCACCAGTAGAATCCCCTATCGCATAAACACCTTCTATGTTAGTCGCACCATTCTTATCAACAACAAAATTATTTTTACTTGTTAATAATCCAAGTTGATTAGCAAAGTCATTTACCCCAGCACTTCCTAGTGCTATAAAAAGACCATCTAATTTTACCTTTTCGCCATCTTCTAATATAACTTCTTCTAGACTATCATTACCTATTACTTCAGCTACTTTAGAGGTATATGTCTTAAATTTAGAATTTAGCTCTTCTCCATTAGTAAATAATATTACATCTGCAATGTTACTTAGATATTCAGCTTCATGAAGTGCAAAGTCACCTGATCCAAGAACTCCAACTCTTTTACCTTTAAAAAAGAAGCCATCACAAATTGCACAAAAACTAACGCCTGAACCTTCAAACTTTTCAATATTTTTTACCCTTGGTCTTATCTTCTTTTGACCAATTGCTAAAACAATTGATTTAGCCTCCATATTATTATTTAAGGAATTAACAACAAAACCATCTTTATTAGATTTAATTGATAAAACCTCATCTTCTATTATTTCTACTCCTAATTTTATAGCGCCTTCTAAACCTCTTTTATATAACTCATCTCCACTATTAGAATCTGAAAAACCATAATAATTTTCTATCTTAGCACCAATTAAAGATGATTTACCATGAGTAAAAATTGTTGTTTTTAAATTAGCTCTTGCTGTATAGAGTGCGGTTGATACTCCAGCTGGTCCTCCACCTATTATAATTACATCTTTCATATTACTCTCCTATATCTCAAATTTATAAAAATATTCTACTAATTTTAAATTGGTTATCTTATTATTTTTTAAATATTCCCTAGTATCATCTCTTAGATGATTTGCTACTACTTCTAATTAATATTTTCTCTTTTCTAAGATTTCTTCCAAGTTTAATACCTGATTCAATTTCGTCTTTTGCAAATGGACATCTAAGTCTTTCCGCAAGTATTAAATAATTTTCACTCATTCCTAGTAATTTGTATCTTAAAATATTTATATATTCATCAAGGCTAACTTTAATCTTTTTTCTTGCCGCTACCAACTTTAATTTATTACTAATGGATTCTTCTGTTATTTTTTCTTTTTCAAAATTAGCTGGAAGCATAAAATCTCCACCATCTAAATATAAATTAGCTATTCCTTCACCATTTTCACCATCATACATCTTTATTAACATTGCTATTGCACAAGTATTAATTATTTTTTATCATCTTTATTAAACAAAGAAAAATGATATTCAGGTTCAGGAATCCATACACCCCAACCGCCCTCATCTACTCCTAAACATCGGGCTTGATATTCATAAGGAGTTACATACATTTCTCTTCTACTATTATTAAAACAATATAAAGGATTAATAACATTATTAGGATTACCACTATGTAAATTCTCCAAATTTAAGAATTCTTCCTTACCATGACCAAATCTTGTAGCTAGCTGATTAACTATCAAGGTATATAATGGTTTATCATCAATAGATAAAACATATACTAATTGAGTCATTCCATAATTGATAAATTTAAAACTCTTTTGTCCTTTTAATTCAGGTATTGTAGCCTTACTAATTTCATCTTTGATAAATCTATGAATGTCTATTATTTCATCAACAAAATTTTGTTCTGGTAAGACTTGAATATATACAGGATTAAAATTTGGAATACCTAAATTTTCATTTTTTGACACCAAACCCACCTCAAAATAATTATAACACAAAAAAAGGCATAAATTATGCCTTTAAAAAATTTTTATTCTTTTGGCTTTTTAGGTTTCATATTCTTACTTTTACCACTAGGTTCAATTTGCAATATTGCCATTAATTCTGCTTCTTCTTTATTTATACCACCTAATTCTTTAAAAACATCTCTATGCTCTTTTTTTATTCCTGTAGTAGGAATAGTTTCTCCATCTTCATTATACCAGTAAATTGAATATCCTCTTTCAATTAATTCTCTACATAAATCAAACTCTCTTTTGTCCATCGCATCTCTTAATATTGCATTTCTAAAAATAGTATAACTATCAAGCATTGGATATCTTTCAATTAATTCTAAAATAAATTTATAATCTATATTACCTATAAATCTAGATATTTCTCTTATTAATCTATCTTGAGAAACCTGAAGTGATGTCCACTCACCATAATCAGATCCTATTTTATCCATATATGATGCTACAATCGCTTTTGGAGCAGGTAATTGGTCTTCTGATGTAATAAAGTTTCTATCTATATGTTCAACAATTAAACCAAATAAATTTTCTTTTTTAATATATTCTTCTCCATATTTTTTTAAATCATCAGCTCTTGGAAACATAGTATCATTTCCTGGTAATCTATTTGGAATAATACGATAGACATCTTTTAAATATGACCATAAATCGGCTACTGAGCTATTTGTAAATTCATCTTCATCAACAAAATCTACTAATTTTTTATAATGTTTATAATCAGTTGTCAAACCTTTTTGTTTTAAACTTTCCAATTCGTTTTTATAAAACATCAATGCAAAAGGATCAATAAACTTTTTCTGAACTGCTCTTATAACCGATTCGTCTTTTACCATATCTTCGCTTGAAAGTTCGATCAGTTTATTTAACAATCTCTTTTCTCTTATAAAATGTTTATCAGGATGCTCATATAATTTACAAGTTTCATCATTATAATTATCTAAATAATAGCCAAAATCAGCTTTTGGCATCAAAATAATAAGCATCCATATTAATAGAGGTAGCTCCTGTTTTAATCGCATACTCTAAAGCGGTACCATTCCATAATGGTAAATATTGATCTAAATAATTATCATAATCCGCTTGTGGTCTTCCATACCCAGCATGTAATCTAATTCTTTCTTCTAATTCTTTAGCTTCTTCTCCTTCTACTACAAAATCTAATTTAGCACCATTTTGATGTAAAAACCTTAACATTTCTAAATCGTTATTTTTAACACTTATTTTAAAAACTGATAATATATCTGTATTATGATAATAATTAGGAAAACCTAATTGTTGACAATTAATCTCTGCACCTTGATTTAAAAACTATTTAACCATCTCAATATTTCCAGTATCAACAGCAAATCTTAACAATGGGTTTATATCCTTAACCGTTGGCAAAAACAATTCAACTAATTTTAAATCATTTGTATTACATATATCTTTCATTGGGCTACTAAAAGATATATTTCCATAAGCCATTTCAGAACGTAAATCACATATATTTTGTGATTTAAATTCTTTTACTATTGTCTCACGATATCTATATCTTTCTTCCGGATCTTGAATGTTCTCGATAATATTACTTATTGTTTCATCAGAAATAGAAAAGCCTAATTGTAATAAAGCTTCAAATCCTGTAAAAACTACTAGCTTTTACACATTGCTCTACTAAATCAATGGGTTTTCCTGCTCTTTCAATATATTCATATAATTGAAATAATTTCATCTTCTCTTCAGTTGACCAAACATTACTTAATAATATTGTACTAACATTTGATCTTGCTTTTTTATCTTCTTCACTGCTCATATTATAAAGTGCTTCAAACTTAACAATATCGTGGGAATGTTTTTCAACTAAATAAGCTAAAACACTTTTTTGACTATCTATATTATAATTTCTTTCTTTAGTTTCAGACATAAAAATATTGTCAATAAAAAAGAGGCATGGCCTCTATCTATTGTACTTATCCTTTTTTTCATAATGAGTATGTAAAATCTTATGAGCAATTTCACTTCCTGGTTTTTCTAAATAATCCTTATAAACATTAATTATATCGGGATTTTTATGAGCCTTTCTAATTTCTAAATTTTTATCTTCCTCATATAATGATTTAGCCCTTAATTTCCTTAAATCATGATAATTTCTAACATTAGAGCTTACTATTGGCTGACCTCCACCATTTATACATCCACCAGGACATCCCATTATCTCAATAAAATGATACTCCACTTCTTTATTTCTTGCTCTTCTTAATAACTCTTTAGCATTCTTAATACCTGATGCGACTGCTACTTTTATCTCTTTTCCATTTAATATATAAGATGCTTCTTTTATTCCCTGCATTCCTCTTACTTCATTAAAATCTAAATTAACTAATTCTTTGTTATCCAAAATCTCAGATACCGTCCTTAAAGCGGCTTCCATAACACCTCCGGATGCTCCGAAGACAACGGATGCTCCACTTCCAAGCGGATTATCAAAAAGAGAATCTTCTAGATTACAAAAATCAATATTGTATTTTTTTAATAACTTAATATATTCCCTAGCCGTTAATACAACATCAACATCTTGATAACTAGTAGCATTATCATCCTTTAATATTTCAACCTTCTTAGCAATACAAGGCATTATCGTAACTACAAAAATCTTAGATGGGTCAATGTTGTTAGCTTTTGCATAATAAGTCTTCATTAAAGCTCCAAACATCTTTTGTGGTGATTTACAACTAGATAGATGTGGTATCATCTCTGGATAATATCTTATTAAATAATTAACCCATCCAGGACTACAAGAAGTAATCATCGGTAAGACTCCATTATTAGTTAATCTTTCGATAAACTCCGTTCCTTCTTCCATAATTGTTAGGTCTGCTCCATAGTTAATATCAAAAACCTTATCAAAACCTAATAGCTTAGCAGAGGTTACCAATTTACCTTTTACATTTGTTCCTATTGGCATACCAAAACCTTCGCCAATCGTAAATCTAACAGATGGAGCTGGTGCAATTACAGTAAAAATATCATTATTGTTAAGAGCCGTAATTACCTCATCAATTCGTTCTTTATCCGATAGTGCTCCAGTTGGACAAACATTAACACACTGTCCACAACCTACACACGGAGTATCTTTTAAATTAAGTTCAAAGGCACACCCTAATGTTGTTTTATTTCCTCTTTTATTTTTACCAATTACAGCAACCTCTTGCATCTTATCACAAATAGAAGCACATCTATTACAAAGTATACATTTATTATTATCCCTTACTAAATAAACGGTTGAGGCATCTATTTCATGCTTTTTATTGGTAGATTTATATTTACTTTCTTTAATATTATATTTTTCTAATAAATCTAAAAATTCGCAAGTATCTAATCGATCGCAAGTATCACAATCTTTATTATGTTCACTTAATAGTAAATTTAAAGTATTCTTTCTTGATTTAATAACTTTTTCACTTTCAGTTAAGACTTCTAATCCTTCATTTACCTTCGTTGAACAAGCAGTTATCAATTTTCCCGTTTTAACATCTTCAACAACACAAATTCTACAAGATGCGATTTCATTAATTCCCCTTAAATAACAAAGAGTAGGTATTTCAAATCCAATTGATTTCGCCGCATCCAATATTGTCATATTATCTCCTACTGAGGTAGCAATATTATTTATTTTAATGTTTACCATAATTAATCCCTTTCAATTGCATTAAATTTACAATTTTTCATACACAAACCGCATTTAATACATTTTTCTTGATCTATAATATGTGGTGTTTTTACTTCTCCACTAATTGCATTAACTGGACAATTTCTTTTGCAGATTGTACATCCTACACATTTATCTTCTATTATCTTATAAGAAAGTAAATTTCTACATATCTTAGCTCGACATTTTTTTTCATTAATATGTTCTAGATATTCATCTTTAAAATAACGAATTGTACTAAGAACTGGATTAGGAGCTGATTGACCAAGACCACATAGGGATGACTCTTTTATATGTTTAGATAACTCTTCTAATAATTCTAAGTCCTCTATCTCTCCCTTACCACCTGTAATCTTATTAAGAAGCTCTTCTAATCTCTTAGTCCCAACTCGACAAGGAACGCATTTACCACAGGATTCATCTACGGTAAAGTTTAAAAAATATTCAGCAATATTTACCATACAGTTATCTTCATCCATTACTATTAGCCCACCAGAACCCATCATCGAACCAATATCTCCTAAAGTTTCATAATCCATCTTAACATCTAAATGTTCTTTAGGTATGCAACCTCCAGATGGTCCACCAGTTTGAGCGGCTTTAAATTCCTTATTATTAGGAATACCTCCACTGATATCAAATAATATTTCCCTTAAAGTGGTTCCTATTGGTATTTCTACCAAACCAGTAGTCTTTATCTTTCCACCTAAAGCAAAAACCTTGGTACCTTTTGATTTTTCGCTACCTATTGAAATAAACTTATCAAATCCACCATTCAAGATAAAAGGAATATTAGCATAAGTTTCAACATTATTAATTAAAGTGGGTTTACCAAATAATCCACTTGATGCTGGAAATGGAGGCTTTAAATTAGGCTCTCCCCTTTTTCCTTCTATCGAATTTATAAGAGCAGTCTCTTCTCCACAGACAAAAGCTCCACTACCAAGTCTTAATTCTAGATTAAAACTAAAATCAGTACCTAAAATATTATCTCCTAGCAAATTATGTTCTAACGCCTGTTTTATGGCAACATTTAACCTTTTAACTGCTACTGGGTATTCTGCTCTTACATAGATATAACCAGTGTTAGATCCAACAACAAAACCAGCGATAACCATCGCTTCAATTATCGAATGAGGATCTCCTTCAAGTAACGAACGATCCATAAAAGCTCCAGGATCTCCCTCATCAGCATTACAACAAACATATTTAATATCAGCCTCAGCATTTTTGGTAAATTCCCATTTTAGGCCAGTACTAAATCCTGCTCCTCCACGGCCTCTTAACTTAGATTCTTTTAAGATATTTATAATCTCATCTTTATCCATTAAAAGAGCTTTTCTTAACGATTCATATCCTCCGACCTTAATATAATCATTTACATCTTCAGGATTGATATTACCACAATTTCTAAGCGCAATTCTCGTTTGTTTTTTGATAAATGGATATTCTAAAATATTAGGAGTGTTTTCATCAATTAAATATTCTTTTACAATAACATTATTATTTATATGACTTTCGATTATTTTATCTAGTTTTTCGGCATTTACATTAACATAGGTTGTTCTTACCCCGTCAATATATACTTCAACAATCGGTTCATATTTACAAACCCCAATACATCCAACTGAAACAATCTCCATATTAGTAACTTTTTCTTTTAAAATTTTATATATTTTATCTGCTCCACTAGATATTCCACAAGTACCTAGTCCAACTACTATTCTATTCATTTTGCCCCCTATAAGAATCTAAGATCCCCTTTACTTCCGATTTTTTAACCTCATTATATACCTTATCATCAATCATCATTACAGGCGCTAGACTACAACAACCAAGACATCTGGTATTTTCAATTGAAAATAAACCATCCGGAGTTGTTTCTCCAACCTTAATCTTTAATATATCTTTAACTTCTTCCAAGATATCATTTGACCCCTTAACATAACAGGCAGTCCCTAGACATACACTAATCTTATGTTTAGCACTAGGATTAAATTTAAACTGACTATAAAAAGTTGCTACTCCATATATTTTTTCTAGTGAAACATCTAATTTTTCCGATACATATAATAAATTATCATACGAAAGATAACCAAATTCTTCTTGAATATTTTGAAGTATTGGCATTAAATTACCATCAATATCTTTATACTTTTCAACGATTTCAACTACTTTTTCATTCATAAATACTCCTTATCTTAATATCTTAATTATACACAAAAAAAGCAGATTATTCATCTACTTATTTTAGAGTTAAAAAAAGATCTTCTAAGTAATAATTATCATAGTAATTTACTTTTTCTAACTTTTTATTCCATTTATCTACTAATCTTTTAATCTCACTATCACCTTTTCGATAAATAATTCTAAGTAACATAGCCGCCTTACTTAAAAAGTCAAAAAGATAATCATCATCATTAATTTTATTACTATCATAATAAGCTTCAATAATACTTTTAATAATTTTAAAAACCTCTAGAAATTCATCACCCTTTAGATATTGCTTAGTTCTTTCAACATAATCATTAATTCTAGACTCATAACCATTATTTATTACTAAATCATTATATAAATTGTTATAGTAAAACTCATAAGTTTGTTTTGGTAAATAAACTCTAAATTTTTCAGTAAAAGAATTTGCATTAAATGCTAATTTTTAGAAATTTTTTCATAATATTTTCCTCCTAATCTAATTAAATTATATCATATTCATCAGAAAAATTAGATTTTTCATATTACTTCCCTTTATATATTTTAATTATTTCTAACATTTCTTTTGCTATTCCTTTTTTATCACTATATTTATTAACATTATCAATTAACTCATCTTCGATTTTATCTAAACTAATATATCTTAGCTCAAAATTACCTTTCTTTTCATTGTCAGTATAATTTGTTTTAGATAAATCTGGTTTTATATCAGTAATTATCTCATAGTAATAAATCTCGTTTTTGCGATTTTCACCTTTATTTGGCCAATCTTTATAAAATCCTTCTAACTTAACAAAAGGACTAGATAAGAAATTAATATCTATACCTACTTCTTCTTTTATTTCTCTTTTAACCGCTTCTATTAACTCCTCATTATCTTCAACATGACCACCAGGAAAATGGTAGTTATTATTAGAATAAGCAAGTAATATTTCCTGGTTAGAATTGATTAATAATATTTTAACCCTTTTTACAACTTCTGTTACATCTTCTTCTTTTAAATTATCTTTATTTACTAAAATATTTTGCATAATTTTACCATCTTTCTTATATGTTTTTAAAAACTTCTTCATAAATATTATATCAAAGAAAAAAACCTTAGTCTATTTTCTCATATATATAAGATAAAGGTCTTTCCATTAAATAATTATTATAACTTTCATTCATTAATATCTCATAATATCTTTTACCAGCAATTATTTCAGAATATATAAGAAGAGGAACTACATTATCATTATATTTAAGTAATAATTTACCTCTGGTCCACTTAATATAATCATAATTAGTAGTACCATCATTTTTTAATTCTAATCTTTTAAAATTAGTATCAAGCAAACTTTTTACCCTTTTTGGATTAAACATATATTTCATTGAAGGAAGAATATCTCTTATTTCATAGATTCCTATTAAATCTTCATCTAATTCAAATTTTATTTCTTTTTTATTAAAGTTATATATATATCTAATAAGATCATTATTTTTTTCATTTAAATCATAGGCTTCTACATATATTGTTATTTTCTCATTGTCATAAACTTCAGTAAACCATCCTCTTATTTGATAATTATTAGTTTTAGCATATTTAATCATCTCTTTGTATAACTCTATTAAATCATTTTCTTTAGAACTTCCTATTAAAAAATTATCGTTTTTACCAGTTAACATTACCTCTAAACTTGTATCTTTAACTTTATTATAAATTCCTTTTAGCCTTAATTTTTCAATTTCACTACTAGCTAGTTCATAATCAATTATATATTATTCCATTAAAAAAGAGAAGCTTTAATTAACTCCTCCTAATACATTATTCGTCTCTGGAATAGAAGCTCCTCCATCTATTACAATACCTTGACCTGTAATATATGATGCCTCATCACTTGCTAAAAATGCCGCTAGTTCACCAACTTCTTTTGGATTACCAACTCTATTGTTAAGTGGTACTCCCGTTCCCATCGCTTTCATAGCTTCTTCTACATCACCATCTGATAGTCTTTCTAATAGAGGTGTTCTAATAACTCCAGGCATAATAGCATTTACTCTAATATTCTTTCCAGCTAGTTCTACTGCTAAAGACTTAGTAAACCCATAAATAGCAGCTTTTGATGCCGCATAAGCAGAAGATCCACCATCTGCTACTAATACTCCCGTAACTGAAGATAAATTAACAATTGAACCATATCCTTGTTTAAGCATTTGTTTTGCTACTACTTGAGCTACATTCCATACTCCTTTTAGATTAACATCTAAATTAAAATCTCTTTCTTCATCTGTCATTTCAGTAAATGGTTTATATACTGCTACTCCAGCATTATTAACTAAAATATCTACTACACCATAAGTAGCTACTACTTGATCTACAATACTATTAATTGTAGCTTTATCTCTTACATCAACCTTATATCCAGTAACATTTGGATATCTTCCCTTTAACTCTTCTATTACTTCTGGTAATTTATCTGAATAATCAAGAATTACAACCTTCGCACCATATTTTAAAAAGGTTTCAGTAATCCCATAACCAATACCCATACTACCACCAGTTATAATTGCAACTTTATTTTCTAATTTCATAAATCCTCCTACCTTTAAATAATAACATAGATAACAATAGATTTAAAATTTACTCTTTGTTTTATAATTTAGCTTTACAGTAAAAAGAGAAGTCTCCTTCTCTTATTCAACTGATTTTAAAGATTCAATCATATCGATTTTCTTTAATGTCTTATTGATAAACAACTGAACCATATAAGAAAATGCCACTGTTATAACAACTGCTAGTACAAAACTTAGATTTTCAATTATAACCACAAATCTTAAATTATCCATTTGAGCAAAGCTTATTATAAAGCGATGTAGAAATCTACCGATAAATAATCCAACCATTATACCGATTAAGGTTAATATAAATGTTTCTCTATATACTATATCCGATACCTCTTTATCACTAAACCCTAGAACTTTAAAAGTTGCTATTTCTCTTTTTCTTTCACTAATATTGATAATAGTTAAGTTATAAAGAACCGATAAAGCAAGGAATCCTGCTAGAACAATTATTAAGATTATTATCATGTTAAGACCGTTAATTAATTCGTCAAAGGTATTTATAATATCCTTTGTATTATTTTGAATAAGAATATTGTAATCCGCTAACTTTATATCACTTGAGATACTTCCATTAGCAATAATTGTATTATATTCTAGTTTTTTATTAAAAGTTTTTTCATAGTATTCTGGACTTATATAAATATAATTAGCAACATAATTATCTATGATATTACCTACTTTAATGAAATATAAATGATTATCTTTATCTCTTATCTCGATTAAATCACCAACATTAACCTTCATAAACTCTGCCATTTGCTTAGTTATAAGAGCAGAATCTCCATTGATATATAGTTTTTTATCATTATCCATTAAGCTAACATAATTATTAAAAGATATTATATCCTTAGGTACCATTAAATACGAATTAGCACTCTTATCATCATATTTCCATTTAAATGTTTCTTGATAGATTAATAAAGGATTAACTACTTGATTTTCCTTAAATAAATCTAATGTATTTTGATCAATTTCAGATACTGAATCTTTTAGAATATACATCGAATCATATTTTATAATTTTACCATATTGTAAAGTAGTAATCTTATTAATACTATCATTTAAGCCAAATCCAGTAAGAAGTAGTGCTGTACACCCACCTATTCCCAAAACTGTCATAAAAACTCTTTTTGGAAATCTAAATAAATTTCTAATAGTCATCTTCCAACTAAAGCTAATTTTTTTCCATATAGAAAATCCCTCTAAGAAAATCTTTTTACCTTTCTTAGGTGGTTTTGGTCTTAATAAATTAGCCGGTTCTTCCTTAAGATCTTTATTTAAAGAAATAACAACTACTCCTAACATTAGTAGAAAAGTTATAAATATTACAAAACTAAATGGAAGTGGTGATATTACCGTTATTAACTCTGGCATATAATATCTAGCCAAAAAGATATTATAAATAATTCTTGGAATAAGACTATAACCAACTGTAAATCCAAAGAATAAGCCTATTATTCCTGCGATAGATATGTATAATAAATAACTTAATATTATACTTGAAGGACTAAAGCCATTAGATCTTAAAATACCTAATTCTCCTCGTTCTTCTTCGATCATTCTCGATAAAGAGTTAATTGCCATAAGCATTGCGATTATTACAAAGAATATTGGCAAAAATCTAGAAATCGCATCTATTCTTAATACCTCATCTTTAAAATTATAATAACCAATATTTTCTGTACGATCTAGTAAATACCAAAGTGGTTTTTCTAATGAGTTAATCTCTTCTCTAGCATCATTAATCTTAGCTTCGGCTTTAGCCTTCTCATCTTGAAACTTAGTATAATTTAAATTATATTCCCTATAACCATCGTTTAATTTCTTTTCTTCAACTGATATAGTTACTAATCCTTTATCAATTTCACTTAAACCATTTTTTATTTTTACAATACCAGCTTTTACTTCTTGTAATTTTGCAATATTGCCTTTTAAAGCATTTATTTGACCTAACAACTCTTGATATTCAACACTTGTCTCATCTAAAAGCTTTAATTGTTCTTCTAAAGCCTTTACTTGAATATTTAAATTATTTATAAAAGAATCTAATCCATTAATAGAGGTTCCAAAACTCTTTAACTCATTATTAATAGAGGTTAGTTGATTATTAAGATTATTTTTAGTATTTATTAAATTATTCTTTTCATTATTAAGTTTATTTTTTCCATCATCTAATTTCTTTTTAGCATCGCTTAATTTTTTAGAATTTACCTTTACTTCATCATCTAACTCTTTTTGATATTTAGCAATTTCCTTATTAGCCTCTTTTAATATTTCTTCGTATCTAATCGTTTCCCTAATTGGTTTTATTTCTTTTAATTCAGCTTCTAACGGCTCTATTTCTTTTGTATAATCTTCATAATACGATCTTTTCTCTTTAGTGTTTTTACCAATTATATAGATTTCGGTATAGTAATCAGCCTCATTAAAAGCATCACCATTAAGATAAAGATATCCTGATAATTTTCCATTTCCTACATTAGCAAGACCTTTATCTTCCGTAATATAAATTGGAGATTTTACCCTTCCAACAACTGAACATGCCTTAACGTTTAATAAATCATCATCCGTAGTAAAATGGATCAACTCACCAACCTTATATTTTTTATGATCAGCTAAACACTCATCTTTATTTTTAATTTCTCTTCCTTCTACTAAACTTAAGTTGTTTACATCACTTTCTAACCTATGAACTCTTATCGCATCACCCTCATCTAAAACATCCACTGAATAAGATGGTATTACTTTTTCAACATTTTTAAGCATTTTTAATGCCTCAACATCTCCCTTAGTAAGACCTTTAGTACTTATTATTTTAAAATCCATTAAATTATGCTCGTCGTAATACTGATCTACGGTATGAAGTATCCCAGGAGTAGATTCTCTTAGTCCAATGAAAAAACTTACACCTAGTGCAATTATTACAATTATCGATAGGAAACGTCCAAAGGATTTCCTAATTTTTTTAAGAGTATTTTTAAATAATAATTTCATTACCAATCAATCTCCGAAACTTTTTTAGGATGCTTATTTTCCTCTATTTTATCAATTTCACCATTTTTCATATGAATTACTCGATCAGCCATTTCTGCTATTATCGAGTTATGAGTAATTATTACTACCGTCATTTCAAATTTTCGACAAGTATCCTGCAATACATCTAAAATCATTCTTCCGGTATTAGAATCAAGTGCTCCAGTAGGTTCATCGCATAATAGTAATTTAGGATTCTTAGCTAATGCTCTTGCTATTGCTACTCTTTGCTGTTCTCCTCCTGATAACTGAGCTGGGAAATTATGCATTCTTTTTTCTAGTCCAACACTTACTAAAACCTGATCTGATGGGAGGGCATCTTTACAAATTTGGGCTGCTAATTCTACATTTTCAAGAGCAGTTAAATTCTGTACTAAATTATAAAATTGAAAGACAAAACCGATATCATCTCTTCGATAATTCATTAGTTCTTTATCAGTTGCTTTTCCTATATCTTTACCATCGATAATAACATTTCCCGAGTCCGCCTTATCCATACCACCAAGGATATTTAAAACCGTTGTTTTACCAGCTCCACTTGGTCCTAATACTACTGCTAATTCTCCTTCTTTTATTCCAAAAGATACATTCTTTACGGCATCTATTTTAAACTCTCCTATTTGATAGCTCTTATTAACATTTTTTAATTCTATATACATAACATCACCTATTCTAACTTTATTATATCACAATTATATTTTAAAAAATAAAAAAGAAGATGTTTTCTTCTTCTTAATTATTTACATTCATTTGCACCAATAAATTTAAGATGTTTTATATTTTTATTACCAATGTTTGATATATAATTTATAAGTTCTTCACTACCCCATCCCGTAGGACAAGCTCCTCCTTCTGTACCTACACAGAAATCTCTTTCAGCTCCATATATAAATTCTAGTTCTATTGGAGGAACAACCTTATCTTTTAAATATTTTAAAGCATCTGTATTTAAATTATCATAACCAATAAGATCAAATCCCTTTCCTTTATCATCTTTACCTGTGAAATAATAAGTATATTTTTCCCCATTATAAACTACTCCGACATAAGCATAGGTCCATTTAACACCTGGAGTAGCCTCACTATTACAAGAATTAGCTAAATCATTGCCAACTGGTACTAAATATAAAGTATCCGTTTTAAATGCTGAAATTTTTTGAGTATTAACTAAAATCATAACCTCCGTAACATATGAACTTATAACTGTAGAATAAATTTGATTATTAGCATTATCCTTTATACTATACTTTTTTTCTTCTTTTGAATCTTCCTTCTTATCACAAGCAGTTAGGGTAAACACTGCAACTAGACATAGCATTAATACTAATATTTTCTTTTTCATAATCTCATCCTTTCTAATATAAATTATACTATAATTATAAAAGTTGTAAATATTCGTTATATTCATAATTCGATATAGTCTATAATCTCTTTTTTAAAATTATATAATGTAAATTTATGATTTTCATATATTCCGTAACTATATATTTTATCTTCTTTTGGCAAAGAAACAGACCCTACACAAATATTGATATTATTATTTTCCCTTTTAATAAATGGTATATGATAGTGTCCATAAATAATTATTGAATTTGTATATTGATTACCTTCTTCATGCCCATGAAGAAATATAAATTTATGATTATCGATTTCTTTTTCAATCGGACCTTCTAAATAGTTAAATTCTTTATCAAAATCTCTATTACCTTTAATAATTATTAAGCGGTTAGTTAATTTACTTAAAAATTCTTTTATCTTATCTGGATTATAGTTAGGATCCGTTATTAGACCATAACCAGGTTCTAAAACATCTCCTAAAACTACAATTAAATCAAAATTTTCTTCCTTATCTAAATTCTTAAAATAATCAATATTTGTATCAAAACCATGAATATCTGAAAAAATTAAAACCTTCATATTATCTCCTATTAGTTAACGTCTAAATTTTCTAAATTAGACTCTATATTGGAATCTATTTGTTTTTCTAAATTAAGATAATTTGTATGAGTGATAGTTAAAAATTTAATATAAAGAGATAAAGATTCAATAATACTATTATTACATTAATAGACCTCAATATATTTTTCTTTGGTTACTTCTTGAGCTTTTCCTACCCAATTATCGTATAAAGTAGTTTTTTCGGATACTTTTTTTTCTATATCAAACAAATACATTATTCTAGTTAAAGACTCCTGAAGTTTTTCAATACTAGATGAAAAATTACTAAAATTATTTATTACTATTTTACTCTGATTCGCGTTTTGGTTCATAAATATCATTCTCCTTTTTCATCTCCTGGTAAAATTCATCATCCTTTTCATTATATTTTTCATTAGCTAATCCAATAAAATCTCCAAGTTCTTTTTTAACTCCATATAAAACTAAAAGCTGTTCTAAATATAGATCTATTTTCTTATAAAAAATTTCAGCGTCAATTCCACTCCAATTAGTCTTTAGATTTTCAATTTCTTCCTGCCAAATCTTTATTTCATCATAGAAGCTATTGGTGTTATTTCCTAGTTTTTTAGAAATATCCTTTAACTCATCACTATTACTTTTAATAATCATCGTCCATCACCCCATAAAAGTCATCATAATACTCATCTAATGATACTCTTTTATTTCCTCTTTCTAAATCAAAAACAAATTTTTTAATTAATTTATCACTATATTTATTTATGTTTTGTAAACCATATCTAACCTTGGCTTTTTCAAAATTTTTTAAAGCCATTTTATAATAATTAAAATTATCAACAATTAATTTTGTATTAGAAAAATTTGTTTTAAATTGTCCTATAGAAGTTTTTAGGGTATCAATATAGCAACTGATAGCCTTTTCATCAATTAAAGCAAAATAATACTCTTCATATTCTTCCCTGAAGTAATCTATATTACCATATTCATATATATCTTGATCATACATAATATCAGTAAATTTTCCATACTTTTATATAATAAAACACTATCTTATTATCAAAATAAAACCAAGGAACTTGCCTTGATTTTTACTTTACTTTACTTTATATATACCCTTTCTAATCTTTTACCTAATCTTGCCACTAATTCACTGGTAACAGTATCTAACTTACTAGCAAGCTCTTCTGCTTTAATATTTTCATCTTCTCCTATTAAAGTTACTATATCGCCTACTTTAACAGATATATTTGTAATATCAATCATAAAGTAATCCATACAAATAATTCCAACAACATCAGCATAACTATTATTTACTAAAACCTTTGCATTCTTTAGAGATAGACTTCTTGGATAACCATCAGCATGTCCAATTGAGACTACGGCAATTTTTTTATCTTCTAAGGCCTCGTATTTTCTTCCATAACCAACAAATGATCCTTTTTTAATATCTTTGATAGAAATAATCCTAGCTTTTAAAAATAGTACTCTTTTTAAATTAATCTTACACTTAGTATTAATATATTTTTCAGTATAAAGACCATATAAAATTATACCAGGTCTTACAAAACTATGATTTAATTCTGGATAATTTAGGATTCCATTACTACCTTGAATATGGGTATTTCCAACATTAATATTTTTATTTTTTAATGAAGATATAAGATTATCAAATAGATCTATCTGTTTTTTAGTAAATTCCTTTGATGATGAGGATTCGTTATAAGAATCCGATAAATGGGAAAAAATCCCAAGAACTTCAATATTATTACTTTTATATATTTGTTCAATTAAATTTAAATTCTTATTATCAATACCCATTCTATTCATGCCAGTATTTATCTTAATATGACCCTTTAGTTTTTCTTTAAAATTCATCTTAATTATTATATTTGCATAATCCTCATCAATAATTGTTTGAATAAAATCATATTTAATAACCTCTTTTAAACATTCTATCGGAGTATATCCTAATATTAAAATGTTTCCCTTTATTTTAGCCCTTCTAAGTTCAATTGCCTCTTCTAGTGTTGCAACTGCAAAATCGGTTATTCCGATACTTTCTAATTCTCTGCTAACACCAACTGCTCCATGCCCATAAGCATTAGCTTTAACAACTGCCATAATCTTTGTATTTGTTGGTATTATCTTTTTAATCTCATTTATATTATTTTCAAGATTACTTAAATTAATTTCTATCCACGCTCTTCGATATTTTTTCATATATTAATAATCACAGTTCCCTGGTGTTCTTGGATATGGAATCGCATCTCTAATATTTTCAATTCCAGTTATATACATAATAAGTCTTTCAAATCCCATTCCAAATCCTGAATGAGGACATCCACCATATCTTCTTAGATTTAGATACCACTCTATTTCACTAGGATCCATTTCTAATTCTTTCATTCTTTGAACTAGAGTTTCATAGTCATCTTCCCTTTGAGAACCACCTATTAACTCTCCCGCACCTGGAACCTGAAGATCAACTGCTGCAACGGTTTTTCCATCTTCGTTTAACTTCATATAATAAGCCTTTATATCCTTAGGCCAATTCTTAACAAAAACCGGTCCATTAAAATGTTCAGCTAACCATCTTTCATGTTCCTTAGCAATATCTCCTTCATAAGTTGGAGTAAACTCCCATTGTTCTTTAGAATTTAATAATAAATCAATCGCTTCTTTATGATCAATTCTAGCAAAATTACTATTTATTACCTTAGTTAATTTTTCTTTTAATCCTTTTTCAACAAAGGAATCTAAAAATTCTATTTCTTCAGGGCATTTATCTAAAACATATTTAATAATATATTTTAAAAAGTCTTCTTCCATATCCATTAAACCTTCTAAATCACAGAATGCTACTTCTGGTTCGATCATCCAAAACTCATTAGCATGAGTCTTTGTATTTGAATTTTCTGTTCTAAAAGTTGGTCCAAAGGTATAGATTTTTTTATAAGCCATCGCAAAAGTCTCACCATGAAGTTGACCTGATCCGGTAATCATTGTTTTCTTGCCGAATAATTCTTTTGAATAATCAACCTTACCATCTTTTTTAGGTATATTATTAAAGTCAAAAGTTGAAACCTTAAACATCTGATCAGACCCTTCACAATCAGCCGTTGTTAGAAGCGGAGTATGAACATAAACATAGTTATTACTTTGAAAATACTCATGTATTGCCATCGCTGCTACACTTCTTACTTTAAATACTGCTTGAAATAGATTTGCTCTTGGACGAAGATAGGCAATGCTTCTTAGAAATTCCATCGAATGTCTTTTAGGTTGTAGTGGATAATCTTCGCTACAGTCTCCAATTAATTCTACTTCTTTAATATCTACTTCAAATTCTTGACCACTACCAATTGATTCAATTACCTTACCAACTATTTTAATAGCCGAACCAATATGTAATTTAACTATTTTATCAAATTCAAATATTTCGGCATTATAAACCAATTGGACTCTCTTAAAACTAGTACCATCTGTAAAATCAATAAAGCCAAAATCCTTTTGTTTACGATGATTTCTAATCCATCCTTCAAGTACAACTTCTTTTCCAATATACTTCTTATAATCTTTAATTAATTCTTTTGTATCCATAAATACCTCCCAATAAAAAACTAGTCTCATCCCATAGGGACGAAAACTAGTATTCCGCGGTACCACCCAATTTATTACCAAAGTAATCACTTATATCATAACGGAGACATCCGGCTTATTCTACTTATTTTCTTTAAGCTCTCACAAATGTTATTCATAACTTTTCTCTATTGATTTACACCTACCATCAACTCTCTATAAAAGATTAAAATTACTACTTCTTTTGCTCATCGATTTATTAGATTATATAAATTTTAATTATTTTTGTCAAACAAAAGAGAAGTTACTTAACTTCTCTTACTGTATATCCTTTTATTTGCAATTGGTCAACTATTCCATTTTCACCAACTACATGAGCTGATCCAACAATATAAAGCATTTTATAATTAAGATTGAAATATTCAATTAATTTATTAGTCATATGAATATCTCTATCCGCTAACATCTTTTTATTATATTCTTCTATTAATTTTCTATCTTCTTCGCTATATTTTAAATTACTTATTTTTGTTTCTTCTATTTCTTTTCTTAAATCTTCTTTTATAGTTCCTTTTTTCCATGATTCATATAGTTTTTTTAAACTATCTGGATTTTTTTCATACGAATCAATTAAATCATTAATCATAATCTCAAAAAGCCTATCTGGATTATTAGCAAGAACATTCATTTGATCTTCTGCTTTTTCTACAGCAAATAATTTCTTATTATCTTTTTCGCCCTTATCTTTAAAAAACTGATCAACTCCAATTGTATTTAACAATCCTGACTTTTGATAACCTACCGCTTGAATAACTATGTAATAATAAAATGGATTCATTTTCTCATTATAACTATTCATCATATTATTCTTATTTAAATAATTCTTAATTTTGTCGATAGTTTCTTTAGAAAAATGATTATTAATAGTATCATTTTCATTTTTGAACATAAACATACTAGGATCTTCTTTTGTTTCTGCATCTAAAATTTCAAATGCTAAATATTCGCTATAATTATATGCATCATTTAAATATTGTGGTAATTCTAGCTCATTAATATTTCCTAGATGAATGCTTCCTAATAAATATATTTTATTATTGCTTCCTTCTTTTGTTATTTCATATAATAACGGAGTAACCTTTTCTTTTTGTTCTTCTTTATCTTCTTTATCTACTTTATTACTTTCCTTTTTTTCACCATTAAAATATAAATAGGCTCCTGCTCCTATTAATACAAATGATAAAACTAATAATAAATAAACTAATATCTTTTTATTCTTTTTCATCTCACACCTCTATTATAATTAAAACATAATTTTAAACTAATAAATAGGAATTTATCTTTTTTTATTTAAGTTTACATAAAAAAATAGAGACTAGCTCTATTTACAGTTTTTTACAATATCTCTTGCCGCAACAATTCCTGTTGCTGCTGCTGCGACTATATTACCAGCTTTCCCGGCACCATCGCCAACAAAATAGATATTTTCATTTTTTATTTTCATATTATCATCAGTTGTTATCTCGTGAGAGAAAAACTTAATTTCTGGACCATATAATAAAGTTTCATCGTTATTAACTCCTGGGATTATCTTATCAAGAGTTTCTAATCCTTCTACTATATTAGTAATGATTCGATGTGGAAGAACAAGTGCTAGATCTCCTGCTACACAGTCTTTTAGAGTTGGTTCAATAAAACTTTTATTAAGTCTATGCCACTCGCTTCTTCTACCTGATTTTAAATCCTTAAGCGACTGAATTATCGGTTTTCCAGCTCCTAGAACATTAGCAATTCTGGCAATTGATTCTCCATATAATCTTGTATCAGTTATAGGATGAGTAAGAGTTACTTTAGAAATAAAGGCAAAATTACTATTTTGGGACTTCTTATCCTTTTCTGAATATCCATTAACACAAATATATCCTTCGTAATTTTCTTTAGCAACAAATCCTCCTGGATTAGTACAAAATGTTCTTATTTCATCACCATAAGTTTTTGTTTTAATAAAAATTGTTGGATCATAGATAATCGAAGTTATCTCTTCTAATATATCTTTTCTTACCTCTACTCGAACTCCTATCTCAATGCTTTGAGATACATAGTCTATCTTGTATTTATCAGCTAGTTTTTGAACCCATTCAGCGCCTGATCTACCTGGAGCAACAACTACGTACTTAGAAGATACACTTTCTTCCTTTTTACCATTTCTATAAGTTACCTTATAACCTTTTTCTTCTTTTAGAATGTCTATTACATCGCATTTTTCAAATAGTTCTACTCCATTTTTTTTAAAATAGTTTTCCATTCCTTCGATATGCTTTGGTAGATAATCACTTCCAATATGTTTTTGTTTAATAATTAATAGTCTAGCACCGATCTTCGTAATCTTTTCCCTTATCTTTATTGCTTCATCCATATTAGTAGGATATACCTTACTATCCATGTTAAATTTATTAAATACTTCCTCTGTATAATCGATTAATCTATAAGCATCACTCTCAGGCATATACTTAAAAAGATCAGTTTTACCAAGTTTAGGAATAAAGTTTAGCTTTCCATCAGAAAAAGTACCAGCACCCCCATAACCTGATAAAATACCACAAGGCTTACAATTAACACAAGCGATTTTTTGCTCATTCATCGGACATCTTCTATTTTTTGTTTTAGAACCTTTATCTAAAATCGCAATTTTTAAATTTTTATTGGAGTTCAATAGCTCATAAGCGGAAAATAATCCCGCTGGTCCTGCTCCAATTATTACAACATCAAACATAATCCTCCTTATTTAACAACTATATTTACTATTCTTCCTTGAATAACTATAATCTTAACGATTTCTTTTCCTTCAAGATGTCTTTTAACATTTTCTTCAACTTGTGCTTTTTCTTTAATAATATCCTCACTATCATCAATACTAATGGTAATAGTTCCTCTTAATTTGCCATTAACCTGTACCCCTATCGTTTTTTCTTCATCAACTATTTTATTCTCATCATATTTAGGCCACTCACCATTATATAATGGAGAATTATCAATAGCTTCATTTAGCTCTTCCGTCATATGAGGAGCACATGGATATAATAGCTTTAAGAATGTTTCATAATCTTTTTTAGTAATAGATTCTTTTTCATAAAATGTATTAATTAACTTCATTAATTCTGCAATTGCAGTATTATACTTCATCGCTTCATAATCATCGCTAACCTTTTTAATTGTTTTATGAATCATTACCTCTAAATCTTTTGAATAACCTTCTTCCTTATTAAGGCGATCTTTTAAATTATATGTTCTTTCTAAGAATCTTGATACCCCTTTAATCGAAGCCTCGCTCCAAGGACATTCTACTCCGTATTCTCCCATAAATAAAATATATGTTCTTAAAGTATCTGCTCCATAATCCTTAATAGTTTCATCAAAATTAACAACATTTCCTCTTGATTTACTCATCTTTTCGCCATCGGGTCCTAGAATTAATCCTTGAGCAGTTCTCTTAGCATAAGGTTCTTTTGTTGGTACTACTCCAATATCATATAAGAACATATGCCAAAATCTCGAATAGATAACGTGCCTTGTTACATGCTCCATGCCACCATTATACCAATCGACATTCATCCAGTATTTTAACTTATCAAAATCAGCTAAAGCTTTATCGTTAGTTGGATCAATATATCTTAAGAAATACCATGATGAACCAGCCCATTGAGGCATTGTATCCGTTTCTCTTTTAGCATCTGCTCCACACTTAGGACATTTGCAATTAACGAAAGATTCGATCTTAGATAACGGACTTTCACCATCCTCACCGACTACTAATTTATCAATTTTAGGTAATTTTAAAGGCAATTCATCATAAGGAACCCCTACTGTACCACATTTAGGACAATGAATTATTGGAATCGGTTCGCCCCAATATCTTTGCCTATTAAAAGCCCAGTCTTGCATCTTATATTCGATTCTTTTAGCACCTAATTTCTTATCTTCTAAAAATTTAATCGCTTTATTAATTCCTTCTTCTTTAGTTTTAATCCCTTCTAAAATTGGTGAATTTACATATTCTCCATCCATTGTATAAGCTTCTTTAAAGATATCTCCACCTTTAATTACCTCGATTATATCGATACCAAATTTCTTAGCAAAAGCATAATCTCTTTCATCATGAGCAGGAACTGCCATTATCGCACCAGTTCCATAATTCATCATTACATAATCAGATACAAATATCGGAATTTTTTTATCATTAATTGGATTAATTGCCTCTAATCCTTCAATTTTAACCCCTGTTTTATCTTTATTTAATTCAACTCTTTCAAATGCGGTTTTCTTTAAAGCCTCTTTTTGATACTTGTTAATCTCTTCAATATTCTTAATTCTATCTTTGTATTTTGAAAGTAATGGATGCTCTGGTGAAATAACCATAAAAGTTACTCCATATAAGGTATCAGGTCTAGTTGTAAATACCTTTAGAATATCCTTAAGACCATCTATCTTAAAATCGATATTAGCACCAACTGATCTACCAATCCAATTTTCTTGTTGTAATTTTATATTTGGTAGATAATTAACATCATTTAATCCTTCTAATAATCGATCAGCATATTTAGTAATTCTTAAATACCAAACATCTTTTTCTTTTTGGACTATCTCGCTCTTACAAATATCGCATTTACCACCTTGGCTATCCTCATTAGATAATACGACCTTACAACTAGGACAATAATTTACCATTGTCTTATCACGAAAAACTAAATCATTATCAAACATCTTTAAGAATATCCACTGGGTCCATTTATAATAATTTTCATCCGTTGTATCAATCATTCGATCGTAATCAAAAGAAAACCCTACCGCCTGCAACTGCTCAGTAAATGTCTTAATATTCTTATCGGTTACTTCCCTTGGTGAAATACCGGTTTTCATCGCATAGTTTTCTGTCGGAAGTCCAAAAGCATCAAATCCAATAGGAAATAACACATTATAGCCTTCCATTCTTCTTTTTCTAGCAATTACCTCTAATCCGATATAGGCTTTAACATGTCCAATATGCATAAAAGATCCACTTGGATATGGAAATTCTACCAATAAGTAACTTTTTTCCTTTTTACTATTATCTTCAGCTTTATAGGCCTTTTCTTTTAGCCATATCTCTTGCCATTTTTTTTCTATTTTCTTAAAATTATACATTTTTTAACCATCCCTTCTTTTTAAAATACATAGCTATTAACTTTAAACTTATTAAATATATTGGAAACAACAACAATGTAGATAATAATATTTGAAGTCCAATAGTCTTCTTAACAAAAATTGATACTATCAGCATTACCACTACTATTTCAAGTGCTAAGAGAAGTCCAATCAACTTTAAAACTGCTCTTAAATTAACCTTATTTAAATCAACTTTATATTTGATTACAAAAAATTTAACCTCGCTAGGAAGAGCATCATAATCCTTAATATTTTTCTTTTTCTTATTTTTATAATGTCCATCTTTATCAAACCTTCTAATAGTAACTGTAAAATATATAAGATAAACAATTAATATATATATTGTTAAGCTAATCATAATTCCTCCTAAAAATAAAAAATATCCATCCAGCTAAGGACGAATATTTCGCGGTACCACCTTAATTCACATAAATGTGCTCTTTAAACTTTATATCGCAAGTAACGGTTTTGTTTTTTTAAGATAAGTTCATAAATCTCATACTATTGATTTTCACCATCCATCAACTCTCTTTAAATAATTCATTTATTACTACTTCTTAACAAATACAAATCTATTATAAATTAATCTAAATCTAAATTCAACTATTTAATTATATATGTATAAATTCGATTTCTAACATTAATATCTAAATAGATTTTTTCAGCTTCTTTTAATCTAGTTCTAACCTCTAGAAAGGCATAATTAAGAGTTGGAAGTGGAGTTATATCCTTTAGATTAATCTTATGTTGATACTCCTTACCTTTAATAACAAATCTTATACTTCCATGATCTTCAAAAAACTTATTATTTTTATACCTATTACCTAGATATTTTCTATCAAAGGATAAATCATAATCTATTCTCATTACCGATAAATCATAGGTCGAATTAAAATTTGGAACAATACTGTCATATCTTGTTATACAATCATTATTTACGCAGTATTTAGCCTTATACAAAAAGTTTTGTTCTATTCTTATATTCCTTATATTTAATTTAGTATTTCCTAACAGGCTATCCTTAAAAATTATCTCCTCACCTAATTTTTTTTCTTCGATAACTTTTGGATTATTAAACTCACTAGGTTTTAATTTAACTGTACGATATTTAAAATCCATTTCACTATCTTTATATTCAATATCGTATAAATATCTTAAGTAAATACTCCTACTATCATAATATTTTTTATCAATTTCATATACTAAAGTAAATATTCTTTTCTCACCATTTTTTATGCTCTGATTATAGTAATTCTCTCCGAATTCCGGGAAATCATCATTAAGAAGTTTATTAGGAGTAACCATATAAAACTCATCAAGCTTTACTTTAGCATTTTCCATATTAATGCTTTCAATATCAAAACCTGAGATATTTTCATAATTTAACTTAATTATCAAATAAAACTTATCGCTTTTTAACTTATCATTTAAATTTTTAGTATAAGTTTTATAACTATTTAAAACCTCTATTTTATAAGCACTTGTTTTAAAACTTGTCCCTTCTTTATATATTTTTTCTCTTACAAGTATAAAATCTAAAATAATTGATAGAAAAACAATTCCCACTACTGCAAAGAATATAAAAAACAGTAACTTATTTTCTTTATAATTATATTTTAATATCCTTAATCTTTTTCTAATTTTTGCTTTTATATCTTCGGTATCAATATTTAATTGAAACTCAAACTCTTCACGGTCTTCACTAGATAATTCAAAATCCATTAAATCTTTTTGAAAATCAAATTTCTTAATATCAAAACCAGTCATTCTTACAAATGATAAGATTAAACTACCAATTTGGACAAATACTAAAGTAAAATAAATATCTCTAAGTATTTTTGTAAATCTTAAATCTGGTACATCAAACTGAAGATCGTATAAGAAATTAGATGCATAGAAAAATAACAAAAGAACTATAATATAAACAATTAAGTTAAAGACATAAAAGATAATCGGTTTATTCTTATGCTTCATTAAATATAAGACCACTGCTGAAATAAGTATTATTACAATAAGTACTAAAATAACCGAAGTAGAAGTATATGCTCCAGAATAATCCTCATATAAAGGAACTCCTTGATAATTAGTAATATAATTACCAAAAAAAATCGATAAATTTATACTCTTAAACAAAACATATAAAATACCAGCAAAAAGTATCATATGTATTAATTTAAAATATTTAATTAAAAATGCATACGGTTTCCTTAATATCATCACTATCACCCTTTATTATCTTTATTATAAACTATTATTCTATATATACATCAAATATATTTTCACTGTTATATTTAAATTCATTCCTTGTAACTAATGGAAAGATTCCATAACGATTATTTTTATAAATAACAGTATCTTTTAAGTAGAAAACATCTTCCTTTTCCACTTTAAAATTAGTAACGGATGAATCATTTAATATAAGTATCGGATTATCTAAATACTCTTTATATATTTTATAATATTTATTATCTTTTTTAATAACTATAAACTTTCCTCTTGGGTTATCGTATATTTCATCATAATTTAACCCACGATAATCTTCAAATTCAAAAGTAAAAATAACATCCTTTTTAAGTTCATAAACACTTATATCCTTCTTTTTTCCATGTACAATATTAATACCCTCTTTTTCGGTATTAGCAATCTCCAATACCTCCATTTTAATTGGATCGATTGAATATTGTTTTAAATTACTTCTGTCAAAAATATATAATTTATTTTCATACTCTCCATTAATATAGTAATTTTTTGATATTGAATTACCAAAATCGATATCTTTTTGCACTCCATTTTCAATATTGTACACAATAAATTCATCAAGAACTGGAGAAGATGATAATTTAGGAACAATATAGAATTTACCCAATTGATAACCATAATTATTCTTATATACATCATAATTTGCAAAAACAAAATAATCTCTTCTATTCTTGTTTAATAAAACTATTTTTTTATAAGAGTATACTAAAATGTTTTCTTCATTTAAATAGCCTAAATTTAAAGAAATATCGTCATAGGGAATTGTATCCTTATCTAATTTTTTATAATCCTCATAGGTTGATTTTTTTAGTTTTTTCATAAAAGCACTAAAATCATATTTTTTCTCTACCATACTAAAAGATACTAAATTATCATCTTCATAACATAAAGGATAACTACTTTCACTATCGTTTTTATAATCAAGTGCTAAACATAAAAGATTATTTTCTTCATAAACATTAACTGATTCGACAATTTCTATTTGTTTATTAAAATTATTATCTGTATCAAAAAGAAAATCTTTTTCCTTGTAATTAACTTTCAATAAATAATAATCATTATCTTTGTTTTTTATATATTTTTCATTTATTTTAAAAACCATATTATTATTCTTATAAAAATAATCGATATTATGAGATTTTTTAAAGTAATTAGCACCGATTTGATAGAAGATTAACAATATAATAATTATTAATATAAATGAAATACTTTTTTTTATCATACAACCACCTATAATCCTAAAATAAAGAGTTCAAATAATAAATCGATATCTTTATATTCACTCTTGCTTATAATATCAATATCACTTAAAGCATCAAGCATATCGATAAGTTCTGTTTCTGTATAATTCTCGGAATTATTAATCGCCAATTTAACTGGATATAGTTTTTGATTAGTAAAGTCTGCTATTTCCTCTGGAGTCATTTTACTAGATAAAATCTTAGCAATATATAAATTTCTAATCTGATGAGAAATAGTTGCTAAAAGCTTTACTGAATCCTTTTCCTTGCTAGATAGCCTATGAAAAATCTCGATCGCTTTAAATTTATCCTTTTTGCTAATCGCATTAGGTAAAATAAATGGATCATCTTCATAATCTCTAACTACATTAAAAATGATATCTTCTTTAGTAATTATTTTTTCATCGTCATTTATTTTTAAAATTTTTAATTTATTTAATTCGTTTAATATCTTTTCATTATTATTTAAGCAATGAATAGCAAAATATTTTATCGTATCATTATCCATTTTATAATGTTCCAAATTCTTTTTTATTAAATCTTCAGAATTTATATATTTCTCTATTATTTCTAGATATTTATCTATCTTTGATAAAATGTTCTTCTTTATAGAATTTGCAACCAATATTAAATAATTATCACTAGGTTTTTCTAAATACTTTATCAATACCGATAAATCTTTTTCATCAACTAATTCAAAATTTTCTAAAATAACTACTTTTTTATTTGTAAAAAGATTAAAAGTATCCAGTTCCTCAGTTAACTTAGCAAAAGAGGTATCAGGATATAAATATTTAATTAAGTCATAATCCTCTTTTATCGATTTAAGAATAATATCTAAATTAAATTGGGCGTTAAATTTATCCAAAGAAATAATAAGATAATTATTTTTCATTAGGCTTTCCATATTTTTTCTTTAATCTGATCATATTCTTACTAATATTTGTCTCAATCTCTGGAAGTGCTGCTTTATCAATATTTGTTAGTACAACTTCTTCTTTAATTGTATCAATTTTTATTTTCCCCCAAATTAATCCTGCTCTTATATTAAGGTCATTATACATATAGGGCATAATTGAATCAAAGTAATAACCAAAGACAAATCTTTTCCTTCCAATAATTAGTCTCTCATTTGTAAGGGCGATTATAGCTGTTGAAAATACATCATAGAAATGTTCATTTTTTTGTGCAACAAATAAATACAAAATCTCTTCTCCAGGATTTAAATGCTTTTCGATTATTAAAGAATTTTTTCTTAATCTCCATGCAATTGTTAAAGGATATTTTGATCTAAAACTTTTGGCCATTTCATAAACTGTCATAATAACCTCCTAAAATATATCTTTAATTAACTTATCGATAAAATCTATTAACTTATTAAATAAGCCTACTATAAAATCTAGTATTTTTTGAAAGATATTTTTCTCTTCTTTTACCTCTTCTTTTGGTTTTTCTTCTTCAATTTTCTCCCAAATACCAATCTCTTTTTCTTTAGCTAATGCTTCTGCTTCTGATAATTTTTTAAAATAGATATATTTTTCTTCTAGAAAAACTGGTTTAATATAACCGTTTTTAACAAGATTTTCCTGTAATAGTACTCCATCTATTAAAACCCAAGCTTGAATTCTACCATATTGATCTTCTTTTAAGCTAGGTTCATACTCTAAATTAATCTTCTTAGCCTTTTTTAAAAGAGAACAGGTATAATCGCTAACTGAGAAAACCTTATTATCAAAAGTAATTTCATCAGTAGTATCAACCCCGATAAACTTTACCTTAATTTCTTTTAAACCGTACATAAAACGTGCAGAATTTGCATCAACACAAGCACTTAATGTTACAGTATCAACTTTATTTGCCGCGAATACATTAAGCGGTAAAAGAATCATAAATAATATAGCTATAAACTTTTTCATATTGCTCCTAATCATCAAAGAAATCATCAAAAAACTTTTCATCCTCACTAATATCTTCTAGTTTTATAGTTGCTACTGGCTTTGGAGGTTCGATTGCAATTTCTTTTTCTATTTTTAACTCGCTTGGATTATCGTATATTTTGACATTATTTTCAACAGTTATCTTAGGTTTTTCTTCATATGTTTTTTCTAAATGTTCAATATTTTTATTAACATCTGCCTCTATTCGATTACAAATCTCTTCAGTTACTTTTATATTTTGCTTTTCTAATCTAGCTTTTTCTTTTCTTTCTTTTTCTTTTCTTTCTTCTTCTTCAATCTCATTTAACTTAGCATCTATTTTAGCAACTAAATCGCTAACCGATAAATCTGGCTTTGAATTTCTTTTTTCTGTCGGTTTATTGTTTTCACCATTAAAACCAAAAGGACTATAACCAAAATCCATATCAGGACTATAACCAAAATCCATATCAGGACTTGCTTTTTTTGCATCATCATCTTTTTTATCTTTATTGATAGATGCCATCATCTCATTTAACTTTTCATTTTTCTTAGCTTTAACAAATTCTCTTATATCAAAAACTTCAATCTTTCTTTTTTCTCTTTCGTTATATTTAGCTTTCGGATATTTTTTTCCACCCCAGTCAATTTTAAAATCTGGAACAAAAGAGTGTTTAAATGGATTTTTTCTAAGTCTTAAAAGTATTTGATCAAATTGCTTCATCCTTTGCAAATCGCTTACTGTAACAAGTGGTGTTGAAGCTGTTTTATCATCCTTTTTAGATTTTTTTTCTCCACATAACTTACTAATCTCCTCCAAAGCTGCTAATTCCGTAGAAATAAGATAAATAATATTACCGCAGTTACCTTTAATAGTTTCTGCCTCATCTTTTCCATAAACCTGATTTAACTGAGCAAAATTTTGAATAATCAAAGTAAAACGAATAAGTTTTGACCTTGCTGCCGTAATCATTGTTGTAACATCTTTTAAAGGGGGCATGTTTGCAAACTCATCAAGAATAAAGTTAGTTCTAATTGGCAATTTACCACCATTATGTTGAGCAACATCGATTAAAGTTTCATATGCTTGTTTAATAAAAATTGTTGCTAATGAGTGATATGTCTTCTTTTCGTCTTGAATAATTATAAATACTGCTGTTTTTTCTTTACCAATCGTTGAAATATCAAAGTCACTATAACTTAACATTTCTGTTAAATTTTCACGAGTTGCAAAAAGTTTAACCTTTTGTTTAAAAACCGAAATAATACTTCCCTTTGTATCACTAGGAGCCGCTACCGTTCCTATCGCATTTACATAAGCAGCACTTGTTGGTTCCTTATAGTTAAAATACTCTTTTATATAAGTTGAACCACCAAATTTATCGTCTCCAACCGAAGAAGTTAAATTAATACTATTAATATTTATCTGATTTTCTGGAGCATCTTCAAAAAGTGCTAAAGAAATACCCGTAAAGTAATCTGCTGCCGTATTTTGCCAGAATGGATCGTCGTTTTGCGACTTTTCATCATACAATATATTTAATGCTAAGTCATCTATTAACTCAATTCCCTTATCAAAATTTCCAGCTTTGTATAATCTATAAGGTAGATCCAGTGGATTCCAACAATTTCCTCTTTGTGGAGAACGAAAGTTTAATAATATTACATTATAACCATTAGCTCTTAACATTTCTCCGGTATCTTCATATAACTCCCCCTTAGGGTCAGTAACTATTATTGATTCTCCTGCTTTAATTAAAGTTCTTAATTGAGGTAAAACAATACACTGAGTTTTACCAGAACCAGTAGATCCTATTACTAAAGTATGAAACTCTCCGTTATCCACCCATAATTCAGTACCATTAGAAATAAGCGGTGTTCCAGCATGTTTAATTTTATCATCAGATGCTAACACCCTTACTACATCTTTATCGTTTTTAATTTCTTTAACATTAGCCCAATCACTATATCCGCCTGAATTAACTTTACCAACGCGAAAACCAAAACCTTTTTCAAATTCAAAGAAATAAGATTTAACGCTTAATAAAAGTCCAACCATTGAAACTAAATAAAGAATTAAAGTATATGCTATATTATCTGGAAAAAACGCTGGTATTGGATTTAACCCATAAAAAGTTCCATCGGCTGATAAAGTCTGTATATTTAATACTGAAATAGCAATTAAATACAATAAAAATACAGCAAATATAGCAAAAATTGTCAGATCTTTTTCTGTTGCTACAAATTTGAATTTCATACACTACACATCCTTAAATTTCTTATTAAATAATACCATATATTAAAGATTTATACAATTTATAAACCTATAATTAAGATTTTATTTTTGAAAAATCTCCATTTAAAACAATTGGAGAAAAACCATGAATTTCATCATATAACAATCCTTCCGGAATATCGTTATATAAATAAATTTTTTTATTATATCTAAAAGCCTCATACATCTCTAAAAAGGTTGAACCACCAATATAATTTTTATAAACTTTTCCATCTTCTTCTTTATCTAAATTAAGAGCTATGATTTCATCGACATCTTTTACTATTTTTTCACTTCTTTTTATCATTTCTCTTTTAAATTTTTTTTGCTCTTCTTCCGTCATCTTTTTTTCTTTATTTTCTATATCATCTTCACCATAACAATTAGGAAAATGAACATTTATATTCATCCTCTCAAGTTTATCTTTAATATTATCAATATACTTATAAAATCTCTTACTATAAACTATTAATATATCCATAAGTCCTCCTAATTAATTAGTTACTTATATTATACATTAAAAACATAAAAAAAGAATTAAAAACTATCTATTTCAATTCTTACTCTTTTATTTTCTTTTAAGCTACTACTAGCTTGAACTAAAGTTCTTATCGCCTTAATATTTTTACCTTCTCTTCCGATTATTCTTCCAATATCATTAGAAGAAACCATCGCCTGGATCATAATAGTATTTTCTTCTTCAGTTTCAAATTCCTTAACCGAAACACTATCCTTATCCTTAGCAAGAGACATCAAAATTTCCTTTGTTAATTCAACTAATTCCATAATTATTTACTTCCTTTTTTATCTTCTCTAAATTTAGCCATAACGCCTTTTTTGCTTAATAGACTTCTAACTGTATCTGTAGGAAGTGCTCCATCATTTAACCATTTAAGTGCTACTTCATCATTAATAACAACCTCATCATTAGCTGGATTATATGTACCAATTTGTTCAATATATTGTCCATCTCTTGATTTTCTTGAATCACTAGCAACAATTCTATAAACTGGTTTGTTTTTAGCCCCTAATCTAGTTAATCTAATTCTAACTGCCATTTTATTCCCTCCATTTCATCTATATGCATTATATATTAATTAAAAAGAGGTGTCAACCATTAATTATTAACACTCTTTTTCTTTTCAATATATAGATTAATTATAAAGGCAAATATTCCAATAAGCGAAATAATGATCGCTTCTTTTTGCAGGGGTGGATTATATTCTAGCATTACTTTATGAACTCCCTTTGTTAAAGATATTCCTATAAATGAATAATCTAACTTTTCTATTTCAACTTCTTTTCCATCTACATAAGCAGTAAATCCTTTATCATAGCCTATTGTATAAATAAGGTAACCATCTTCTTTTGCTTCTATATTACCTTCAATAGTATTTGCTGTTTTATTATTTATATTTAAAGGTACAATATTATCCCTTATATCTTTAATATCATCTACATCTAAAGAATACACTTCTAAATCTTTAATAATATATTTTCCCTTGGTAAACATTATTTTTAACTCTTCTTCATCTTTAATTGACAAAGTATAGTTAAAATCGTTATTTCCATTAAAATATTTCCAATTTTTATTGGTTAAAACATTTTCCATTCCATTAATCTTTATTCTTAAATCACGCTTTTGCTCTTTTAAGTTAAATTTAATAAATAAAATTTTATCTTTATATTTACCACCTATTTTATAATTAAGCAAAAATCCATGTTCAGCATTTATCTCAATTGATGAATCATCATTTTTTATTAATCCATCATAATTAAATAATTCTTCTAGTTTAATATCTTCTTTAACAACTGAATTTTTATAATTGTTTTTTGATATCTTATCGTTAACAATAAGCTTTAAGAACCCTACTTGTTGTTCGTATTTGTTCATCTTTTCAAAATCATTATAAGTTATAAGATTAGAATTAAAGTAGGCAATTGGCAATACATTTTTATTCTCATAGAGATAGAAATTTTTAAATTTAACCTCATTGTATAAAAGAGGAGCTTTTTCTCTACTTATAAAATATTTATTACCTAAAAGCATATTAGAAAGAAGATTATTACTACTTACAACCAGCATTCTATTTCGATAAGGCATCTCGTTAGTTAGATAATCATAATAAAACCTATTATAATATCGATTATCAATAGAAGAATAGCTAGTAGCATTATAATAATTAATATTATTAAAAAGCTTATTTGGATTTTTAGCCGTTCTATAATTAATGTTTATACGATAAAAATCATTACTGTTCTTTTCAAGGAAATCGATATATTTTAAATGCGTTTTTATATCGTTATTTTCATGCCTAAACTGAACCTTGTTTTCTAAGTAATCAACATGATTGCCTACATAACTTTTAACAAAAGAAAGCACGATTATCATTATAATAAGTATAATCTTTTTTGAATATTTTAAATATGCTAAAAAACTTATTAAAAGAAGTGTAAATTCTAATAATAGCAAATATTTTATTTCAGATCCAAAAATAAGAATCCAAGTTAAAAATAAAGTAATTAGAATCAATAATCTCCTATATTGAACCTTCTTTTTAAAAATATCTTCAATAAAAATGGCAGTTACATAGATAAATAAAGGTAAAAATGGCATCAAACTTTTAGCATTTACATAGATAAATCCATTTAATATAAAATTAAAGATATTTAAAAAGGTTATTAAAATAAGCAAAATACCTAATCTAAAGTGTTTTTTATCTTTATTAAACAAGTTTAATATCGCAATAAAGGAAAGGAAACTAAGTCCTATTCCATAAGAGTTATAAAGGATATTATCGATATTATCAGCACTTGGTAAAAAAAGAGTATTGAACGCTATTAAGGTATTAGAGGCATTTCGATTAATAACCAAGGTATAAAATGTTGGAATTATTAATACTGCGGATGCTAAAACCGATATTAAAAGAGGTATGCTAATGCTTATTAAATGATTAAATATCTTTTTAAAATTAATATTTTTTAGTTTAAGTGGATAAAAATAATAAATTACTAAAACTAATATTCCACTTATACTAAAATAATAACTAGTCATAATCATTAAAAATGCTGAAATTATCAATAACGAGTTTTTATTTTTTTCTATTTTCTTATCAATTCCAAAAAACCCTAATATTAAAAATAACATATAATTTGCAAACATCAAATGTCGATGCGAATGAAAAGTTAACGAATCTGCAAGAATAAAAAGAATTGAGGATAAAAAGGAAGTTTCCTCGCTAAACTTTTTCTTTCTAAGAAAAATGTATAAGAAAACAGTGCTTAAGATATTTAATATAACGCTTGATAATATTAAAAAATCAACCATTTCTATAAAAGGAAATAAATAGGATATTAAAATAATTGGGCTAAATAATCCATAATAACTAAAATTGTAGATATTTTGTCCTCCTCCAATATTCATCGCAAACTTTGGTATTATTTCTTTTGATTCATAAAAAAGTGTTCTAAAATATTCTGGAATTGAAATATGTTGTGAATACCAATCAAGAGTTGAACCATAGTAAAAGGTTAAACTATTAAGAGTAAAAAATATTATTAAAAACAATAATATAGTAATCACTAAATATTTATAATCCTTTTTATTTAAGTTTTTCATCTTTACTCCATTCATCATATCTAATCCAATTTTCAAAAGGTATCATATGTTGATATCTAAATTGATAAAAACTTTGCGATTGATATATTCCTAACATTTCTTCTTTTTCTTTTAAAATATTTCCTTCCAAAGGTATTAATTCATCTATTATATTTTTAATATCTCTTTTTTTATAGAAATTTCCAAAATAATATAATTTATTTTTATCATCTACCTCACTGGTAACCATCTTACTGGTCATTTTATGATGGATATGACCATATTCACCATCTGGATTATGAGTTACAATTAATTTCCAATTTTTTAGATTAATAATTGTTTTAAGATCTTCTTCAATATTTTTATATTGTCTCTTCCATTTTGATCTCATACTTTTTTTCTCTTTATCAGGATAACCAAGTAAAATATATTTATCATTTGTTTTATTCATAACATTAATAAATTCATAATTTCTAACTATATTATTACCACAAGTTATACAAACAACAAGATAATCATCCTTGATAAGAGATCCTCCGCCCCATAACATCTCATCATCCGGATGAGCTACTATCATTAATTTATCAATTCCTTCTATATTAATATCAAAATTTCTTTTTTTAACAAAAATATACTTTATCGAAAAGAGAAATAATACAAAAGAAAAAAACACCAGTATATAAATTATCTTTTTTTTATCTTTTTTCATATTTTACCTTCTTTTAATACCTAAAAAGTATATCATAAAAAAAAGTTTTTATTAAGTATTGTTTTGCTTCTTAACCAAAACTTTTTCAACAGTTGATAAATCTTCGATTTTTATATCTAAATTTGACATTAAACGATTAGAATCAATTCTTCCTGATAGATGTTGTTCAATTGCTAAATCAACTGCTCTTTTATCTTGTAATCTTCTTTCTATAATACCTAAGGCAGCATTATAAGAATATAAATACTTAATAAAATCATTTATATAATTTCTAAAGTCTGAATATTTGTTTTTTAGTTCTAAAATTTCTTTTAGGCTTAAATTAAATAATGATTTAACTCCAGAGACTGGATCAAACGTTGCTTTTGATCTATTATTTATAAACTCTTTAAAACCATTTGGAGAAGTAACTTTATACATCAAATACTCAAAATAAATTGGTATTATTTCCGAATGTAAAGGAGTACTTAAGACATCAAATCCCCTATTATCACAGTAGGCCTGATAATAGTGCCCAAATTCATGAGCTAAAATGGCAAATCCCTTATTTGTAGAAAAATCATCAACCTTTATTGTCGCAAAAACATCATTATATCTATAATCATAGTTTATATTTGGAGAAGGAAGTTTACCAAAAGCCTGATAAATGCTTGAATTATTTTGAGCATAACTAAAATAATAATCCAATAATGGTGTTGAAAAATCATCTGCGATTTTTCTTAAATACTCCTCAAAAGATTTAAAAGTCGTCCTTTCTATATATGATCTTGTCACAATAACTTTATCTAATAACATTTTTGCTCTAGTAATAGCATCGATATATTCCATCTCAAAAGCTCTATTTTCTGGCTTTATATTTTTATTTAGAAATAAAGAAGCTTTATCAGATAAAGCATCAGCATAATATAACTTAATATTTTTAACCATAGGCATCACCTGTTCGGTGATTATACCACATTTTACATTTTTAGTAAATCTTTTATTACATAACTAGCAATATATAATCCCGCTGCATTCGGAACAAAGGAAGATGATCCTACTACTTCACCTTTATAGATAGGTATTTCTTTTGAATATAAAACCATTATTTTCTCTTTTATATTTTCCTCTTTAGCCCACTTTCGAATAATCTTTGCTAAAGGACAAATATCCGTCTTTTTTATATCAGCAATTTCTAATTTTGAAGGATCTAATTTATTTCCCGTTCCCATCGATGATATAAAGGAAATATTATAATCAATAGCTTTTCTTATTATCGCTTTTTTGGTTTTAATCGTATCGCAACAATCGATAATATAATCTGGTTTTTCATTACTCATAACCTCATCAATATTTTCTTCTGTTAAGAATAAATCGTATTTAGAAACCTTAATATTAGGATTAATATCCTTGATAATATTAGATAAAACATTCACTTTTTTTTTACCAAGTGTTGAATGATAGGCTATTACTTGTCGATTAATATTAGATAATTCTACTACATCATGATCAATTATTACTATATTTTCTATGCCACTTCTAATAAGAGAAATAACACATTCTCCACCTACTCCGCCTACTCCAATAATCATTATTTTTTTATTTTTAATAATATTTAAGGAATCTTCACCAATTAATAATTTCCATCTATCAAACATATAGCCTCCAAATTTTTACACAAAAAAATGTCTAAAAGAATGGGTACGATAAAACCCGCTCCCCGCAGGTGGGTGTCCTTACATAACCTTTAGGATTCTTATTTAAAATAAGCCTTCACACCAGTTATCGATCAAAACTCCCTTATCGTTCAATTAGTCGGTTTTACAACTCCGATTCTTTAGACAATCTAAATATACCACATTATTAATATTTTTTAAATAGTTTTAACATATTTTGACATAAGTTGACAAAAAAAAGGAGTTACCTCCTTTTAAAATTCTAACTTTTCAATTTCCTCTTCTTGTGGTTTTGCTAAAGTCTCAACCTTTGGTGCTTCTGCTGGTACAACAGGTGTTGTTGCTACCTCTGGCTTTACTTCTGGAGTCATTAATGTTTCAGTTACTGTTGGTTTTTCTACTCCTAGAGTTCCTTGATATGCTTCCTTTACCGATTTTGATGGAATTGGGGCAGTATTTTCTAATGGACTTGCTCCTCCATATATTTCTCTTGGTTTTTCTTCTAAACTAACATTTACTGTTGACTCAGGTGTTGCTCCGCCATAAACAGTTGGTGTCTCTTTTGTTACAACTGGTTCCGCATTAAGGTTTTCAACCGGAGCAGATGCTGTTGGTAACTCTTCTATTACTGGTTTTTCTAAAACTGGAGCTGTTGCCATATCTATAGCAGGTGGTTCTGTAAAGTTTACTACCTCTGGTTCTACTGCAACTGGTACTTCCTTAACTCCATCTCCTTCAGATGCTACTACTACTGGTCCAGTAACCTCTGGTGTTACTTCTGGTGTTGCAACTGGTTCTTGTTCTTTTGCCTCAGTCGACTCTTCCACAGCTGGTCCTACTTCATTATTTTTAGCATTCTTTTTCTTATCTAAAACTAAGAAAACAACTGCTACTAATAATAAAGCAATCCCTACTATTATCATTATCCCTGGCGCTGATGTTATAAATGCTCCAAAATCAAAACTCAATATTTCAAATATATTCATATCCCATTTCCTCTTCCCTATATTTATTCTAATAATAGAATAACAAAAATAAAATGTAAAATCAAGAAAGAAAAATTTATTTAGATAACTTTTCTAAAAATTCTTTATATTTTTCTTTTTCTTCTTTAATATATTTGTTTTCTAAAATTAATTTTTTGCCAATATTTCTACCGATATATTCCATATATTTTAAGACCGTTACCTCGTTAGATTTAATAACTTTAAAATAATCATTTAAGTAATGTACAGCATAATAAACTAAATATTCTGATCTTTCTTTATTACCTTCTTTTAATGCATAACTTAATGATTTTACATATTCCTCTATTAAATTTACATTATTTCCAACATATGAGGTTGATAACGTTCCAAAAGTACCTCTTTTTCTTTTATCCCAAATATAATAAGCATCACCTACTAATATAAAATTATTTGCAAAAGAATATAACTGCGAAGTATAAGCATAATCCTCATAAAAATTACTTATTGGAAATTTAGCCTTCCTAGTTAGCTCTTTTTTTACAATTTTATTACATACCGATACAAAATAAGCGTTTTCATAAGTATTTTTCCTACAATCATCAAACATTTTATCATAATCATATTTTATATATTCATTATCTTTACAATCGACATTTAAAACATATTTTATATCACTATCATCTTCATAGATAATTGTCTTAGAAATAGCAATATCAGCATCTTCTTTTAAAGCGTTTTTAACCAATAACTCATACATATATGGGTGTACTAAATCATCGCTATCAATAACACCTATATATTCACCACTTGCAACCTCTATCCCAACATTCCTAGTCATAGAAGGCCCTGACCATTTTTTATCTATACCTTTAATAAAAGGATATTTATCTTCATACCATTTAAATACTTCTAAAGTCTTATCCTTTGAACCATCATTTACTAAAATAACATCAAAGTCTTGAAAACGAGAAAGCAATACAGAGTCCAGTGTTCTTGGTAAAAAGAATTCTCCATTAAATACAGGAATAACCACTGTCAAAGAGTTTTTCCTTTTTTTATTAAACTTTTCAAAGGTTATCTTAAAATCCTTAGATCTATTAGCCAAAACAAACTTATCTTCCTCTTTTTTATAGGCTAAAACCATATAAGTTTTATCCTTTTTAACACTATTAGTAGTTACTTGAAAAAGTTCGGTTTCCAGGATCATTTTATAACCGGTTTTCGTTTTTTCATAAAGCGAATATTTATTATAAATTTCCTTAGTTTGAAAAGATAGGCTTATTCCTTTATAGGATTCGATTATTCTAATTTCTATTTCCTCATTTGAATAAGAATTAGCAGCTCTTTTTTTAACATCATTAGTAAAATAAATAACCTCTTCCTTATCGATAGACTTCTTAGTATATACAACTCTAAAGCGGTCATAATTTGGATAATCTTCTTTGCTAATAATTATTTTATTATCCACCTTTTTGATAATTTCATAATTAAACAAAATATCTCGTCCTTGTAAATATTTATCTAAGCCTTCTATATCCTCGCAAGATAAATGTAATTCTTCCCTATCTTCGTATACTGTTAATAATTCCTTCATCAATTAATCCCCCTACTATATTATTTTTTGGTATATAACTAAATTTCATAATTTCCTTCGTGGTTGGATGAGTAAATTCTAAATAATAGGAATAAAGCTCAAGAGCTAATTCCTTACTATTGAAATATCGTTGTTCTCCAACTATCGGATATCCATGATGAGTAAATTGAACCCTTATTTGATGATGTCTTCCCGTTATAAGTTCGATATCTACTAGTGTTCTATTACCGATACTTTTTATAACGCGATACTTTAATTTTGCAAGTTTTCCTTTATTATCAACAATGGTATTACCATTATCAAGCTTTAAAAGCCTATCTTCAAACTCTCCATCACTTTTTATATTTCCTTCTACTAAAGCTAGATATCTTTTAGTTATAAGATCATCTTGAAACATTTTAGAAAGTCTAGCTGCCGCTTTCGAGGTTCTAGCCAAAACCATAATCCCTTCAACAACACGATCAAGTCTATGAACAAGTCCTAAATAAACATTACCAGGTTTACTATATTTTTCTTTAATATATTCTTTAACTAAAGTTAGGATATCTTCATCATTAGTAATATCTTTTTGACTTAAAATATTAGAAGGCTTAACTACCACAATTAGATGATTATCCTCGTATAAAATATCAAATTTATTCATAATTATTTTCCTTATACATCGATTATAACAAGATTAATAAAATAAAAAAAGACTATTACTAGTCCATTTTTAAAAATTCATTATATAGTTCTTTGTTTTTTTCAACATCCATATCCATTTTATCTTCATATGGATAAACTATTCCAAGCGCCTGATATTTTTCAATACCCAATCGGTGATACGGAAGAAAATCAACTCTTGTTACATTATTAATATTTCTTATGTAATCCTTTAATTTTTTAATATATTCTAACGAATCGGTAACTCCAGGGATAATTACCTGTCTAATCCAAACCTCTTTACCACTATTATTTAAAACTTCTAAGAATCTATTAAATTCATCCATCGATAATCCGGTTATCTCTTTATAACCTGTTTCTTCAACATGTTTAATATCAAAAATAACCAAATCAACTAAATTAAGTATCTCTTCATATCTTCCAACCCCTACACCAGAGGTATCAATAGCAATATGAATTTTATTCTCGCGTAATAACTTCATCGTTTCTATTAAAAAATCAACTTGAAGTAAAGGTTCTCCGCCTGAGAAGGTAATTCCACCTTTATTTGAAAAATAATTTTTATATCTTAAGGTCTTATTTACAATCTCTTCAGGTGTTCTATTTAAATTCCCAATATTAAACATTTCCGGATTATGACAAAACTTACATCTTAGCCTGCAACCATTTAAAAATATTACTAATCTAATCCCTGGGCCATCAACAAGTCCAAAGGTTTCAACCGAATTAACACTACCTTTTATCATATTTTATTATGAAAACTCCTACTAATAACTTCTTCTTGTTGTGCTCTAGTAAGCCTATTAAAATGAACGGCATATCCAGAAACTCTTATTGTTAAAAGCGGATAGTCTTCTGGATTATTCATCGCATCAATTAAAGTCTCTCTATTTAAAACATTTACATTTAAATGGTGTGCTCCTTGTTGAAAATAACCATTAAGAAGTGCTACTAAATTATTAATCTGTTCTTCTTTATTCATTCCTAAACTATTTGGAACAATTGAGAAAGTATTTGAAATCCCATCTCGGCAGCAACAATAATCTAGTTTTGCTACCGAATTAAGACTTGCTAAGGCACCCGAAGAATCTCTTTGATGCATTGGGTTAGCACCAGGCGCAAACGCTTCACACCTTTTTCTACCATCAGGAGTCGAGCCAGTCTTTAGCCCATAAACAACATTTGAGGTAATAGTTAACACCGATAAAGTAACCTCCGCATTACGATAAGTTTTATGTTTATGTAATTCATCATTAAATTTTTCTAATAAATCCTTAGCAATTAAATCAACTCGATCATCATCATTTCCATATTTAGGAAAATCTCCATCTATCTCAAAATCAACTACGATATTATTTTCATTTCTTATCGTCTTAACTTTCGCATATTTAATAGCCGATAAAGAGTCTGCTACTACGGATAATCCTGCTACTCCATAAGCCATTAGACGATGAACATCGGTATCGTGAAGAGCCATCTGACCCTTTTCATAGGCATATTTATCGTGCATATAGTGAATTATATTCATCGTATTAGAATAAAGTTTAGCAATATGCTCTAGCATTTTATAAAAAGCTTTTTTCACTTTTTCATAATCTAAAATTTCATCATTTATAAGATCAAAACCTTCTACAACCTTCGCACCACTCATTTCATCAATTCCGCCATTAATCGAGTATAAAAGTGCTTTAGCTAGGTTACAACGTGCTCCAAAAAACTGCATATCCTTACCTACTCTCATGGCTGAAACACAACAAGAAATAGCATAATCATCTCCAAAATGAGGTCTCATAACATCATCATTTTCATACTGAATTGAATCTGTTTTAATGCTGATATGAGCTGCAAATTTTTTGAAACTCTCTGGTAAGTCATTACTCCATAAAACCGTTAAATTAGGCTCTGGTGAAGGATTAAGATTAATCAAAGTATGAAGAAGACGATAACTAGTCTTAGTTACCATATTTTTTCCGTTTTCATTCATTCCCGCTATTGAGCAAGTAACCCAGGTTGGATCTCCAGTAAATAATTCATCGTATTCAGGAGTTCTTAAATGTCTAACTAATCTTAGTTTAATTACAAATTGATCAATGATCTCTTGGATTTCTTCTTCAGTAATAGTTCCTTCTTTTAAATCTCTTTCAAAATAGATATCAAAGAAAGCATCAACTCTTCCAAGACTCATAGCTGCTCCATTATTTTCCTTAACTGCTGCTAGAAATCCAAAATAAGTCCACTGAACTGCCTCAATCGAGTTTTTTGCTGGTTTAGAAATATCAAAACCATACTTTAAAGCCATCTCTTTCATTTCTTCTAGGGCTTTATATTGCATAGATAATTCTTCTCTTAACCTTATTAGCTCATCATTCATAGTGCCGATGAAAACTTCGTTAAATTCGCGAGCCTTTTGTTCTTGTAAATAATCGATTCCATAAAGAGCTATCCTACGATAATCTCCTATAATTCTACCTCTTCCATAAGCATCAGGAAGTCCAGTTAAAAGACCAGCTTTTCTTGCGATTCTAATTTCTTTTGTATACGCATCAAAAACACCATCATTATGTGTCTTTCTAAACATTTTAAAATATTTTTCTACATTAGAATCTAATTTATATCCATAAGCATCAAGCTCATTATAAACCATTCTAAGACCACCAAAAGGATTAACAATCCTCTTTAATGGAGCATCTGTTTGAAGGCCAAAAATAACCTCCAAATCCTTATCGATATATCCAGCATCATAATTATTAATACCAGAAATATTTACCGTATCAATATCTAATACTCTTTTTTTTAATTCTTCTTTTAATAAAGATTCACATTTATTCCAAAGATTTTTTGTTCTAGTAGTTGGCGATAATAAAAAAGAATCATCTCCATCATATCCTATATAATTACTGGAAATAAACGAACTAACATCTACATTATTTGTCCATCTTCCCTCGTTAAAACCTCTCCACTCATCTTTCATATTATTACCTCCGTAAAATACATTGTAACACATCAAAAAAAAATAAAAAACATTATTGCTTTTTATTTTAAAATTATTTACGACAAATTGACTTTTGCAACATTTTTTAAATTTAGACTAGCATCATACAACTTGTTTTTACTTATCCTTTTTTCTTTAGCTATTCTACTAATCGCTTCTTTTATCGAAATATTTTCTTTAATCATATAATCAATTATTAAGGCCTCAAGAGAAATTTCATCACCATCTTCTTCTTTTTCCTCTTTTTTTTCTAAAATGACAACATACTCACCTTTTTCGATATTAGGATCGTTTTTAATTAGTCCATAAACCTCTTTGATCTCTCCATAAAAACCTCTTTCATGAAGCTTGGTTAAATCCGATCCCATAAATATTTTAGAATTAGAAAACTCCATACTTAATCTTTCAACTAATTTAACTATTCTTTTAGGAGATTCATATAAAACTATTGTATTTATATTGCATTCCTTTATTTTATCGATATCCTTATTAAAGTTTTTATTATTTGTATTTAAAAAACCAAAGAAAGAAAATAAATTAGTATCCATCCCCGATATTGAAAGTGCGGTTGTAATAGCGGATGCTCCTGGTATTCCAACAACCTCTATTCCAACTTCTCTGCATCTCTTAACCAAAAGATAACCTGGATCAGATATTAAAGGAGTACCCGCATCAGATATTAAAGCAAGATCTTCTTCTTTTAATCTTTTAATTATTTCATCTAACTTTTTATCTTCATTATATTTGTGATAAGAGATCAATTTTTTCTTAATATCATAATGGTTTAATAGTTTAATACTTACCCTCGTATCTTCACATAGGATAAAAGAAACACTCTTTAAAGTATCAAGTGCTCTAAAAGAAATATCAGATAAATTTCCAATCGGAGTAGCTACTATATATAAAGTACCCATATACTACCCAAAAGCATCTATAAAATTATAGATAAATAAAATCCCTGATACAACCATTATAATTATTGCTAACCATTCAAACCACCCAAATTCTTTTAACTTTTTCATACTATCTCCTTATCTATTTAATATCTTTGCCATATTAACTACTATTTGTAATCTCGTCTTTACTTCTACTCTTCCTCTAATAAGCAAAATATCTCCTTTTTTAACATCTTTAACCGTATCAAATACCTTTGAAAACAAAATAAAGTCTACCGTTGTTTCCTCATCTGATCCTCTTATGAATGCCATGGTATTTTTGTTTTTATCTTCATGAAGTTTAACTCTTTCAACTAAGATTACCGTATCAACTTCTCTATTATTATAATCCTTTAGCTTATCTAAATAAACTACTTTATACTCTTCTTTATATTTAGTTACCGGATGATAACTTAAATAAAAACCAAACAATTCTTTTTCTTTTGACATTAATATATCGCTTGATAATTCTTCATAGACTACAATTTCCGGTTTTTCAATTAAATCATCTTCTAGGCCTTTAGCAATAAACGAATAGTTAAGTAAATTATCCAAATTTTCTATCAAAGTGTTTTTATTATAACCAAAGCTATCAAAAGAGGAAGCATATATAAGACTTTCAATATTTTTCTTATTAATATTAATCTCGGTTAATTTAGTCATCACATCAAATATATCTTTAAATCCCTTACCCCTAACTTTTACAATATCATTTGCGATTATATTACCAATTGATTTAATGTTAGATAACGGAAAAATTATTCCATCTCCTTCTTTTTCAAACTTATTGGTACTTTTATTAATATCTGGAAGATAAAAATTAATTCCAACCTTTTTAGCATCCTTTACTATCTCGGATATCTTACTATCATTTCCCATAATAGTTGATAAAAGACTAATATAAAAGGCTTTAGGGTAATTTGCTTTTAAATATCCCATTTTATAAGCAATTAACGAATATAAAACCGCATGGGCTTTATTAAATCCATATTTAGCAAAATTTAGGATATCTTCAAAATATTCCTCGCTTAATTCCTTAGAATAACCATTTTTAAGTGAGCCTTCAATAAACTGATCTTTATAACGGTTTAATTCCTTAGTATTGTGTTTAGTCATCGCTCTTCTTATTATATCGGCTGTTTGAAGATTAAATCCCGCCATTACACTAACAAGTCTCATAATTTGTTCTTGATAGACTAAAACCCCGTGAGTTTCATTTAGTACTTCTTTAATTTCATCATTAGGGTATTCAACCTCTATATTATTATTTCTTCGCTCTAAGAAAGTTTTAGAATCAGGTCCTGGCCTAACCAAAGAATCTGCTAATATAATATCGTTAAATTCTTTAATCTTTAAACTACTTAACAAATGCTTCATCGCATCGCTTTCAAAGTGAAAGATCCCATTAGTATCAATTCGATAAAATAAATCTAAAGTCTTCTTATCATCTAATGGAATATTTAAAAAATCAATATCAACATTATCCATTTCTTTAACATTTTTAATTATATCCATAATGATTGCCAAATTTCTATTTCCTAAAAAATCCATCTTAAGAAGACCGATATCCTCTAGATAATCCATCTCATAAGAAGTGATATAGCCATCATCTTGTTTTATTAAAGGAATATCCTCATCCAAGTCATCCTCACTTATTACGATGCCTGAGGCGTGTACTGAGATATTACGAGGGAAACCTTCTAATAAAAGAGATAGTCTAAACAGCTCTTTTAATTCATCATCATTATCGATAATATTTTTAAAGGCCTCGTTCGCATCATACACTTCCTTTAAAGAAATATTATTATCTAAGAATCTTTTAATTAATTCAATCTTTTTTAAATTAATATTTAAAACCTTTGATACCTCATCAACAACTGATTTAGCTCTTAATGTTCCAATTGTTACAATACCTGCTACCTTTTTCTCACCATATTTATCCCTTGTATATTTAATAATATCTTCGCGATAAAGATCTGGAAAATCAATATCAATATCCGGCATACTTACTCTTCCTGGATTTAGAAATCTCTCAAATAAAAGGTTATAGAAAAGTGGATCCACATCGATTATCCCAAGGGAATAAGCAACTAAACTACCACCAGCACTACCTCTTGGACATACTAAGATATTATTAGACTTAGCATATCGAACATAGTCATAGACAATTAAGAAATAATCAGAAAATCCCATTTTTTTGATAATGTCTAATTCATAAACTAATCTTTCTTTATGTTTAACACTTACTTTATCATTAAATCTTCTTGATAACCCTGTCATACTTAAAGTAGTAAGATATTCATCACTACTTACATTATGTCTATTTTTAAAATGAGGAATTAAATTACTTTTCTTAGGAAAAACTGCCTCACAACTAGATGCGATATAATTAGTATTATCAATTCCTTTTTTACTAGATAATTCAACTAGTTCTTCATTGGTTAAAAAATAGTTATTATCCTCGATAAATTGGCTTTCATCATTAATCGTCTTCTTATTTTTTAATAAATCTAAAAACTTATAATTAGAAAGATCTTTTTTCTCAAAATATAACACTTTATTTATAAAGACGACATTAATAGATATAAGAGATACTTCCCTTTCCTCTTTTTTATTGGAAAAACCAAGGTATAGATCACTAACATTTTTAAATTCTTCAAATAATACTCTGCTTTCATACGGAAGAATCATTATAAGATTTGATAGATATTGCTTAATTAATTCAACACTTAACTCGGTTTTCCTAGTCTCTATTTTAATTAAATTTTGATATCCTTTATAGTTTTTTGCATAAAGAAGGATCTTAAATTCATTTAGCTTAACCTCTAGTCCGATTAGCGGCTTAATATCATTTTTTTTTGCAACATTATAAAAATACATAGTACCAATCATATTTTCATCTGTTAGTGCTACCTCTTTGATATTGTTATCCTTACAGTAATTAATTAAATCTTCAATTCTAATAAGACTCTCATAAAAACTATAATTTGATTTTACATATAATGGAGTATACATAATATCACCTATATTTCTATTATAACAATCTTTAAATAATTTGACTATTACAATAATTTATGGTAAAGTTGGTTAGTATTTAAAGGAGGTCTTATTATGGCTATTAACCTAACAAATAGAAAACCTAATCAAGGAAAAAGAATTAGATCACATGCACTTAATACTACTAATAGTAAACAAAATCTAAATCTTCAAGTTGTTAGATTAGAAGATGGTACAAGAATTAGATTGAGTGCTAAAGAAATTAAATCAGCAAGAAAAGTAAGAAATGTTAAAAATGCTAACGAAACCGAAGCATAATAAGATTTTAGTATTGCTAGTAAACTTAGTTTAAACTAAGTTTTTTTGTGCAATAAAAAAAGAACTATTTAAGTTCTATTTCATCTATTTCTTCAATAACCGCTAATTGTTGTTCAACAACTAGTTTTAGCTTTCTTTTAAATATTCGCATATTTCTTTCTAATACATCAGCTTTTATCTCTATTTTCTCAGCTCTTAATAAAGCATCATTTATAATTCTTGAAGCATTCTTTCTCGCATCCTCAACAATTGAATTTCGCTCTTCATAGGCTGCTTTTCTAATATCGGTAGATGTCTGTTCAGCTTTAAATAAAGCATTCTTTAATTCATCCTCCGTCTTTTTAAAATTAACTAACTGAGAATTTAAGTTTTCTATTTCTTGTTGTTGTTCTTTCATCTTGTTAAGCATATTTTCTGTTTGAAAAATGACATCGTCAAGAAACTTGCTTACTTCTTCAATATTGTAACCACGCTCAACTACGGTAAACTTCTTCACGACCTCACCTTCCTTTAACTTATTAATTTATCTTAGAAATCAAATTCATCATCTTCTGATGAGGCCTTTGTATCCTTCTTTTTTAATCCATCATCAGAAATTTTACCTTCAACTGCTACTGAACTAGGACAGCATAGGAATATTCCTCCACCTAATTTTTGTAAATCTCCGTTCATTGCATAAACCGCTCCACTTAAAAAATCAACTATCCTTTTAGCTTGATCAGGTGTTACTCTTCTTAAATTTACAATAACCGACGATTTCTTTTTAAGATAATCTGCTATTTGCTTTGATTCTGAATAAGCTCTCGGTTCTAACAAGATCATTGTCGAATCCTTCTTTACATTAGCGATTACCTCACCATCTACTTCATAATATTCTTCTTCCATATCTTCATTATCAGAATTTCCAAAAAGTTTATTTTTTAATTTACTAAATGCCATTTTCTATATCCTCCATATTTTATATTTATATATTATCATAAGTATTTCGCTTTTTAAAGATTTTACAATCTATTTTACTTTAGTTTACTATAATCCATACCATATTTTTTCAATATCGCTATTCATACTATGTGGTTCTGGATTAGGTTTTTCAAACCTTATAGCCATTGGAACCCTAAAAGCACTTCCAAAGGCGATTGATGAACCTGGCTGTAACATTCTAAGATGGGCTAATACCTCTTCGCTTACATTAGGAATCATTTCCTTAATATACTGTAAATCCTTAGGGTGTAAAGTTCTTAATACCAAAAAGTTAGAACACTGCGAAATACTTGTCTCGCTTAACTCACTAGGCCTTTGAGTAATAAGTCCTAAGATAATCCCGTATTTTCTACCTTCTTTTGTAATTCTATCAAAAATATTATATCCCAGTAATTCAGTATCAATATCCTTTTGAACATATCTATGAGCTTCTTCTATTATTATATGAAAAGGAACAGTTCCTCTTGTATGACTATTGATACTTGTCTCAAATAAGATTCTCGAAATAATCTTCGTAATAGCTTTAGCAATAATATCATCGGTATAGTTGATATTAAAACTAACTATTTGAGCCTTATTATTATCTGGAGTAGTCAGTAAATGCCTAATATATCCTACTCTATCGATCATCGTTGGAAATTTAAAATATTCGTTATAATCTCCACTAGCAAGTGATTGCAATCTAACTAATAAGACATTAGCCGAGTCATAAACCTTATCGCTTTTTAAAATTCCTTCAGAAATCAAGGCAAAGTTAAGAGCCAACTCTAAATCCTTTAAATCATACATTATATTTTCATTTCTTTTTATCTCAAGATTATCAACTAAAAAAGTAGAAATAAAACTTACAACTAATTCCATTTCCGACATCTTACCCATATTATCTACATAGATACATTGCTTTAAAGTTCTAATATATCCCGGCTGCACTATTTCGCTTTCTAGGTTTAACATTGGAGTATTATAAGTTGTTAATATTGCAATTATCTGATCCCTTGTTTTAATAGAGTCCTTACCACTATGTAGGATATCTAGGAGTGCTCTTGCAACAATATCGTTTTTTATTTTAACCGAATCTTGATTAGTGTCTTTTAAAATAGTAACTAAACTAATACTCTTTTCGATAATTGGAAGTTGGGAAGCCTCCGTTGCACCTAATAGTAATGCAATATCATCTTTATCTAAAAGCCATAAAGGTATCTGTAAAAGCTGTTGCTCAGGATCTCTTGATCTCGTATTCGTAGTAAAAGATTTATAATAAAGTTTATTATTAAACTGATGTAGAAAAGAAAAAGCATTCTTATACTCTCCATAAGCATCAAATAAAAAGATATTAGCATTTACCGGAAGGTATTTTGATTTTGTAAAGAGATTTTGAATCACTCTAGCAAAAGTACAACTTTTCCCTGATCCAGTATTACCAAGAATAGCAAAGTGATTACTAAGAAATTGGTTTATATCAACATTTATATTATAACCTCGATAGATAGAGGATTCTCCAAGCATCAAATGAAGGTCATTTTCAGAACTTTGAGTTCCAATTATAAGTTCTAGCTCTTCCTTATTAATAATTCTAATCTGTGATTTAAAAGAAGGCTTCGCCCCTATTCCTGGCAAAAAGATATTATTGATAATTTCTCCAACAACTGATGCGATAACATAGTCAGTTGCTACTTTAGTAACTTCTCCTACTATTTTTTTATCGCCATCTAAAAATATTAGATGCACATTCATAATATTTGAATATTCCTCAAGATTAATATCTAATTTTATTTGGATATTGGTATTATCAATATTAATTATTCTTCCTATATTCATAAGAGCCCTCTTTCTATTCTTAATTTATTATATCACAACTATTTTATCTATTAAACAAAAAAAGCAGTAAAACTGCTTTATAAAACCATAAATATTAGTATTATCAAAATAACTGATAAAACTCCTATTAGAATATATAAATCTAAAAAAGGATTAGTTTTCTTTTTAGCTTCAATAAAGAAAGGATCTTCTCTTTTTTGTTTTTTTAAAGTCTCTTCATAATTGGCAACAGTAATCCTACTGATGTCTGCTCCACAAACTTGACATATATTCATCCAATCTTCGTTTTGCTCTGTACATTTTGGACAGACCTTCATTTTATCACCTACTTGTTTTTCCTAACAAAATTATACGAATCTCTACACATATCGTCAATAGTTAATTCTGCATACCAACCTAATTCTTTGTTCGCTTTTTTTGTTGAGGCATAGCAAGAGGCGATATCACCTGGTCTTCTTTCAATAATTTTATAAGGTACTTTAACTTTATTTACCCTTTCATAAGATTTAATAATCTCTAACACACTATATCCCTTACCTGTACCAAGATTATAGGCATCGATTCCACTTCTCTTAAATATTTTAGCAAGTGCTTTTAAATGTCCTTTGGCTAAATCAACAACATGGATATAATCTCTTACTCCAGTTCCATCTATAGTATCATAATCATCGCCAAAAACCTTTAATTCATCTAATTCACCTATCGCAACTTTGGCAACAAAAGGGAGTAAATTATTTGGAATACCATTAGGATCTTCCCCAAGTAATCCGGTTGGGGATGCTCCAATCGGATTAAAATAACGAAGAATAGAAATTCCCCAACTAGAATCTGATATAAATAAATCGTTTAAAATCATCTCAATCATTAATTTAGTTGTTCCATAAGGGTTAGTTGTCTTAAGCGGAAAGTCTTCCTTTATCGGTAATTTATCCGGACTTCCATAAACCGTTGCACTGGATGAAAATACTAATTTTTTACAATCGTATTTTTTCATAACCTCCAACAAAGATAAAGTAGAATCAAGGTTATTACGATAGTATTCTAATGGTTTTTTAACGCTTTCGCCAACGGCTTTTAAACCAGCGAAATGAATGACCGCATCAATATTTTCCTTCTTAAAAATAAGGTCTAATTTATCCTTATTACATACATCTTCTTCATAGAATTTCACTTTTTTAGAAGTTATTTTTTCAATTTTATTAACTACTTCCTTTTTGGAATTAGATAAATTATCGACAATTACAACCTCATATCCTTCATTTAAAAGTTCTACTGCCGTATGACTACCAATATAACCACATCCACCAGTAACTAATATCTTCATATTTACTCCTTATAAAAGAAACGCTGAATTAGTCAGCGATTTCTTCTGTTTTTAATTTTAATTTCTTAGCAGCTTTTTCTACTGCAGGAAGTCCTTTTTCTTTAGCATACTCAATTAATTCTTCAACTTTTTCTCTTAATTTAGCTGCCTTTTCTTTAGCGATTGCTACTACCTTTTCTTTATCAAGTTCTTTTAATTCTTTCTTGATTTCTTCAATTTTTTTAGTAACCGCTTTCTTTACATCATCAAATTTAATTTCCTTAGCCTTTTCCCAAAGATCATTTACTAAGTTTTTTAAATCCTCTCTTGTTTCACTTCCCTTTTTAGGTGCATATAATACTCCTAATGTAGCTCCTACTACTGTTCCAGCAACAAATGCCTTTAATGCTTTCTTACTCATCTAAATCTTCCTCCATTTCCTTTTCTTTTTTGTTTTTTTTCTTTTTGTAGAAAACCTTTTCTACTAGTCCTACTGCCACTTTTGCTATACTTTTATTTATTTTGGAAGCGGTACTTCCTACATTTTCAATAACATTGAATAGGCCATCTAGTTGAGAACTTTTTTCTATAACATCATCTAATAATACATTAACCTTATCCATAGTAACTGTTAATTTTAATACTAAAATAATACATACTATTAATAAAATTCCCCCTAGAAAGTATAACACTATTGGCAAAAACTCACTTAAGAATTCCATATACTACTCCTTTCCTTCATATATTGAATCAATAAGGTCAAATAAATGTTGGTCATCATCGCTTGAAAGATCTTTATTCTTTTCAGCACGTGATTTATATTCAACTTTATTGATTTCCTCTTTTTTATCATCGACCTTATAATCGACATTGTATTCAAGACCTAAGTCTGTGAAATATTCTTCTGCGTCCCCTAAAGTAATTTCCTTTATAGTAGGAGATGCTTCGCTTAAATCATAAAAACCAGGTTCTTCAACAATAACTTCTCTTTTTTCTCTTTTCTTTGACTCAATTCTTTCTCTAACACTATCAAGATCGGCTTTTTTACTAGATGTTTGAGATAATCTAACCTCCCTTTTATGGACAATTTCTTCCTTAGAATAATTCTTATCTAATATTCCAAAAACTGGTGAAATAATTGGCGAAGGAGTAAATCTCGACTTTTTCTCTTCAGCACTAGCTTCATATAATCCCTTATATCTATTGCTTCTATCTTCTATTACCTCTTCTCCATATATCTTTATAGGTTCACTATATTCCTTATATTCTCTATACTCAGTATTTTCGACAACCATTTCTTCTCTAATCGGCTCTTCAAATTCAATAGTTTTTTCGATTTCAAAATCAGCATCACCAAAAGGAACGGAAAACTGCTCCTGTTTCGCTTCTTTTTCTTCTTTTATTTCTTCAACTTTCAAATCCTCTAATATTTCCCTTTTTTCTGGTTCCGGATTCTTTATTTTTCTAGCTACTCTTTCTTCTTTTACATCTTCTTCATCACTATCATCTTCTTCAAAGAAAATATTTTTTACTTTATCAAAAAAACCCATTTAAGCACCTTCCTATTTCATTATTGTATAAAGTCATCATCCTTTATAACTTCTTCTTCCTCATAATTTTCATATTCTTCTATATAATCAAGGAAAGTTCCCTCTTCTCTTTTTGATTCAAAAAGATTGAAATTTTCTTCCTTATAATCAAGAATATTTTCCCCAATCATCGAACTTAATGTAATATCATTATACTCGACCGATTTAACCATATTAATACCATTTTCTATAACATATTTAAGATTTTCAGTCTTTGTTTTAACCTCTATCTTAGAATAATTATATACTATTTTTACAAAATACTCATCATTATTATTTTTAATTATCTTAACAAAACCTTTATCTCCTATTTCCTTATAATAATAAACATCCTTAATATTTATCTGTTCATTATCTTTTTTATAAAAATAAGAAACAATATCTATATATAAATAATAATAATCTCCTCTTGATAGTAAAATATAATTATCTTCTCTTTTATCTACAATATTATATCCTCTTGGCAATGCAAATTTATAGCCCTTATAACTTTTATTAATTGGTTGATTAGGACTTTTAAATGCATTATCTACAAAAAGATCAACATCTTTTTTAGTAATATCCTTTACACTACATCCTGTAAAAAATATTATAAGTAAAAACATCAGTATTACTTTTTTCATCTTTCACCAACTCTATTTATATTATAACAAATTATTTTATGTTTTAATACTTTTTTTACTAGCTTTTAAATAATTGATCCGCCTATTTGAAAATTTAACTTCATATTCTGTCATAACATTGTTTTTAATATCACTATTATGTAAGTCTAATGAAATTTCTTCAAAAGTATAACCATAATTATTAAGACTAATTAACGATGATTCAAAAAGCTTTATATTATCCGTTTTAATAATAATTTTGTTATAATTCTTAAATAAGCTATCATATCTTTTTAAGAATGTCTTACTAGTTAATCTTCTCTCGCCATGTCTTTTTTTAGGCCAAGGATCAGAAAAGTTCAAGTAAATAGTTGTTATTTCACGATCAAAAACCTCCTCGATTTCCTTCGCATCCATTCTTATTAACCTTATATTATTAAGAGTTTCTTCTTTTTCGATTTTTTCAACCGCTTTAGCTAAAATACTGTCATATTTTTCTACTCCAATAAAGTTAATATTAGGATAGAGCTTTGACATTCCAAGTATAAAGTCACCTTTTCCCATTCCGATTTCTAAATGGATCTCATTATCATTATTAAAGATAGAGGACCATCTTCCTTTATTTTCTTTTTCGTTTATAACTAACAATTTAGATCTAGCTAATATTTCTTTTTTGTTTTTTACATTTCTTAATCTCATATAATTATTATACCCTATATAAAACGATATATAAAGGATACGAAAAAGGCTAATAACCCAATAAGATAGATAACTCCAAATAGAAAATAGAATAATCCATTATAAATAGTTGCAACCGCATTTTCTAATATTGGTTTATTAAATTTATTAAATAATATAAAGGAGATAATACCAATAATAGTAACAATTAAACCGATATAAAAACCTTTAGATACATAACTAATTTCTATATCATTTACTCCTTCGTTTAACTTAACAAGAAAGAAATTACCAAACACTTTATCGATATTATGAGTAGATTTAAACCCTTCTAAATAGTTTATTGGTAAAAATAAATAATCACCTTTTTTTCCTTCTACATTAATATTAATCTTATTCTTATTAAAAGTTACCTTAGTATCTATCTTATTATCCTTAATAAATTTCTCATATTTACTCAAAAGTAATATTCCTAATTCGCTTTTTCTAATTGATACATCTTTTAAAACCTCAATTTTTATCTTTATAGAAGAAGAAAACTCTCCTAGAAAAACATTTCCATTTCGGTATAAATTTGGATATTCCCTATCATTCTTTTTATCTTTTATATCTTCAACTAACTTATCATTTACATAGATTTTAAAAGCCCCATAAACCTTATTCTTATCTTGAAAATCAAAGTCTTTAAATAATTCTAAGTAGATATAGCCCTTCTCTTTAATATTAATTACCTCTTCGATTATCTCACCTTTTTTATAGTTATAATTATCCTCTTTTAATTTAAAACTTTCGATAATCTTACCATTACCAGTAATCGCATCATAAACTATATTTGTATTATCAAAGGAACTATTTTTATACAGTTCATTAAAATCATTATTTAATTTATTAAGATAACCTTTTATGATATAACCAAAATTAACCGCTTCATTTTCATATAATTTCATTCCACTAATAGATTTTTTATATTTATAATAAGGATTTTCAAAATCTTTATGTGTCAAAATATACCTATTTCCTAATACTGTATCCATAAAGATATTACCCCCTATTGACTGGGTATCTACCGAATAAGAATCATAGCCAAATTTTTGCATTGTATCATAAGTATTCTTATTAATCATCGCTGAAAATTGAGTGAAGTTAGGAGTTTTAGTTACCATTCCATAATTAAGAACTAAATCCTGTTCAATGAATTTTAATCGATATGGACTAGTTTTTAACGATGTTAAATCTGTCATTAACTCATATTTTTTCCTTAAATCCCGCTCGGTATATCCACCGATAAAAATTGACAAATTAAACAAAATATTAAAAATTATTAAAAAGTTAATAAGTAAAGTATTATATTTATTCTTCTTTTTTAATAGAAAATAAAATGTAACAAATACGAAAAAAAACACAACAAATAATATTAAGAAAGACTTTTTATCATAGCTAAAAGTTAATTTATTAATGTTCTTTTTAATAAAATCTAAATATTGTAAGCTAAAGATAGTAACTAAAGTAGTTAATAGAGTTAAGATAAGCCCGATATTTGACTTGTTTGTGCTTTCCTTTCTATTTTCAAGATAATATGCACTACCAATTACTAGTAAAAAAATTGGAATAAAAGCAAATCTAATAGGTAAATACATATAGCTACCTAAATGTAAAAACTTATTAATAGGTTCAATAATAACCGGTGAAAGAGTTAAAAATAATAGACAAATTAAGAATTTACTAAAAGTCTTTTTATTCTTTAAACCTAATAAGGTCATAACTATAAGTGGTGCACTAGCAAGGAATAATGCTAACTTATCAACTAATGGTCCAAGACGAGAATTTAAAATCATCGAAATATCTAATCTTGTTCTAGCAGAAGACATCAATTCCATATAAGTTGGTACCAATACTACTCCGGCGATTAGGAATGCTACTGCCGTTGAAACACCTAAATTATAAGCTGCTACTTTAAAGTTTTTCTTATTATAAAAATTAAGATAGATAAAACTTGCAAAAAAAATAAATAATAAGCTAAGTAACCCGGTATAAAAAGAAAATATTAAAAAGAATGATAAAAGAATTATATAAAACTTATTACCTTCTAAATCTAGAAGTTTTTTTAGTCCTATTAATAATAATGGGAAAAGATACATTCCGTCCATCCAAGCAGTTATAGAATAGTAAAATAAAGAATAGATAGAAAATGTATATAATAAAGATAATAATATCTTATAGTTGTTTTTTACTTTTTTAAAATAAGTGTTTAAAAAATAATAAGAAGTAATGGATGCTAAAACCATTTTACCCATAATTATTAAAGATGTTGCCTCATATATCTTATCTCTTGGAAATAACAATAATAAAGCCGTGAAAGGACTTAAAATATAATAGGATAAAAGTCCAAGAAAATTGACTCCTCCTCCAATATCAAAATTAACAAATATAGAGTTAGAAGAATAAAACGAATCGTAAAAATGATAATACATTGGAGTTATTTGTTCATGTAAATCACTCCACATAGCAAGTTTATTACCAAAAGGATAAATTCCTTTTAAAACATAAATAAGACTAAGCAATAAAAAACTTAGAGCCCCTACTTGAAAATAACCATTTTTTAATATTTTTTTCATATCATCACCTATTCAAATATTAGCACATTAACCACAATAAAAAAAGATGATTTCTCATCTATTTTTTCTGTTCATCATACTCTCTTAAAAGTTCAATTAACTCTTCTTTTTCCATCTTAGTATAACCTTTAATACCAATCTTTTTAGCCTTTTCTCTTAATTCTTTTAAAGAATCATCAAGATATGATTCATCTACTGGCATCTCTTTATGCTCTACTAAGTAATCGATTTGCTCTTTTGTTAATGTTTCATGTTCTAATAGAGTCTCAGCGATTAATTTAACTAAGTCTTCATTTTCTTTTAAGATTTTTTTAGCAACTCCATAACACTCATTAATTATCTTTCTAACTTCTTTATCAATTTCATGAGCTACTTCATTAGAGAAATTTCTCGATTTATTATAATCTCTTCCAAGGAATACTCCTCCATCTTGATGCTCAAATTGAACTGGACCAAGATCGCTCATTCCATATTCAGTAACCATTGCTCTTGCTATCTTCGTTGCCTTTTCAAAGTCATTATGAGCTCCTGTTGTAATATCTTTAAAATTTAACTCTTCAGATACACGCCCTCCTAAAAGTCCTGTTATTTGCTCTAATAACTCGCTCTTTGTTGAAGTATATCTTTCTTCTTTAGGAACCATCATCGCATATCCACCAGCATAACTTCTAGGGATAATTGTAACTTTTTGAACAATGCTAGCATCGTTTAATTTAAGTCCTAACACAACGTGTCCAGCTTCATGGAATGCTACTAATCTTCGTTCTTTTTCCGTATATTTTTTACTCTTTTTTGCAGGTCCCATCATTACTCTGTCTGTTGCTTCATCTACTTCTTTCATCGTAATTTGTTCTTTATTACATCTTACTGCTAATAAAGCTGCTTCATTAAGTAAGTTTTCAAGATCTGCTCCTGAAAATCCTGGAGTTCTCTTAGCGATATTTTTAAGACTTACACTAGGTGCTAACACTTTGTTTTTAGCATGTACTTCAAGTATTTCTTCTCTTCCACGTACATCTGGTAAATTAACCGTTACTTGTCTATCAAATCTTCCTGGTCTTAATAAAGCTGGATCTAGAACA
>CAYMAV010000003.1:0-14591 GCA_964388545.1 uncultured Clostridium sp.
TGTAATTTCCTCTGGTCCTAACTTAGTATCACGACATTGCATTTCAAAGTCTTCTAAGTGAATACCAGTATAAACATCATCTTTAACTAAATTTTCATTTAAGATAACCGCATCCTCATAGTTATATCCATCATATGTCATGAATGCTACTAAGATGTTCTTACCAAGAGCTAATTCTCCTTGGTCAGTAGACGGACCATCAGCTAAGATAGTTCCTCTTTTTACTTTTTCTCCAACTCTAACAATTGGTCTTTGATGTTGGCAAGTACCCGCATTTGATAATTCAAAATTAGATAATTGATATTCATCTCTTCCACCAGTTGTCTTAATAATAATCTTTCTAGCATCTACGTATTCAACAACACCATCAGCTTTACAAACAACTTCTACTCCAGAATCTCTTGCTGCTACATGTTCTACACCTGTACCAACAATTGGTGCTTCTGCTTTTAATAATGGAACTGATTGTCTTTGCATGTTTGCACCCATCAACGCACGAACCGCATCATCATGCTCTAGGAATGGGATACAACTTGTTGTAATCGATACAACTTGTTGAGGCGATACGTCTACATAATCTACTTGCTCTGGTTTAACAAGTAAGTCTTCACCACGAAATCTAGCTGGAACTAAGTCATCAACTATTTCATTATCATCATTAACATTAACTGTTGCGATAGAAATCATTAAATCTAATTCTTGATCAGCTGTTAAATAGTCTATCTGATCAGTTAACTTTTTATTTTCAACCTTACGATAAGGCGACATTATAAATCCATATTCATCGATTTTAGCATAACTTGCTAAAGATGTTATAAGTCCGATATTTGGACCTTCAGGAGACTCAATTGGACAAATTCTACCATAGTGAGATACGTTAACGTCACGTACTTCTGAACCTGCTCTATCTCTTGATAATCCACCTGGGCCTAAAGCGGAAAGTCTTCTCTTATTAGTAAGCTCTGCTAATGGATTTGTTTGATCCATGAATTGCGATAACTGGCTCGAACCGAAGAACTCTTTCATCGCTGCTGTTATCGGTCTAATATTAATTAAGCTCTTAGGAGTAACCTCATCTAACTCTTGAGTAGTCATTCTCTCACGAATAACTCTTTCCATTCTAGAAACACCAATTCTAAATTGATTTTGTAATAGTTCTCCTACTTGTCTTACTCTTCTATTTCCTAAATGGTCTATTTCATCGTAATTTCCAAAACCACTTAATAAATTTAAGTAGTAAGAAACCGATGCATATAAATCAGGAATAGTTAACCTTTTAACTTCAGTATCTGGATCATTTCCAATTAAAGTTATAGTCTTCTTTTTATCATTAGGATCCATAACCTTTAAAGTCTGAATCTTATTATATATATCTAATTCGCCATTAATCTTTACTTCTTCAACATTATATCCATTACTAAATAGTTCTTTTAACTTTCCAAGAACTTCTTTATCAATTACCGTTCCTTTTTCAAAAAGAACCTCTTTACCCTCTTTAATATCTTCTGCCAGAGTCATATTAAGTGCTCTATCTAAAACATTAAGCTTACGATTATATTTATATCTTCCTACTTTAGCTAAATCATATCTAAATTCATCAAAGAATCTAGTAACAATTTGATTCTTTGCCGAATCTAAAGTAGAAGGCTCTCCTGGTCTTAATTTTTCATAAATTTCAATTAAAGCTTCATCAGTATTATTTGTTGAATCCTTTTCTAAGGTATTTTCAATAAATTTATCTTTTCCGAAAACCTTGATTATATCTTCATCTTTAGAAAGACCAAAAGCTCTTAAAAGAGTTGTTATTGGCACCTTTCTCGTTCTATCAATTCTTACATACAAAACATCCTTAGCATCCGTTTCATATTCTAGCCAAGTTCCTCTTGTAGGTATTAATTGAGAAGTGATAAGAACTCTTCCATTTTTATCAATTTCTTTATTATAGTAAACACTAGGTGATCTAACTAGTTGAGATACTATTACCCTTTCCGCACCATTTACAACGAAAGTTCCACTCTCTGTCATAATAGGCATATCACCTAAAAATATTTCCTGTTCCTTAACCTCACCGGTTTCATGATTAAAAAGCCTTACCGCTACCATTAAAGGAGCTGCGTAAGTTGTCTCTCTATCACGGCATTGTCTAATAGAATATCTAGATTTATCAAAATAATAATCTCCAAACTCTAAAGACAAAGTACCAGCGAAATTTTCAACTGGAAATAAATCATCAAAAACCTCTTTGATTCCTGTAATGGTAAACCATTCATATGATTTTTTTTGAATCTCCAATAAATCTGTCAATTCATAAGTATTTTTAATTTTGGAGAAGCTTCTTCTTTCTCTTCTTCCACCACAGTTAATAGTTTTCTTTCCCACTAAAAATTCACCCCAATTACAATATTTTTTTAAAGACATTAAAGAGCATACAAGACTTGTAGCCAATTTATATTATTAACACAAAAACAACAATGTGTCAACCAAACAAACGAAATTTCTATGTTTTTCTTACTAAAAACACCGAATTATATAAAAACCCTTGCTTTTATCAATTATTTCTAAATTATATATATTTGATAAATATTTAATCGCTGAGGCTACTCCATGAGATTTTCTCATTACAAAATATAATTTACCGCCATCTTTTAAGTGATTTTTAGCCTCCCCTAATATTTTATAAACAACTTCTTTTCCAGCTCTTATCGGAGGATTAGTTATTATATAATCATACTTTTTATCGACATTAGAATAGACATCACTTTCAAAAAAAATTACTTCGGTTTTGTTTAACTTATTATTCATTCTCGATAGATGAAGAGCTCGCTTGTTAACATCAATTCCGTCAATATTGCTGTTGGTAGTTAAAGAAAGAATTATACTTATTACTCCATACCCACAACCAACATCAAGAATATCTCCCTTAATATCTTCTTTATTTAAATTTTCAAGCAATAATCTTGTACCATAATCTAAACGATCTTTAGAAAAAACCCCTTTATCAGTATAAAAGTTAAAATATCTATCAAATATTTTAACTTCAATTTTTTCCATTTTACTATCTAAATCTGCATTTTCAAAATATTGAGCCATAATCACAAAAAGAATTATATAAAATAATTCTCCTTTCTTATTTATTAGATTAACAATTTTTTAAAGAAATTTCAATAAAAAAAGCACATAAGTGCTTATTTTACTTCAACTTCTGCTCCAGCTTCTTCTAGCTTAGCTTTGATTTCATTAGCTTCATCAACAGAAATATTTTCTTTAACAGCTCCACCGTTATCAGCGATTGCTTTTGAATCAGCAAGTCCTAATCCTGTAATTTCTTTAATAATCTTGATTACATTGATTTTTGCTGCTCCAGCGTTAACTAAATTAACTGTTACTGATGTAGGTCCAGCACTTTCTTCTGCTGCTACAGGTGCTGCTGCTACTGCTACTGAACTTGGATCAACTCCAAACTCCTCTTTCATTGCCTCTACTAATTCGTTAATTTCTAATAAACTCATTTCTTTTAAACTTTCAATAAAGTTTTCTTTTGTTAATTTTGCCATCTTTCTTTCCTCCTATTCATTATTTTTTTGTTTAGCATATAAATCTAAACATATTGCCAATTTCTTTGGTATTTCGATTAATCCACTTGCTAGCATATTTAGCAGTGTATCTCTATTTGGAATTACTGATAATTTCATAAGTTTTGCATTATCAGAGATCTCTTTATCTACAATTCCAACCTTCAGTGTAACCTCCGGATTTTTTTTCGCAAATTCTGCAAGAGCTTTAATCGGTGCGATAGAATCGTTTCCATAAGCTAAAGCACTAGATCCTTGTAGATGTTCTTCAAAATCAATTTTCAAATCTGTAAATGCTCTATTCATCAAAGTATTTTTATAAACTTTATAATCAGATGAATTATCTCTTAACATTCTTCTAAGAGTTTTAGCTTTATCATCTGTTAATCCTTTATAAGTAAATACTACTACTGTTTGAGAATTTTCGATATGATTTTTGATTTCATTAATTACATCTTGCTTCTTTGCTAAGACTTTCTCACTTGCCATAAGAATCCTCCTTCTATATATTTAATTTATTGGAGCGAATAAAAATGTCCCTATAACCATAGGGACACATAAAAACATAGTTCTTAATTAGTCCTCGGTAGGATTTACAAATTACCTACTGTCTATGGCACCAACAAATTAATAATTATTATAAATTACAATCTACTAAATGTCAAAAGAATTTGATACGATCTTAATTCCTGGACCCATTGTAGTTGTAATAGAGATATTTTTTACATAATCTCCTTTAACAGTATTTGGTTTAGCTTTAATTATTACTGACATAAATGCTTCTAAGTTTTCTAGCAATTGTGTCTCAGTAAAATCAGATTTTCCAATTATACCATGTACATTTCCAAATGTATCTGTACGATATTCCACTCTACCAGATTTAACTTCTGATACAGCTTTTTCAACATCAGTTGTAACTGTTCCAGTTTTAGGGTTAGGCATAAGTCCTTTTGGTCCTAATACCTTTCCTAGTTTACCTAATAAAGGCATCATATCTGGAGTTGCTATCATTACATCGAAATCTAACCAATTTTGTTTTTCGATTTTTTCAAGCATATCTGTATCTCCTACAAAATCTGCTCCTGCTGCTTTAGCTTTTTTAGCATGTTCTCCTTTAGCTATTACTAATACTGTCTTTGTCTTTCCAGTTCCATGAGGAAGAACAATTGCTCCTCTTAATTGTTGATCTGCTTTCTTAGTATCTAGATTTAGTCTAACTGCAACCTCAACTGTTGCCGGAAATTTACAAGTTGTTGTTTCTTTTGCTAACTTAACCGCTTCTTCTTTAGTATATGCTTTACCTCTTTCAATTTTAGTTAAAGCTTCATTATATTTTTTTCCTCTTTTTTTCATATTTTCCTCCTTATGTGGTAATTGGATTTTATCCTCCCACTTGGTTATATTACTATTCAGTAATACTTACTCCCATATTTAATGCTGTTCCTTCAACTACCTTAATTGCTTCCTCAACCGTATAACAATTTAAATCCGGTAATTTAATCTCAGCGATTTCTTTTACTTGCGTCTTTGTTAATGATCCAACATTTTCAGGTTTTCCTTTTACAGAACCCTTAGCAACCTTAGAATATTTCTTGATTAAGAATGCTGTTGGTGGAGTCTTAATTACAAAGTCAAAGCTTCTATCATCATATATAGAAATCTCTACTGGTAATACATCTCCCATCTTATCTCTTGTTGCTTCATTATACCTTGAGCAGAAGTCTTGTAAGTTTATACCTGCTGGTCCTAAAACCGTACCTACTGGTGGAGCTGGACTAGCCTTACCTGCCTCTACTTGCAACTTAATTTTTTTAACTACTTCTTTTGCCACGAAAAACACCTCCTATTTTTTAGTTTTCGGGAGTGGTAATAATGCACAATGCTTCCCACTTAAATAAATATTGCGATTATGATATTATCACTTTTTATACTATTATGCAAGTGTTACTATCCTATCTCTACTTGAGACATCTCAACCTCTACTGCTGTTTCTTGTCCAAATAGATCTACGCTTAATTCTAGTTTTTCATTTTCTGTATCAATTTCTTTAACAATTCCATACATTGACACAAATGGTCCAGATGTAATTCGAACCTTAGTTCCAACCTCAAGTTTCTTATCAGTAACCGTTGGTATATCAGATGAATTCTTCAATATATTATCTACTTCATGTTGTTGTAATGGAGTAGGTTTAGCACCCTTTCCACTTGATCCGATAAATCCCGTTACCCCTGGAGTATTTCTAACAACAAACCAAGCTTCATCGCTCATTATCATCTCAACGATAATATATCCTGGAAAAAGTTTTCTTACCTTTTCCTTTGTAACACCATCTTTTACTTCGATTTCTTTTTGTTCTGGAATAATTACTCTAAAAATATAATCATCCATTCCCATCGACTGTGCTCTCATCTCGAGATTTTCTTTCACTTTATTTTCATGTCCTGAATAAGTATTTACTACATACCATTTCTTTTCTTCTTTTTCCATAAATAATCTCCTCTAAGCTGTTTTAATAAAAAACATTAATAGTTCAATAATGTAGAAAAATAATGCAAAAAATATAATAAATGTAATAGTTGCTGTTGAATATTTTAACATCTCCTTCTTACTAGGCCATTTAACCTTTTTGAACTCTTGCCTTACGCCTTGAAACCACGATTCCTTATTTTTTTCTTTTTTACTAGAACTCATTGTAACCCTTCCTTTTTCCAAAATAAAAACACCTTTTATGTGTCACCTATAAATTAACACATCTTTAAAACTAAGTCAATTGTTTTTTATTTAGGACATTAATCGATGACCTTATGCCCAAAACGAGTGAGGACATCATTATTGGAACAAACATAATAAAATATCTAGATCTAGCCTCAAATATAGTTTGGAAGATGATTGCTCCAAGTATAGTAAGGATTATTACTAAAATAATAATATCTTCAGCACTAGACTCTTTTTTCTTTTTAAAGAGATATATTAAACTTAAAAGGCAAGAAAATAAAATATAACTAAGCCAGATAAATTGTTGAATATTATATTGATATTTATACTTACTAGGATTATAAAAATTATAATATTCTCTAATTTCTTTATAAAAAGGAGAAAGGTTGTTTTGAAAATATCTTTTAGGATAAAATCCCTTATAACTAAACAACGCTTCCATTCCCCACCATAAATTTCCATGAGCAAAATTTACTCTTGTTTTATTTAAAAAATAATTCCATTTATCATTAATACTCATAGAATTTAATCTTCGAATATACTCTTTATAATTTTCTTTCATTCTTTGGCTCTTAGGAAGTCCCTCCAAACTTTCGGTAAATTTTACATCCTTATAAGAACATATTCCTAAATCTTTTTCATTTAATCCCATCATTAAATAATGAGCGATTGTTTTTTCCCTATTACTATTATCTTTTATTTTAAGATTATTTCTCATTCCAATAAATATTATGTTTTTTAAAACAAATAGTATAGAAATTGATATAAACATTAAAACTATTCTTTTTAATATTATTGTTCTATTTTTTTTAGTTAAATTTGAAATCATTAAAAACAATTCAGTAAGCAGTATTGCAATTAGAACAATATATGATTGCGCTTTTAGTAACCCTCCTAATATCGGCAGCCCAAAAATAATGCAATAATGAAAAAGCAAAGCTCTATTATCCTTTAAATCTTTTTTAGACTTAAATAAGTAATATAAAAATATAGTGAGAATGGGAATAAACATAGAATATGTATCTGTATATGGGGTAAAACTCCATCCCGAAATACCAATAAATAAAACACCTAAAACAAATGTAAAATAAGCCCAAAACTTTTTTTGAGTTATTAGGAAGACTAAAATGCTGGAAAGTGAAAGAGATAAATTAGTAATAATAATTGCTATAAAAAAAAGTATTCCATCAGGACTAGTATTAACATAATAAGAAAATAATAATATATATTTAATAAAGAAAACAATTCCCATATTATTTGGGTTAACCTCAAGATAGGAATGGCTTACTGTACCGTTAATTATCTCCCTAGCGGTCGCACATACATCTATCGGATCCCATATAGGAACCATCCCAACAAAAAAAATTAAAAAAAATTGAAACATCAAAAACAACTGGCTTATTATAAATAAATTTCTATAAAAACTTTTTTTATAAATTTTATAATCAACTTCATTATTTTTAATTTTCTTATATTTTCTATATATAAAATAAAAAAAGAAGAAAAAAAAGAGAATAATTAAAACAAAGAACATACCGTTTGAAAACAATTGATTTTTCAATGCATCCTTATATAATTGATTCTTATTGATAAAATCAGGTCCAATTGTAATAAGGGAATAGATTATTATAATATTAAACAAAAAAAATAAAATATATATAAATTTTTCAAACATATTATATAAGTTTATCTTATTCATTATCTCACCTATTACTATAATAGTATTATAGTATTTTTTTTACAATTTAAAAAGAGTAGAAAACTACTCTCTTTATTATTTTAAACTAAAACTACATTTAAACTTGGATATCTTTCTAATATTTTATCTTTTGTAGCTTGATTTCCTGCTTCTATTCTTCCACTTAAGGGAAAATTATTAAACATCCAATAAATTCCGCTAGTTACATTCCCCATATCAAAGTTTCTTATATTTAAAACATTGATATTAGAAAGTCCATTAAACATATAATCTATATTAGTAACATTTATTGTATTAAAACTAGTAAGATCTAAACTTGTTAAATTTTTACAACTAGAAAACATAAAACTCATATTTGTTACATTTGAAGTATTAAAATTACATAAGTCTAAACTTATTAAACCCGAGCATCTAGAAAACATACTACTCATGTTTGTAACATTTGAAGTGTTAAAATTACTTAAATTTAAATTTAATAAGCTTGAACAACCAGAAAACATTGATTGCATATCTGTTACTTTTAAAGTATTAAAACTAGCAAGATTTAAACTTGTTAAATTTTTACAACCAGAAAACAATCTATAAGAATTTGGATTAGCTATAACTCCTCCTTCTCCACCCATATATAGTTGATAATAAGAATCTCCTTCAGATGTAGTGTTTTCAATTAACCATGCATATGCACTTCCATCTCTATTCACACTTATATCCCAACTTCTAAATACATTACTTGGTACATTTTTATGATTTACTACTATTATACTTGCAATAGACTCTTTATTAACTCCTTGCCAAATGGTATTAGGATCTGCAATCATCCTTTGTATACTTATTGGAGTAATTGGATTATTTAAATCCTCTGCCGTTAAACTGTCTCCAGTCATCATAATTTCTGCTGTAAGTTGAGTTACACCTTCAAAATTACAATTATCATTTAAAACCATTATCTTTGTTCTACTTCCTATTCCTATATTTGGTTTTAACTCTTCCATTGAATGTTGCACCAATGCTTTTTCTAATAAATCTCCCTTTGTTAAATAAAATCCTTCATCAATATTATCTCTACTCATCCAATAGTATTTAAAACTATCCTTTTTATCATAAGTAACCGCAACATATGCTTCCTTAAAGTCACCATTTGGACTTTTTCTTGCTTTTTCCATAGGTACACATTTCTCAGGCAGATAATAAGTAACACCTTCATCAAACATCTCTAATCTTTCAGCGTTAACATGATTTAAAGCTGAAGATAAATATGACTTAGCTGTTGCAACATACGAATCTTTTCTAGAATCCCTTATATGTCTTGATACACCTACTACTGCAATTGTTATTAATATTCCCAAAATAATAATAACCGCCAATAATTCTATTAAAGTAAAACCTATCTTCTTTCTTGTTTTTTTTACCTTTTTTTCTTATTTCCTTAAATTCAGACTCATTTTTGTCATTATCTATCATAAATTCCTCCTTTTATTCAACCAAAAACAAAGTTAGTAAACTAACCTTATCTTGAGCTCCACGAATTACGCCATCCTGTTCCTTTTGGGAAAGTAATAATTTGCCTAATATTATAGCCTTGTCTTAATTGAGAAATAGAATAATTATAATAATTAGTCCAGTTATTACAATTGCGATCACTTAAATTATATAAACGGCAAGGGAATAATTCTAAATGAAGATGAACACCCGTTGACTTTCCAGTTGTCCCCATATACCCAATATATTGATTACTAGTAACCTTTTTCCCAACAGCTATTCCAGGAGCATATGAGTTAAGATGAACATACATTGAAGAATAATATTTTCCTTTAGCAGCACTATAATGTTCTATTACAACCGTTAAAGCTCCCCAACCATCCGAATATTTAGCAGTTACTCTACCATCTGCTACCGGATATATTTTTTCCCCCTTTCCCCTAGAACTTGTTATATCCATACCACGATGAGAATAACTAGCTCCATAATATTGTTCCTGAGTAATATATCCCCTTTCTGTTGGTCTTCTAAAGACTCCTGAATCAGATCTCGCACAGTCAACACCAATTACATCATTAGTTTTACAGCCTAAATTTCTATATGATCTAACTAACTCATCATAGATTTTGATCTGCTTTTCAATAGAAACTCCACCTTCCATAAGAGTATCTTTTTTATCCCCCAAAAACTCTATGTTATTTTTTAATTCATTTTCTTTTCTATTAATGCTGTTTTGTCTTTCGTCAATCTTTTTTTGTCTATCTACATTTCCTGCAATAATTTTTTCCATTTCTTCAATAGACTTATTATTATATTCAAGTAGCTGAGTAATAACCATTTCACGATCGATAATTTCTGATATGCTATCCGCTCTTAAAACATAGTTAAAATACATATTATCTTCCTCTATTAATTGTAAATATTCAATAATATGTTTAGTATCATCAATCTTCTTTTTAATTTCTTCTTTAAAGCCATTTATTTCAGCATTTAATACTTTTACTTCTTCTATTAATTTTAAAGTTTCATTTTTTAAAGAAGTTACTCTATTATTAGCAGCATTAATTTCAGCTTGTGTTTTTTTAATCGCTTGTTTATTTCTAGCCGCTTGATCTTTATATTCTCTTAATTTTTGTTCATACTGACCAAGAGTAACACCAGCCGCATCTACCCCATCTAAAGTATTGTTACTATTAACTAAATAAGCTAATAATAGAAAAATAATTACAAATATTATCTTCTTTCTCATATCTTCAAATACTTCCTTGTAGCAGTACTGCTACCAACCATACCAACTACCGTTCCTATTAATACCAATAGCATAGATATAAAATAAACAAATGGTTCTGGCGCTATAAATTCAAAAATAGGCGATACGATATAGCCGTCCTCTAATTTTTCATAGAATAATCTATAAGTAACAATTGTACTTATAACCGGCATAATTGATCCTAAAAGACCAATTACAAAACCTTCAATAATAAACGGAAATTTAATGCTAAGGTTACTTGCACCAACTACTCTCATAATTGAGATTTCTTCTTTTCTTGAAAAAATTGTTAACCTTATTGTATTTAATATTAAGAAAATATTAACCAATAATAAAACAATTACAACTACAAAGGAAAATTTAGTTATACCATCTAAAATATTAACAATTTTATTAATAGTTTGATCATCATACTTAACCTGATCTACCGAAGTATTCTTTTTTAACTCTTCAACTACATTATCTAATTCTTGTATATCAAGTAATCTGATCTTATAAGAATATCTAAATATTTCTTCCTCATTATCAATAGTTTTAAATAAGCTTGATAGTAACTCATCATCATTTTTTTCAATTATTGAGGCTTTTACATCAGCCGGTGTAGTTTTAATCCATCCTGGAGAAATCTTCTTATTTTCATTTAGGCTAGATTCAAAACATAATATTTCCTCGCTAGAAACTCCAAGCTTTAAATAAGTTATTAAAGTTACATCTTCCTCTATCTTATTGGAAATTTTTTTTAAATTAAAGGATGCTAGTAAAGCAAACGACACTACCAAAAGTGTAATAGCAATACACGAAATAGAAGATATAGTTAAAGGAAAATTTCTTTTTACACTTTTAAAGGCATCTCTAACACCATATCCAATATATCTAAATATCTTCATTGTTATACTTCCCTTCTTCATAGTCTTTTGTTTTTCTTCCTTCTTTTAAAACAATAACTCTTTTCTTATATTTATTTACAATTGTTTGATCATGGGTTGAAACAATTAAAGTAGTTCCAATATCCTTATTAATCTTTGTTAAAACCTTCATTATCTCATCGCTCATCTTTGGGTCTAAATTACCAGTTGGTTCATCGCACAATATTAATTTAGGCTCATTTACAATCGCTCTTGCTATAGCAACCCTCTGCTGTTCTCCTCCAGATAACTCATCCGGAAAATTTCTAGTTTTACTTTTTAAATTAACCAATTCTAAAGCCTTTAGCGTTTTAGTTCTAATCTCTTCCTTAGGGCAACCAATCGCCTCAAGTACAAACGCAACATTTTCATAAACTGTTAATTTTGGAAGAAGTCGGTAATCTTGAAAAACTACCCCTAACTTTCTTCTTAATTTATATACTCTACTTCTTCTTAATTTCAATATGTTGATACCTGCTACAAAAATTGATCCACTAGAAGGCATTTCTTCACGATAAAGCATCTTAATTACTGTTGACTTTCCACTACCAGTACCACCTATTAAGAATACAAATTCCCCTTTTTGAATTGATAAAGATAAATCGTAAATAGCATTTACGCCATTTTTATATTTCATATTTACATTTTTTAGAGTAACAATATCTGCCATTTAGATACCTCCTATCATTTTTATAATAACATAGATGTAAAGCATTTTCCTATTTTTTAAAAAATTCAAACTGTAAACTTTACTTTTTAATCGACAACTGATAGGCATCAACTGTAGAGTAAGTTACCTGAGGATCAATTCTTTTAATATTTTCTGAAACCTTTAAATATAAAGAATTACTTACTACAAGCATAATTGTCTTTTTATTATCTTTAGTATTATGATCATCAATCACGGTTACCGAATTATTTAATTCATTTAAAACATAATCAACAATTTCATCGCTTTTTTCAGTAATAATATAATATATCTTATTTGAAGATGTTCCTAAAAGAACCCTGTCGATTAAAACCTCACTTACATAAGTAATAATTATTGCACATAAAAGGGTTGTAATACCAAAGTAGAATCCTCCCGCTAAGATAATTATTACATTAATAAAAGTATTTATTTTACTAACTGATAATTTAGTTTTTTCATGTATCATCTGAGATACTAAAATAATACCACCTTGGCTCATGCCAATTTTACACAAATACCCAGTTGTTATACCATTAATAACTCCTGATAAGATACTTACAATAATTATATGCTCAGCACTAATTACAAAACTATTTACCCAAGGAGATGTTATCTCAACAAATAAGGGATAAAGAATAGATGCTACTAAAGCTGAAGATGATTTCCTAAAACCAACCACAAAATAAGATACTATAAGAACAATTAACTGAAAAATCAAAATAAAAGTAGAAGGCTTTATATCAAATAGATTATTGATAATAAGGGCCAAACCAGATGATCCACCGGCTACTATTTTAAATGGTAGAAGAAAAATATTATAGTTTAAAGCCGTTATAAATAAAACTAGAATAAATATAAAATATTTACTTACTAGTTTTTCTTTTTTAATGTGATTTAGAACTCTATTCACCACCATACACCTCATAAGAATCAGAAACGACAAAGAAAGCTTCACTATCAATTCGGTTTATACCATCCTTAAAAGTAAAATACTCTCTCGTTGGAATTACACAAAACAATACCTTTTGATCTTCTTTTGAAAAACCACCAACTGCATTAAATAAAGTAACACTATGTCCCATTTCATTAACAACGAAGTTTCTTACTTCATCAACTTTGGATGTAATTACATAAAAAGTCTTTGACTGACTTATTCCTATAATTAATTTATCTGCCAAAGTCATGTTTATATATAAAACAACCAAGGCATACATAAACTTTTCAAAACCAAAATAGAAAAAACCACTACATATTATTATTCCATCCGTAAACATCATCGCCTTACCAATACTTATTTTAAAATATTTATTAAATATTTGATTAACAATATCCGTACCACCAGAAGTATAGCCTGCTCTATGCATTAGACCGATACCAGTTCCAGCAAAAACTCCTCCAAATATCGTTGCTAAAAGCAAATCGACTTCTCCAATATTTACAAAGTCAGCTAAAATAGCCGTTGCTTTCAAAAATAAAGGCAATAGTAAAGAACCTAAAGTTGACTTAAGCGTTTTTTCTTTTCCTAACAAAATATAACTAAAAAATAATAAAGATACCGAAACAATCAAAGTAAATAAGGATGGTTCGATTATTTCTTTAAAAACGATTGCAAGTCCAGTAATACCACCAAATACTAAATCATTTGGAAGCAAAAAGAAATTAAACCCTATTGAAAAAGATAATAACCCCAATAAAAAATACAATAATCTAATTATTCCTTGTTTATACTTTTTCATTCTTATCCTCCCTTAATTTGGCTTCTATAAAAATATCTATTTCACCATCTAAGATTTGATTAACATTTGTGTTTTCAAGATTAGTACGATGGTCTTTTACCATCGAATATGGATGCATTACATAACTTCTTATCTGTTGACCAAATTCTATATTTGATTTTTCACCCGTCAACCTATCTAACTTTTTATTTTGTTCCTCTATTTTAATCAATTTAAGTTTGCTCTTTAATATATTTAATGCTTCTTCTTTATTTTGAATTTGGCTTCTCTCGTTTTGACATGTAACCACTATCTTAGTAGGTAAATGAGTTATTCTAACTGCTGAATCGGTAGTATTAACTCCTTGTCCGCCATGCCCACCACTTCTATAAACATCAACTCTTAAGTCTTCTTCATCTATGTTAACCTCAACGTTTTCATCAAATAGTGGCGTTACTTGAACAGCCGCAAAAGATGTATGTCTTCTACCTCCTGAATCAAAAGGAGATATTCTAATTAGTCTATGAACTCCTGATTCATTT
>CAYMAV010000003.1:14601-35361 GCA_964388545.1 uncultured Clostridium sp.
TATTAACACTTTGTCCACCAGAACCACTTGACCTAAAGACATCTATTCTTAAATCCTTATCTTCGATAATTATATCTTCAACATCTTTAATTTCTGGAACTACTAAAACAGATGCAAAAGATGTCTGTCTTTTATTATTAGCGTTAAATGGTGATAGTCTAACTAAACGATGAACACCCTTTTCACATTTTAAATAACCATAGGCATATTTACCTTTAATGTGAAGAGTAACACTTTTAATACCTGCTTCATCACCTTCTTGGTAATCGATGATCTCTATATTATATTTTTTATTTTCACACCATCTTTTATACATTCTAAGAAGCATCATAGACCAATCACAAGACTCTGTTCCACCAGCACCCGCATGAATTTCTAAAAAGCAATTATTCTTATCAAATTCAGCATTTAACAATAAATTAATTTCTAACTTTCCAAGACTTTTGTCAAGTTTAACAATATCGTTTTCAATTAATTCTAACATCTCTTCATCAACGGTATTTTTAATTTCAATTAATCCATAAATTTCATCTTTAATCGTCTCTAAATCTTTAATTATTTTTTTATTTTCACTTAATCTACCGACAATTTCATCGCTATCTTTTCGATCCCAAAAACCACTATTAGAAATCATTTCCTCAATTTCATTAATTTCTTCTTTTAATTTATGGACTTCAAAGCAACACCATTAATTCATCTATTCTTTTTTTTAGTTCTTCTAGTTTCTTATTTATTTCATATATTTCCATAATACTCCTCCAGATAATAACATTATAACACCATACAAATAAAAAAAGAACCATCGACGGCCACATCTATGGTTCTTTTCCAGTTAAAACTTAAAACAGTTAAATTAATAGAAATAAATATCTATCATAGATAGTTTTACTATCGTGATATTTTTTCTAAGGGTTAAATTAATAAATTTCTTATATTCCTTTTGGGATTTAGAATGTTTATTATTAACCTTTAACTAAGTAATAACTTAGCATCCGATCTAGATTCGGTGCCTATATACATATGTATATTTTAATAATAACATTTTTTTTTTAATTGTCAACGATATTTTTTTATAAAATATTAATTTATATTTTTTATGTAAAGTTATTTAACTTCACAAAAAAAGAGAATTTCTTCTCTTCTTAATTATCTATAGATATATAGAATAAGTACTAATAATACATATATTGCTAACAATATTTTCCATACACTTTTTAGCCAATTCTTATATGAAATCTCTAACGAAGAAAGTACTGCTACAAGAATAGCGCTTGTTGGTGCTACAAACATTGTTAATCCATACATTGATTGCCATAATAATCCAATAAAATTATTTTGTTCTAATGTTAATAACTCTCCTGTTGGTAGTAAGGAATGTACATATTCAGCACTCATAATTGCTGACCAATATTGATCAATTCCTAAGGTGCTAAAACCTGTGAATACCACGCTAGTTGGAACAATGTCTATACCACTTCCAAGATGCATTAAATATCTTAAAACACCATTTGTGATATTTGTTGAATGTAATACCACGAAAACCGTATATGCTATTAAAACCATCATAGCTGGAACAAGTGCTTTTTTAGCTCCTTCTAGGAAATCATCTAAAAAGTCCTCATATTTTACTTTATAACTAACAGCAAGAACTACAGTTGCTATTAAAACTACAACTGATGCTTCTACTAAAGACCAATTCCCAAATGATGAAACATAACCGGAATTAGTATCAACAGACATACCAAGTATAGAGTTAATGCCACCAACAATGCCCTTTGTTAATGGGGATCCTGTTGGATTAATCATCGATGTTACAAATTTATCGAAGAAATCAACTTTTAAAGATGTCCAAGAAATAAATCCTAATATTAATACTACTAAAGTTAAATCAAGTACAATTGATAAAGGCCATACCTTTGCTTTTTCAACATCTTCTTCTAATTTTTCAGGTTCTCCTTTATGTTCTTTAGCATATAACCAAGCACCTCCAACGACAACGAATAATGCAATAGCCATAATTACTAACTTAATTAAAACTTGTCCGTTAATAAATTCTTCTTGATTAACGATACCTAAAACTCTAATCATTCCAAGCACATTATTTGCTGAGAATACTGTACCCATAAGACCTGCAATAACCGATCCCACAAAGAGGATAGCAGCCGTCATCTTATCATAGCCCATCGCTAAAACTATAGATACTAAAATTGGTAATAATATTAGTAATCCAAATGACAATCCAGTCATAGAAGATACTAATGCTAAAAATAAACCAACTGTAATAAAGAAAATCCATTCTCTATTTTTAAACCCTTTAGCAATCAAATTTGTTAATTTTTTATAAGCTGGCAATTTGCTCATTACCCCATATAATCCACCAACAAAAATCAAATAAAAACTATATTGAAAGAAATTGGCAATTACAATCGCTACATAATTTGATAACTGGAAAACACCAATTCTATTGTATGCTTCTGTAACAAATTTTCCATCTGTAATATTAGTAGTCGGAATGAACCAAGTCGCAATTACCGCTAACAATAAAACAAACAACAATGTTTTTAACATTTTATTTTTTTTCATATCTTAACCTCCACATTATAAGTATACATCATTAATAAATATATTTTCAAGCAATAACTATATTTTAACAACATCTGTTGAGCTTACTAAATCATGAACTCCCCTTTTGTCATTTCTAATTGCAATCATCAATAAAGACGAAAGCATGATAATTGACATAAAAGAACTTAAATAGCCAAAATAGGAGATATAATTATCCTTTGATAGAAACATAATTAATATTGGGGATAATATTGATAAAAAAACACTATTTATAATCCCTGCTCTTAAAAGCAAATGCAATTGGGATGGTGTTTTTCCTTCTTCGTTTACAACTTTAATTTTAACGATTTTCTTTCCCAAAGTTTGACCATTATTATAATAAGTATAAGTTACGTAATAGGCAATCAAAACCACAACTCCAACAGCTGTTTGAGTTAAGTATTCTCTTTTCATAATATAGTTTTGTTCATCTCTTTCTTTAACCCACTCTACTTCGGTAATTTTACCTTCCATCCTTTGATTATTAATATCATTCATTTTTTTTGATGCCTCATGATAATTACTAGTTAAAGGCATCCAAAAGGTAAGTACTAAAGAAATCGTAGAAACAATAAACATATCAATTATAAAGCTTAATAATCTTTCAAGAGTATTAGCTCTATTAATTTCCTTTTTATTTTTTGGTATATATTCGATGTTATCCTTTTCTAAAGTTTCATTTTTATTTTTCTTCATCAATATCCTCCTTATACTTTATTAATAAATCAATTATATCATCAATATTTGCTAAAGTATAAATAATATTTTTTGTTTCATTGGAATTTTTCAATCCTTTTAAGTAATAAGCTAAATTAGTTCTTGATTCAAGTAATACTGTTTTTTCTTTTTTAATTTCTAATAGATAATTAATATGTTTAATAGCAATATCAATCTTCTCATTTAATGTCGGTTTTTCAATTATTTTACCATTTTCTAGATATTCGTTAATCTCTTTTAATAGCCAAGGATTTCCTAATGCACCCCTTCCTATCATAATTCCATCGACTAAAGTCTCTTCAATCATCTTTTTAGCCGAATAAATATCTTTAATATCACCATTTCCAATTACGGGTATTTTAACTGATGATTTAACCTTTTTAATAATCTCTAAATCCACCTTACCACTATACCCATCGCTTCTTGTTCTTCCGTGTATCGTGATTAAACTAGCTCCTGCTTTTTCACAGATCTTTGCTATTTCAACCGCATTAATACTGTTATGATCCCAACCACTTCTAATTTTAACAGTTACCGGAACATCTACTGCTTCTACAATAGAAGAAACAATTTTGAAAACTTTTTCAGGATTTTTTAAAAGACCAGAACCAGAGGATGCTCTTACAGAAACCTTAGGAACGGGACATCCCATATTTATATCGATAATTGATTTAGGATACCTCTCATTTATAACTTTAGCGGCTTTAGCCATTACTTCCTCATTAGAGCCAAAAAGTTGAATAGCAATCGGTATGGTAAGATTTTCTATTCCTTTTAACATCTCAAAAGTCTTTTTATTTCCTCTTACAATACCTTCAGAACTAATAAGCTCTGTAACAGCATATCCAAGGCCCATCTCTTCACAAATCTTTATAAAAGCATAGTTAGATATACCTGCCATCGGCGCTAGAATAACTTTGTTTTTAATTTCAATATTTCCAATTTTAATCATAATTCACCCACAATAAAATAAAAGAGTTTCCTCTTTTATTCTTTTATAATTTAGTACTCCAAAGTCCATGTAAATTACAATATTCATAAACCTCTAAAGCTTTTTCACCAGCATCCAGAGTAAACTCTGTTTTTGGTTCATCATTATGAGTAAGATACTTAACTTTTACTCCTTTATTTGTATGTAGAATTATCCATTCAATTAAATGTTCCTCTGTCATTGGATGAAGAATATCTCCAACTTGAACTTTAACTAAATTATCTTTAACCTCTACCTTAGGAATATGTTTTTCATTTGCCATCTCCTCATGTTTTAAATCAAGAGCTTTCATTTCATGTCCACAGCAATGAACTCTTACCCCAGAATCCTTCAAGTGATAAACTATGTTACCACAAATACTACATCTATATATCTTCATTTTTTTCCTTTCTGTTATTATCTTTATTTAACTAATTCAATAGAATATAAATAATAAGTTCCATCGTTATTTTTCTTTAGATGATGTTTAAATTTCATAAGATATTTTCCATATGCCTCTTCAGTTAATACCTTTCCAACTTCTAAACCTCTTAACTCAACATATTCAGTTGGATTAAATTTTTCTGAATTTATATAGAAGTAACTACCCTGTTCTCCATTTGTTATAGGAAATTCTCCTCTATATATTCCTTTTTCATATATGTATAAGTCTTCTTTATCAAATTCATAGCTATCATATCTTAAGTATAGAAAGGGAAAACGCGGAGCAACCACATCAGCACAATCAACACATTTATAATTATTAATATTATTATTCATATTCTTTTTACTCCTTTATCTACCAAATTAATAATTTTTTGGTTGTAATTCAAAGTATGCCATTGGATGGTCGCATGTTGGACATAAATGTGGAGCTTTCTTTCCTACTTCGATATGTCCACAATTACGGCAATACCAAACTACTTCTTTATCTTTTTCAAATACTTTCTTTTCTTCGATATTTTTTAATAAAGCGCGATATCTTTTTTCATGATTTTTTTCTACTTCAGCAACTCTTTCAAACTTTTCTGCTAATTCATCAAATCCTTCTTCACGAGCTTCTTTTGCAAATGTTTTGTACATATCTGTCCACTCATAATTTTCACCTTCTGCAGCAGCTAAAAGATTCTTAGGCGTTGATTCAATATCTCCACCATGAAGTTCTTTAAACCACATTTTAGCGTGCTCTTTTTCTTGATTAGCAGTTTCTTCAAAAATTGCTGCTATCTGTTCGTAACCATCTTTTTTAGCTTTACTTGCAAAATAGCTATATTTATTTCTAGCTTGGCTTTCTCCTGCAAAAGCCTCCATTAAATTTTTTTCTGTTTTTGTTCCTTTTAATTTCATAATATACCTCTTTTCTATATATAAAATTATACTATTTTTTTTTTATTCTTACAACTTATAAAGATTTTTATTAAGCAAAATTAATAATTGAAGTAAAAATATTAACTAATAAACAGCTTAAGTTTGTTCTATTTATTTTTTTTACTTTGGAGGTCCTTGTTACCTTAATATTTTCTTTAGAAATAGATACTGGTTCTTTTTCTTTGTTTTCATCTAAGACATTTATTCTAATGCCCAAAAGTTCTCTTAATTCTTCACTTTCTTCAGCTGGCAAAATATTTAAATACATACATATATGAAAAATATCGGAATCGCTTAATTTATCAACACCAACCTTTTTAATATAATCAACTAAAGTCTCATATACGCCTTCATTTTCTAGTCTTAATCTATCTAATTCATAATCTTCTATAAATAATCTATCTTTATTTAATAATTCTTCAATTCTAATATTATTTAGCATCATTCTCTCGGCAATCGTTATATTCCCTTCTTTAACAAATCTCTTAAAAGTTGGCCCCGAATTAACAGATAATATAAGCGCTACAAAAATAGCAACTAAAGCCGGGGGAAGTTTTACTAGATTTTTTGCTTCCTCTTGATCAATTGGAATTTCACCTATATCAGTAGTGTAATATTTTTCTTTTTCAATATCAGACAGATTCTTCTCCTTTTTTAAAATAAATTAGTGTTATTGTATAATATTAAAAATATAAAAGCAAATTAAAAACCTATGTAAAACATAGGTCTATAATAATTCATCAATATATTTTTTAAGATTTTTAGAATTAGGTCCTAATATTATTTTTAATTCATTATCGATCTCAACAATCCCTTTAGCACCCAATTTAGTAATAGCATCTTTATCTGCCTTAGTTACATCTTTTAATTTTACTTTAAACCTCGACAGACTATATTCAGTTGAAATTATATTATCTTTTCCCCCAAAACATTCAACTAATTTATTAAAATCCATGTGAACGTCTTTTTTACCAGCTTTAAGAATTGCTAATAAAACGATTATTAATATAATTCCTATAATTATATATTCTAACATTCTTACACCTCAATCGTTATTATAACTTATATTTATTCTTTTAGATATAATTTTTTACCCTATCGATTAATTTCCTAGGACAATCCATAAATTTTAAAGCATTATTAACATTATCAATAACAAGATAATCTGCTCTATCAAACGGAAGGTTATCTATCTTACTAGCTACAATTACCGAATTATCCTTAAAGATATTACATAATTCCTTTAGAGCATCATCAGTTAATTGATAATCTTCAAAAAAGGCATCCATAAGAGTTTCTTCTTCATCACCCTTTATAGAGTATAAAGCCAAACGATAAGTGTCTTCATCCACTGGCGTGAAGTTAATTAAAGTTTTTCTACCTTCTTTTAATAATATTTTGCTTGTATCATAAGCATTTTTAATCATCGATAAAAGTTCTGTAACACTTTTAGACTCATACATCTCTTCTATTTCAATAGGTACTATTAAATCTCTTTCATTTATTATATTTGTATGAGTTTTTAAATAAGTAATTATCTTCTCTTCTAAAATTATAAGATAATTCATAACTGTTGGATGGGCAATTGCAAAATCAAGTGGCTTAACATCAGATATCGCTACCATAAGGGCATTTATCTTGTCGATATCCTGCCTCTTAACTGGATATGTCCTAATATATTTACGAAGTTCTTCTTCGTCTTCAATCATTTTATTTCTTTCTATTAAGTATTTGGCATTTTCATCAGCCATTTCCTTAAGATGTTCATTTTCTTTTTGTAAATTCATTATAATAGCAGCCTGCTTTTCAGCATCTTTTTTTAATGTTTCTTGTTCCTTATTAACCCTTAATATCTCTTTAGCAAACTCTTCTGCATCTTTTTCTAGGATGTCTCTTTCTTTAATAATATCTATTAAACGTTTAGCTTGATCTAAGGCTCCAACTTTAATATCTTCATAAGTGCTGTCTTCCTCAAAAACATCCACAATTGGTTCATTAAATATTTTGAAAAAGCTGTTTTCCTTTGGTTCTTCCTTAAGTTTTTTTAATTTATCTAGAAAATCAACATCCCCTACATTTTCAACACCCTTAAGGTAATAATTATTTATAAAATTATCACACATTGTGATTTTAGCCATCTCATTTATTGTCTCATAATAAGTTTTTCTCTCACGCCAATAATTAAGATATTCTTCGCTAAAGAAATTTATACCATTAATACAGGCAACCGTTGCCTCCTCATATGCCTCTTCATTATTTCTTATAACATAAGAATTAATATATTCATATTCGGCATATTCTAATGCCTTAGTATATATAGAAGTCTCTTTAAAATTCTCTTTTTCAAATTTATGGATAACTTCTGCTATAGCAGGATCATCATGAAATTTTTCCAAAATATCTTCCCATAAAGTATCACTCGATTTATCCTTATAACCTGCTACAAATTTAGCAACATTTAAAACAAGCTCATTTCTAATATCTCTTTTAAAATCGCTTATTTCTTCAACTGTTTGATAATTTTTTAAATCAAGCATAAAAGCCGATTTTTTAAACTTTGTATTATAATAGGCGATGTCACAAATAATATTTGTAAGTATATATAAATCAGAATTAGAATAATCAATAAAAGATAATTTGTTTTCTTTTGAAAAATCATTAATTTTTTTAAATGAATTCATTAAGTTTTCAACAATTAAAACATGATAACTTGGGCAGTTAGTAAGCATCATATTAGATTTATTATCATCTCTTTTTAACATTAAGTCCTTATTGTTCTTTGTTAATGAAAAATTTAAGTTTTTTGATAAATATCTTTGAACTATTTTAGGGAAAATAAAAGTCTCATAATAATTATCAATTAAAAAATCGAAACTCTTAACTGTCTCTTCCTTATTAAATATTCCTTTAACTTTTATCTCTACATTATTTACTCCATAATAATTAATATCAAGATCTACAACTCCACCAGATATTAAACTACAATGAAATAAATCATAGGTTTTTAATAACTCTTCTACCAATGAAAACACCACCTTATTATTCTATTAATATTCTACCACAAATAAAAAACACTTTAAAGTGTTTTTATTTATTCTCATTTTCAATTGGAAATTCTTCTAAAATACCGGTTAATGAGTTTACTATTTGGGTATCATTATAATTAACATCAAACATCTTAAAATAATTAAATTCTTGGCTTGATACAACTGATATTGATACCTTAGGAGGGCATTCATCTATATCGTGAAAGATTATTCGATATTTTCTATTTAAAAATACACTTTCACTAAACCTCCTAACAAAACTCTCAACAAATACTTCTTTTTTTATTCTAATCGTTCCTGGGATATCTGTTTGGCAGTGCATAGATGATGGATCATAATACTTTTCTAATTCTTCACTAGATATCCCAACGTAATATGCTGTATAGTCAAACGCATCTTTCATCGCAGCGTTCGTTATCTCTTTTAATAAATAATAATCCTGCTCATTTTTTACTACTATTTGACCAAATAAGTTTATCAAAAATATTCCTAGGATACCCATCATAACAAATAAATATCCCCATATCGATTCCTTCATCTTCTATCCTCCATTATGCCCAGGCCTTGTTTTTACGACAAACAACGGACTTGTATCTGGATTTTCATGAATAAAACTACTATAGAATGGATCCGAGTCCTTGTCGTTATTTCTTCTATCGTATTTATATCCATATTTATATCCTATCTCCTTGTTGCTTGCTCTTATCTTCTTCATTGCATTAGGGCCTAAATCTACTACATATTCTACTTGTCCACTTAAGGCATTTGGTCCAGTAATCGACGTTATATCATTTTGATCATCGGTAATATATTTTTCTAATGAATACCAATTCTTACCTACTCCTCTTGTATAATTCTCATGTACTTTAAGAGATTTATGTGAATAAGGGAAAGGATCTATATTGCTTACTTGTCTAAATACGATATCTCCAGTTCCTGGGTTATAGCACTTACTTACACAAACATCTATATTAGCAAAACCATATTTTTTCCAATTCTTGCATATCTCTTCAACTTTATCAATTTGATCTATACCATAATGTTCATCGCTATCGCATATCTCACATTTGGATATACAATCTTTAGCAGACTTATATTGTGCTTTATCAACTTGCCATTTAGCATCACAATATTGTTTAACCTCCGTTGCAATTCCCCTTTTTTCAACATCTCTTACGCAAGAATGATTTCCAGCATTTTTTATTGAATCGTCCCCACAACAATATTCTCTATTACCAACATAAGCTTCTATTTTCATAACACATTCTGGATTGTTTGAATCATTACACTTCGGTAATTCAACAGTCACCGTATCATCAAAATCCATTCTTGATACATCATTTATAATAATATTTTTTTGCCCAGATAATTTGGTATCAATTCGATATTTTTTATGAGTAGAAGTTTCTTCAACAACCACTAATTTGCATTTATCTTGATTGTCACAACTATTAAAATTAGTTGTACATTGAGGTTCATAGTTTTTTCCATTATATTCAATTTCTATTGAACCATTTACTATATTATTTACATCAGATTTTTTATAATCTGGACTTAAATAATAGATATTGTTCATATTGCTTTGTGATGCATAATTTCTTAAGAAAGAAAAATTATACGATTTAACCTTAGCCCCCGCCTTTGAATTCGTTAAATCTAATTGAATATTATAATTTCCTGATTTTAAATTCCTTCCATAATATTTTGCATTATCTTCTGCTGGTTGGATATTTATATTACAAGAAAATATAACATCATCTATTACATATTCACATTTATCATTAACTTTTAATATTTGTTGTCCATCTTGATATAGGACATTGGAATTAGTTTTTACATTATGAGAAGCATTTGAGCTTTTTAAGTTATTTGTAAATTGTGAATTTGCTGTTGCATTATTTGAAACTAAAAACATATTTGTCAACGAAAATCCACTTTCACAACCTACTCCATTCTCCGAATATTTCCAATTACCTGTTCCATCCTGATATAAGCATTTTGTATATGGCAAATAGTTTTTAATCGTTGAATCAACCACTTTAAACGATCTAACAGGTAATTGTTCCACTTGATTATTTGATATTAATTTTATATTAGTTCCAGGATATTCTCTAAACATTTTACTTGATGCCTTATTAATTTCTTCTTTTGCTATAATATTATCTATTGATTTTTTTTCTTTTTGATTTACTACTTCAGTTTGAGTATGGTAAACATTACTTTGTAAAGCATCAAAATATAAATTAAACTTTACTGTTCCTAATTCATTATAAAATTCTTCATCACCCGACAAGGCGTACTCTGTTTTTTTGATATCATCTCTATATGGTATAGCATCTGATCCTTTATATTTTTGGGCCAATGCAGAACTAGTTGTATAATTTTTCATATTATTTAATGCCTTAGTTTGAATATCTAAATTATTAAACGTGTTATATATATATAATAATTTTCTCCTATTGGCATAATCTAATGAATGTACTGTTGCAAAATCAAAAGTCCATTGCTGCGAGTCAAATACAAAATTACAAGTTGTTGTATTTGTAATTGAAGTTAGATGCGATATTGTACCGCCTTGCTTATTCGATAGTGGTTCCATTTTTAAATTAAGTTCTGGTTCGTCAACACATTTTCTTATGATATAAGTTCTCGAATCAAATGCAGTATCGTTTGTTTTGTCATTATCAAACTCATCTACAAATTCAAAATCTAATTTGTAATGAGCTCCTTTTAAATTACCACTTTCAGAAACTCCACATGTGGTATTAACCACTTTCAAAGTATTTGGAGGCACTTCTGGTTGTACTCTCTTATCAGTATATTTACATTTATTAATAATACAATCCTTTTTTCTTTCTCTTGAAGATCCCCTAAGTTCCTCGTTTACTGAAGAAACATTATCACAATAATTTTCAGCACAAGCTAAGGTAGGATTGTTTCCACAAAGTTGAACACACTGTGGAATAGGTGGAGTACTAGTTTCATCTATATATGGATAATATCTTGCTCCTGCCGCTTTTAAACCAGGCCCAGAATAATCATCAAAAACATATTTATTGCTTGCCCTTAATCCTACTATAGCATCTATATTATTTGGTCCAATGTAATGTTCAAGCAAACCTTTAATACATACATCACTATCGTCTTTAACACAAAAAGTATTTCTATCTTCATTCATTAAATTAAGTGTACGACTAGCGTGGCTTGATACATAAAACATATCTCTATACTTTCCTCTTGTTGCCATAGGAATTGCCTTATCTATTGCTCTAGATGTAATAAGATATTTCGTTCCTTTCATCCGATAGCCAAATAAAACTACCTCTTGTCTTTTACCACACATGCCTGGCTTATTATCTTTATTAAAAGTTAAATATTCACTAGAATATACGTAATTATAAGGAATACTCCTTGAGCAATCATAATCCGAACCATTATATTCTTTTGTTTGAGTTTCTACAGAACATGTTCCGTTAACTTTTTTTGTATATACACATGCGGTTTTACAAGCATCTAAATCTGAAAATGTACCTGTTACACTTGACAAATTACATTTATAAGATCCTTCATTTTCACTGCAAGTCCCTGAAGCAGGAGTATTTTTATAGCAACCCTCTGAACATCGTTCACTTGTGCTATATATATATCCATTTCTATTATGAGTATCTCCATTTGAACTATTAAAACTCATACTGCATTTGTTAGTAGAATATGTACAATATTTCTTATAATTTAAACCTGTTAAAACGGAAGATTTAAACTTATCTAAAACAGGGGCTTCTATTGTATCAACCTTAAATGTTCCAATAACTCCATCTTCTTTATGAACTATTTCTACTGCTTCTACCTTTAAATAATAACTTTTTATTTCTTTTTCATTAATTGCTACTCCATAATTCAGCATGCTTGCAGAAGGTTCTGTTAACCTATATTTACTAATAATATTTGCCAAAAAAGTATTACTATCTCCAATAATATCTTCTGCGATTAACCTTTTATAATAAGTGCGATACTCTACCGCATTATTATAATTTAGAGTATCTCTATTTTGAGGCACATAAACATTAGGCCCAAATTCAACCCGTCTATAAGGAACCATAAAATGAGCTCTAAATATAATGTAGCCTCTTTCTCCTTTTTCAACTTCGCTTGCACTAATAATTTCAGTAAAACTATCGCTTCCCTGTATTCCAAGTCTTTCATTACCTTCCTTAAATTTAAAACAATCCCTAACATCAGCAGGCTTTGTAGTTACTTGATCCTTTTTATTATACTTAACTTCAACAGATATTTGTTTTTCCACATGTCCAAATGCCTCATAGCCAAGAACACCATTAAAGAAATCCACTGATTGATTAATAGCTCCTGTAATATCCATATTATTACCATTAACAAATTCACTTTGCGCACCACCTGGCAACCCTAATATTTGTGGGAAACTATCTTGAATAGCCTGCCCATGTTGATCATAGTTTAAATCTTGATCATTATAATTAATATCATCTTTAAGAAATACCTGATGTTGTCCATATGCACCAGATTCTAAGTGTGCCCAAGTTGTTGGTTTTGCTCCAAATGTTTTTGTATAATACCCAGAATCAAACATTCCTCTTTGGTATATTAAAATAGGTTTCCCAACCCTTACCTCGTTTTTATTACCATCTAAGTTATATTTAATCAAAGAAATCTCGTAGGCATAAAAGTTATTACCTTGCGTAACTGTTTTTGGAACTATAAATCCCAAAAATATTATCAATATAAAAGATATTACTATTATGTATTCCAAAAATCTTTTCATTTTTAAACCTCTACCCTTTCATACCTATTTTTATTCTATTTTTTCTTCTAATAATTAATCTAATAACAAAATATATTAAGGTACCTATAATTAATGATCCTGTTAATATAAATATAACTGTATATTCATTAAAAAGCTCTATAACCCTATCAATAAAATTATTATCATCTTTTTCTGTCTTTTCTTCTTTTGGCTTAATACTTTCCTTATACTTTTCTAAATAAGTATTAAATTCTTTTTCTGAATTAATATTCCCTTTATACCATTTATTACATAATGGAAAATCTTCATACTCAAGACACTCTTCTCTTTCACTATAAACATTATATTTTGGTATTTCTAAATTTTTTGTATACAAAAATTCTTCTGGGCAATTACTATCGTACTCTCCATATAAATTAAATTCATAAGTTGAACCACCAACAAAAAAATCGTTTATTAAAACTTTTTCACCCTTTTTGCTAACGTATTCTCTACCGCCATATTCTAACATTACCTCTTTATCCATATTATAAATAGTAACTGTAAAATATTGTGTTTTTCCATCATTATAAAAATCCCATTTCAATTGAGTAGAAAAGGCTTTTGCTTTCATATCTGTATATGCCTTTGGACTACAGATACCATAAACATTAGGCATTATCAAAAATAACAAAATAATTATCAACAAATATCTCTTTTTCATTAGCCACCTACTATATATAATAATATAGGAATATCTTAATTTTTTCAATTGTTTTAACAAAATAATTATGTTATTCTTTTAAAGAGGGATATATATGAAAAAGAAAATATTATTAATAACTATTCTAATTCTAACCTTTTTAACCGGTTGTGGAAAAACTAATCTTAAAGAAATAAACTATAAAGAATTAGAAGAAAAAGTTGCTAAAAAAGAAAGTTTTATATTAGAGGTAGTTCAAGATGGCTGTACTCATTGCCAAGAATTTTCACCAAAGTTAGATAAAATTTTACAAAAAAATAATATTCAAGCATTTAAGATTAACCTTTCCAATATGAATGAACAAGATGAAAGTAAATTTGAATTAAAATATTTAATTGATGGGACTCCTATTACTTTGTTTTTTAACGAAGGAAGCACATCCGTTATGCATAGAATAGAAGGAAATGTAAACGAAGAAAAAATAAAGGAAAAGCTAGAATTAAATGGTTACATAAAAAAATAGATTATAAAATCTATTTTTTCTTTACAAACAAATTATCTATATTTAATTTTGGTACCATTATGGTTGTCTTTTTATCTATTGTTATCTCTAAATTATCATCACTATCAAATCTTTCGCCATCTAGGCACCAGGGTAATTTATCGTTCGAGTGCATTTTAATTTTTAAACTATTAGTTTTATAAAAATAAAATCCTGGTACATCACTTATATTGTGTTTTGATAAATAATATATCGATTTAACAATATCTTTTCTTTTTGTTAAATTACATATAAGTATTTCAAATTGATCATCATCTAGTTTAATATTATCAAATATTTTAAAACCGGAAACTCTTGTTGCATTCGTTATTAACATAAAAGAAAATAATCCTCGGTGAACCTCACCATTAACTTCATAGGTCATATCATATAACTTTGATCTTTTAATAAACTTACCTATCGCATTAAATATATATGCTAAATATCCTAATCTTGACTTTAATTTTTTATTGGTATCATAAGGAATGCTAGTATAATTTCCAAAAGCTGCTACATAGATAAATGGATTATTATTTATTAGACATATATCCATTCTTTTTTTAACTCCTTCTAAAAGTAATTTAATATTCTTTTTTGGACTTTTTCCATATCCAAACATCTTACCTATATCATTAGTTGTACCCATTGGAATATGACCTAAAACAAGTCTTTTTTCTCTTAAAAAGTTTCCTCTTACTAATTCATTAAAAGTTCCATCTCCACCAACTGATATAACCAAATCGATATTATTAGGAAGTTCTTGTACTAATTTAATAACATGTTCTCTATATTCTGATTCTAAAACCTCAACATGATAACCATATTCTTCTATTTCTTTTACAAAATAAGAGATATAGTCCTTTCTTTTCATCTTACCACTATTTTTATTATATATAATTCTACATTCTTTCATTATTCTTTAACCGCCTTAAATATTTTTACCCACATCTTATCAGTTGAATAATTTAATATACCTATTTTATATATTTTAACTCCATATTTAGCAACAAAATAATTAAATATAAACACAATTAATATAGAAATTAAAAACCCTATTAAAGTTATTTGTCCAGTTATAAATAAACCTGGTGCTAAAAAACAAGAAATTAATGGAATAAACCCTAGTACCTTAATAAACATACTTCCATCTAACTGACCAGCCAAAATCGCTAAATAATAACCAATTACCGATATAAAAATAAGCGGACCAGATACATGCTGTAAATCTTCATTATTAACTGTCATACTAACTAAAATTCCAGTTAATAAAGAATATGTAATAAAAGTAGAAATAACCATTACTAATAGTAAGGGTAGAAAGAATAGTATATTACTACTAAATTCAAGTTTAGAAAACATATCTAAAATTTGGAACGAAAGGATAAACTTATCACTTAATAAATTGTTTACCATAATTCCTATTAGACCATAGAATAAAAACAATAGCATCTGACCAATTACAAATAGGTTGTTAGACACAATTTTAGAAAAAAAGTGAGTCTTAGGACTTATACTAGAAATTATAACTTCCATACTTTTACTGCTTTTTTCTTCGTTTATTTCCGCTCCGATATTATTAATAAGAAGAATTACCAATATATAAAAAGGCAGGATAAATATTGTGAATAATACCTCAACAATTTTTTTGTTTTCTTCACTCTTATCATTAATATCCTTATTAATAATTGTTTTCTCAATATTAGCTGTAGAATTTAATTTATTTAATACATCATTACTAATATTGCTATCTCTAGCTACAACCTCATATTTTGCCATATTAATAGCACTCGTTAACTGTTGATAGTTTAAATCACTAATACTATCCTCTGCTATAAGATTAAAACTTAATGAATCATCCTCTTTAATAACTAAAATAATATCTTTCTTTTCCTTTATCTCTGTTTTTAATTCATCAAACTTTTTATTACTAAGTGTGGGTTCTATTTGTTGATACATTTCAAAGTTTTTTACCGATTCATTTAAATTATCAATATATTTTATTAAAGTATCTCCATATTTATTAGTATTATCAATAATATGAAGCTTTATAACATTAGTATCAAAATCCCCTCCAAAAAAAGCAATAACATGATTAATATTTGAAAGTAAAACCGTTAAAATAAAAATAACAATATTAGTAATAATAAAAGCTTTAGATTTAAGTTTCTTTTTTATTCCTGTTAAAACCAAATATTTAAACTTTTTTCCCATTTAGTTCACCTACCTTTGCTATAAATATTTCATTTAAAGTTGCCTCTTCAACAACAAATTTAACTATATCTTGATCAGATATCGCTTTAAACACTTTAGATACAATATCGTAACTATCAATTTTAACATGATATTCATCGTTAACTTTCTTTAACTCAATTACGCCTTTTATTTTCTTTACTTTATCAACATCAAAAGTTCCTTCAATAAATATGTTATGTTTTCGATATTCTTTTTTTATTTTATCAACATCTCCTGCAATAACCGTTTTACCTTTTGATAAAATAACAATTTTTTTACAGAATTCTTCTATATGTTCCAATTGATGAGAAGAAAATATAATAGAAGTTCCTTTTTTTACTAACTCTCTAATTTTATTTTTAAATAATTCAACATTAATTGGGTCTAAACCAGAAAAAGGTTCATCTAAAATCAGCAATTTAGGATTATTTATAAAAGATATGATAAACTGAATCTTTTGCTGATTACCTTTAGATAGCTCCGATATCTTTCTTTCTTTATAGTCTTGAATTTCAAATTCTTCTAACAGAGAATCTAATCTTTTTTCGATATCTTTAGGATTCATTCCTTTTAAAACTCCATAAAAAAGAACCTGTTCCTTTACCGTCATCTTCTTCATTAAACTTCGCTCTTCTGGAAGATATCCTATATGATCTGAAACTTTATAGTCAATTTTTTTTCCATCTAAAGTAACAACACCATTATCGCTGTCTAAAAGACCCATAATAATTCTAAAAGTAGTGGTTTTTCCAGCACCATTTTCTCCCAATAAGCCAAAAATTTCTCCCTTTTCAACGGAAAAAGATAAATTATCTACCGCACAATTTTTTTTATAATATTTTGTTATATTTTCTACTTTAAGCAAAGTATCACCTCACCGTATTATTATATCACAACCGGAAACAAAAAAACTTCCTTACGAAGTTTTCTATATTCTTTTTGATTTTATTGCTAATGCTCCAAAACTGGATTTTATTTTAACTTTTTTGGGCTGTTTTGAAAAATATGCTTTTAATGTTTCACTATCTTCTTGAGCTAACTTGACAACAACCTTAGTAAGATCACCTATTTCTCGGCTATTTATTAAAGACTCTAATTTAAAATCCTCTAGTCCTAGTTTAACGCCATTGCTAACCATTAATAACAAATCATAATCAAGATTATTTTCTAATATTTTTATATTGGCTTTTTGAAAGAATGGATTCCCTAGATAATTTGTTCTTTTATCATAAACTGAACGATTAATTTCAATAGATTTTGAAATTCTTCCGCCATTTTTAATATATATATAATTATCTCCTATATTAACTACTAAAGTATGATTATCAACGACAATAGCAAAATTAAGAGTTGCCATCATTATAGTATCTTTATTATTAGCAACTAATTCTTTATTTAAACCGCATATAAATTCTTGTATTTTCTCTTTTAAAGACTCTAAGCTTTCAAAATCTTTTATTTTTAAATGACTAAACCAATCCTTTAATTTATCCAAAACATCTTTAGGTATATTAATGTCTTTAGGCAAACAATCATTTTCCTCTAAATCAGTAATTGCATATAAACTTACATTAGATCTTCTTGGATGTGCTTTCATCAAAACTCCACATCTCAGATTTTCATTTTTCCCTATATTTTGTTTAATAGTAGAGAATGCTCTATCCTCTGCTTTAAAACTTTTTACACGATTAGTAGCATAATTTAATATTTCAATATTTTTTGGTTTAACTGATAAATTTCTTATCATTATTATTTTTCTCCTTAGCTGTATGTTCTATACCATAATATTTAAATAATCGTTTCAATATATTGAAAAATTATTTAAAAAATCTTCTTTTTGCTCTTTTTGCAAAGCGTTTAGGATTATCTACTTCTTCTGATACAATAACTGCTGCTAAATCGCAATCTCCTGTTGCAACTCTTCTTGAATAACCATAATCCTGTAATTCTTCTCTACTGCTTAATCTAATTAAGGTCTCTGGAACATCTATTGCTTCTTCCGTATTAAGAACTCTTCTAATATCATCAAAAGATAAGCTTTTAACTATACCAAAAGATGTTATTAAAAGTCCTTTCATATCAGTATCTATCGTTTTTATATTAGGATCATCCATATTGCTTCTACCCAAATAATTAGAAAGTCCTATTGATAAAAAATTCTTCTGTTCATCGCTAAGTTGCTCTTTTTTCATCATCGATTCTGCTAGACGCTGGTCATTTTCAATCGCTAAATTTAACTCCTTACCATTCCTTGTAAAGATAAAACTATCACCAATTGATACTAAAAGTGTTTTGTCTTCACCAATTATTGCAAAACTAAGAGATGAGCAGGTATTAGGAAACTCTTTAACTATTTGTTGATTTAGCTCTCTTATAAATAAATTAGCCTTTTCCTCCATCAATTTAGGATTTTCTAGTTCTTCTTTTGATAATGAATTAAACCATTTTAATAATCTTCTTAATATAAATGGCGTTTGATTATTGTTTATTGAAAAAGTACTACCATCAGCATAGGCAATTAAACGATTCCCTTTAACTTTATGGTCCTCCATTAATAAATTGCTTTCTATTCCCATATTATCTCTAGGCTTTTTTATTGAAGCATGTACATTCTTTCCTAAATCATAATTTTTCGCATTAATAGAAAGATTTCTACCAAGATATAAATCTGTTATCGATTTATTTAACATCATCCTAACAATTCTCATATATAACTCCTTTCAATTTAAAAAGACAACTATTTAGTATGTCTTTTTACATATACATAAATAATCAATTGCTTATGTTAACACATTTTCTGTTTTTTTTCAATTATTATAATTACTATTTTTTTCTATTCTTCTTTTTATATCCTTTTCTTTAATAGATTCTCTTTTGTCATAATTCTTCTTACCTCGACATAAACCTAAAAGTATCTTCGCTTTATTGTTTTTAAAATACATTTTTAACGGGATAAGAGTGTATCCATCTTGATCTACTTTACTTTTTAATTTTTGAATTTCCTTCTTTTTCATAAGCAATTTTCTAGTTCTATTTTCACTATGATTAAAGATATTTCCTTCCTTATAAATTCCAATATGAGTATTTAAAAGATATAATTCACCATCTCTAATTATTCCATAGCTATCTGTTAGATTACATTTACCTTCTCTAATCGACTTAATTTCTGTACCAACTAAAACAATGCCACATTCGTATTCTTCTTCTATAAAATAATCAAATCTTGCTTTTCTATTTAAAATTTCCATCCTATCTACAACCTTTTTATTATCTTAAAGTCTATTTTTCTTTCTTCTTTAGAAGCTCTTACTACTTTAACACGAAGCCTATCTCCAAGTCGATATTTTTCTTTACTTCCTTCATTAACCATAATTTGATTTTCCTCATCATAATCAAAATATCCATTTAAATCGCTTATATGAACTAATCCCTCAACTAAATTATCAAGTTCTACAAACATTCCAAAATTTGCAATAGTAGATACCCTCCCATCAAATTCTTCTCCGATATGAGCTTCCATATATTCAGCCATCTTCATATCTTCAACTTCTCTTTCACACTCAATAGAGTTTCTCTCAGTAAATGATGAATGCTCTGCTATATAAGCTAGCTTTTCTTGCCAATAAGATATGGTACCAGAAGATAAATCTGCATTTATTAAGTATTTTCTTAATAATCTATGAACAGTTAAATCAGGATATCTTCTTATAGGTGAAGTAAAATGTGTATAACATTTACTACCTAATCCAAAGTGACCTATATTAGTTTTATCATATACAGCTTTTTGCATACTTCTTAATAACATATTAGATAATATAT
>CAYMAV010000003.1:35371-38793 GCA_964388545.1 uncultured Clostridium sp.
AAGTGTGTATAACATTTACTAGCAAGACCGAAATGTCCTAGGTTTTGAGGCATATAAACAGCTTTTTTCATGTGTCTTAAAAGAAGAGCGGATAATTTTTTATATTCCTTTTTATCTTTTAAATCAAGTAGAACTCCTTGGATAAATTTAGGAGTAATTCCCATTTTTTTATTAGAAATCGTATAACCTAGGGATGCTACAAACGATAAAAATTCTCTTATTTTTTCTTCTTTAGGTTCTTCATGGACACGATACAAGAAAGGAAGTTCCATGTAGAAAACATGAGTTGCTACACATTCGTTAGCAGCAATCATATAATCTTCAATTATCTTTTCTCCTGTTCCTCTTTCTCTTAATACAATATCCATTGGACGACATTCCTCGTCAACAATAATTTTAGCTTCATCTACATCAAAATCGATATATCCTCGATTGTTCTTTCTCTTTCTAAGAATATCTGCTAAATCTTTCATTAAATATAAACTATTTGCATAATCTTGATATCCATCAGGTATTACATTTTTCTCCAAAACCTTATTTACATTTGTATAAGTCATTTGAATTTTTGAATTAATTATACTTTGAAAAATATCATAATCAACAACCTCACCCTTAGAATCTATTTCCATAACACAAGAAAGCGCTAGTCTATCACAACCAGGATTTAATGAGCATATTCCGTTAGATAGTTTATGAGGAAGCATCGGTATTACTCTATCGACTAAATAAACACTAGTACCTCTTTCTAAGGCTTCGATATCGATAGGACTATTTTCCTTAACATAATAAGATACATCAGCAATATGAACTCCTAGTTTAATATTTCCGTTATCTAATTTTTGAATAGAAATCGCATCATCAATATCCTTAGTATCATCACCATCAATGGTAAAAATCTCTTCATTAGTTAAATCTCTTCTATCAACGCGTTCTTCATCCTTTACTTCTTCAGGGATATTATCTAACTCTTTTATTGTATTATTATTAAATTCATATTTTATTTTATATTTTTCTACAACACCAAGAATATCAACACCTGGATCATTTTTATGCCCTAGTATTTTAGTTACTTTACCCTTACAAAAAGACTTGTTTTCAATACTTTCTATCTTTACTACTACAATATGTCCATCTACAGCTCCCATTGATGATTTAGGTAGTATTTCAATAGTTAAAGAAGTTTTATTATCAAACATTTTAAGGTAGCTTTTATTTTTCTTTGTATAATATTCTCCAATTACCTCTGTTAGTCCCCTTTGTAAAACTCTAACAATCTTACCCTCTTTTTTTGCCTCATCAATAGAAATAATAACAACATCACTATCAAGTGCATCTTTTAAATCCTCTTCTGGTATATATATATCTTTATCAGTTCCAATATTAACAAAACCAAAACCCTTTTTGTTTATACTTAATGCACCCTTCTTTATGTTGCTATCTTCAAAACTCATATAACGATCTTTATTTGAACGATATATATCGCCATTTTTTTCCATAAGACTTAATGTTTCTATTAATTCTTTAGTTTCTTCAATCGTTTTTATTCCTAACAAAGAATCTAACTCTTCAAAGCTAAATGATCTTTTATATTCCTTTAGTATATCAGTTATTTTTTCTTTCACCTTATCACATCCTAATATTAATTATATCTTTATATTATCTTAAAGTAAATTAGAACAAAAAAAAAGAGCATAAGCTCTAAATTTTAATTATCCGTTATACCCTTCGTTTAATAACTCATCAGCGCTTTGCTTAATCTTAGCATCTGCTGCTTCATAAGATGCTGCAGTGTTGTCTAAGAATTTTGCATATGTACCAATAGCATCATAAAAATCACTAAACTTAGCTTTTAATGCAGTATATCTTTGTCTTAAGTTTTCTGCTGCATCACTTTCCCATGATCCTGCAGTACCGTTAATTGTATTAGTTGCATCTTCTAGAGTTGCATTCATATCATTAACATTTTTTCTTAATCCATTTGCTGCATTTCTTAACTCACTCGAGTTTACTTGCATTTCCATATAATCATACCTCCTTAACTATTTTATAGAGCACTTGCTTGTTCAGCAATTTCAGATTGTAATTTTTCTAAACTATTTGCAGTGTGTTGTAAAAACTCACCATAGTTTCCAATTACCTTACCTAAAGCATTAATATTTTCTTTATATCCATTTACAGTACCAACAAATTGTTGATTATCAGACCCTTTCCAATTTGCATTTAAATTGTCTACAATATCATATAAAGCCTTTACTGATTGTAGATATGATTCTGCATTAGCAACTAGTTTTTGCCCTGCAGTTCTGATTTGTTCTGGCGATGCCTTTAAAACCATTTATATTCACCTCCTTGAATATATATAAATAGGTAGAACTTATGCCTCACTATTCTATGAATTAATCGTAATATAATATTTTTAGTTTGTCAATTTTTTTACATCAAATGTACACTTTTTTACACAAATTAACTAGTTTTGTTGTGTGTTATCTTGTGGTTTAGGAACATTTAATGTTGCTACTGTTTCTTTTAGTTGTTTTTTGAAGTTAACTTCTTCTTCATCAACAAGTCCTTTGAAGAACACTTTAGCAATTTGCGAATGATCGAATACTAAAACTTCATTATAGTCATAAAATCCCTCTGGGAATAAACAACCACTATAGTCAAATATTCTATCACCAGTATCTGGAGACATGCTTACAAATCCTGTAATCATTATTCTTTTTGTTCCTCCATTTAGTAGAACTACTGTCCCAATTGGTAAATATTTTTCTTCCATTTTCTTTTCCTCCTTTTTATATCTAACTAACTATTTTGGAATAAATCCATTAATTTTTTAAGTTCTTCTGGTGTTCTTTCTTTAATCGGTTGAAGACCTTGATCTGTATAGACAAGATTTTCTGTTCCAACTCCAGAACCAGAATTATATTGGTGCATTGCCCATGCTTTTGCTTCTTCCGAAGTCAATAAATAATTGTTTTGGGCCAATTCATATGCTGCCATAAAATCATCATATATTGCTCCACTTTGCGGTTTTCCAGCTGCTTGCCATCTTGCAAGAGCATCTTTATAAAGAAGTGTTGGGTCATCCGTATTAATTACTCCTGTATTTCCAGTTAAGCCAGAAGAATTTATTGAATTCTCAGAGATTTTTAATTGAACACTTCCCTGTGTATTTGCCATATCATCAATCGATCCTGTCAATTGCTGAGTTATATTATCACGACCATCTGTTATTCTTAATTGTTCAGCTCCTTGGCTTGATGTACTAGACTGATTTAACACTGTATTTCCTTGGGTTGATGCTCCATGTTGACTTGCTGGTCCTTGGAACCTACTATCCTGGCCTAATGAGCCACGACCTGCACTTAACGCATCATCTGTTTGATTTAATACTGTGTTTGCTCCAATATCATCCATTTGAT
>CAYMAV010000003.1:38893-66161 GCA_964388545.1 uncultured Clostridium sp.
TTTAATACTGTGTTTGCTCCTTGAGTTGATGCACCTGTACTTGTACTAGCGCCTGCTCCACTTGGATTTGCTCCTGTGCTTGCGCCTCCGCTTGCTCCAGGCTGATTAAACACTGTATTTCCTTGGGTTGGTGCTCCATGTTGACTTGCCGGCCCTTGGAACCTACTATCTTGGCCTAATGAGCCACGGCCTGCTGTTAATGCATCATCTGTTTGATTTAATACTGTGTTTGCTCCAATATCATCCATTTGATTAAATATTGTATTTCCTTGGGTTGGTGCTCCATGCTGACTTGCTGGTCCTTGGAATCTACTATCCTGGCCTAATGAACCACGACCTGCACTCAACGCATCATCTGTTTGATTTAATACTGTGTTTGCTCCAATATCATCCATTTGATTAAATATTGTATTTCCTTGGGTTGGTGCTCCATGCTGACTTGCTGGTCCTTGGAATCTACTATCCTGGCCTAATGAACCACGACCTGCACTTAACGCATCATCTGTTTGATTTAATACTGTATTTGTTCCAATATCATCCATTTGATTAAATATTGTATTTCCTTGGGTTGGTGCTCCATGTTGACTTGCCGGCCCTTGGAACCTACTATCTTGGCCTAATGAGCCACGGCCTGCACTCAACGCATCATCTGTTTGATTTAATACTGTGTTTGCTCCTTGAGTTGATGCACCTGTACTTGTACTAGCGCCTGATCCATTTGGATTTGCTCCTGTGCTTGCGCCTCCGCTTGCTCCAGGCTGATTAAACACTGAATTACCTTCTGTTGGTGCTCCATGTTGACTTGCCGGACCTTTAAATTTACCATCTTGTCCTAATGAACCACGACCCGCACTCAACGCATCATCTGTTTGATTTAATACTGTGTTTGTTCCTTGTGCTGGTGTAGCAGATGAACCTGCTGTTGTACTTGTCCCTTTTACAGTTGAACCAGTTTTAAATTTATTTGCAATATTTTTTACTCCACTTATGGCACCGTTAACCGCCGTTGTTGCTCCTGTTGCTACTTTAGATATTAAACTTGCCTGAGCTTTAGCGGCCAATCTTGCCGGTGCAGTTAATACTTTTCCAACAAATTTTACTGGAGATAATATTGGATGATTAATAACTTTTGAAGCTCCATTTGCAAGAGTTTGACCAACCTTTGTTGCAAAAAATCTCTCTCCAAGTCCAGCTACTAAATAAGTTCCTACTCCTGTCAATGCTCCCATCGCAAGAGCTCCACCAAATGTTCCGCCAGATGCTAAAGTGGACTCTGCGCTTCCACCAGCCATTGCAACCGCTGTAGCAACCTTTGCTGCCGTGCTCATTGCTAAAGCTGCTGTTCCTGTTCCGGCAGTAGCAACCGTGACGGCTACCACTGCAATTGCTTGTCCAACAAATTTTCCTACACTTCGCCCTACTGATTGATTATATGCATCAGCAGTAACACCAGTAATACCAGATGTTAGTTCAACTACAGCAGAAGCTCCTTTATTTGCCCAATCTTCTGCAACAAAACTTTTAATTCCATCAGCATTTCCACCAAATAATGTAATTACACCACCAACCAAAGTCGCTGCTGTATCTACAATACCTTCTCCAAACCTTAATACTCCCTCTACTGCTCCTAATGCAAAACATCCAGCTTGCTGTAGAATATTTAAACTAATTATCGGATTTTCTTCTTCCCATTTTGCTTGATCAAAGGAATAAGTTTGATCAAAGCTAACATAATCACCTAAAGATCCACCCATTTTCATGTTTCCTATAATACCTAATTTAACAGCATTAATAGATTCTTGAATGGCTTTTATTTGATCTTCAGCATTTTTCATTAATCTATCTAATTGTTCATTTGTTTTGGATATTTTTCCAGATTGATTATCATTCCATTCTCTAGTAAATATTTTTGCAATTTCGTTCCATATTCTTTCTAATAAACCTGGCTTCCAATTATTTATATCGGGTTGACTATATAGATTGCTTATTTGCTTCATAATAGCATCTACTTCGCTACATTTAGTAATAACTGCTCCAACATCACCATCTACAGATTTTTTTAATATTTCTGTTGCTTCTTTTACCAATGCAATTCCCGCTAGTGCTGTTTTAACTTGTGTATCAGTTTCTGATATTTTTGAATTATCAACATCTGTATATGCATTATTAAAACTTGATACTGCGGTTCCTAACTCACCGGAAATAGTATCTTTTGAGCCATTAAAACTAGCCGTTTTTTCATATACATTTTCAACATATGATTTTAAAATCGGACTTAATTTACGTATTTCACTATTAGCGCATTCAAAAGCCATCTAATCACCTTCTTATCTTGCTACATTTTCTGATATTGCGTCATCTGCTGCTTTATAATCAGCAATAACCTTTTCTAAAAAATCTGTATAGTTTTTATTTCTTTCAACAATAACATCAAACGAAGTCATAAAATTATTAATTATAGTTAACACATTATCGCTATCATCTCCTGCCCAATAATTTTTTACATTATTAGTAGTTTCTTTAATATTTGCCAATAACTGTTCCATCTCAGACATTTGAGAAGTAAATTCTGCTATTGTTGCAGAAATCCCGCCTGATTCTACTTTAATATCACTCATATTATCCCCCTTAACCTAATGCATCGTAAAATGCTTGTATTTTTGCTGCATAATTACCAGATATTCCTTTTACCTGACTTCCTATTTGGCTAATAGCCGCCTCTACAGAATTCAAATTTTCGAAATATGTTGCAGCACTATTCTTAAAAGTATCAGCGTCCGTTCCTTGCCACGCAGAAAGGGCTTCAACTGTGGACTGCATCTTTGTTTTTAATGTTGCAAATTCCTTAGCTTTGTCTTCCATAAATGTTCCATAATTAAGTAATTCCGTAATGTTGACTTCTAGTTTTGCCATATATTACCTCCTATTTTTTTACATCAGTTGTAGCAGTAGTCGAAGCTTTTGGTTCTTCTTTTTTAAATTCTGTATTATATATATTATTTGCTACATTTTGAGATATATCTGAAGTTGCATCTTTAAAAATCGATCCTACTCCTTTTGCAGAAGTACTATCTTGCAAACCTTCCTTCATCTTATCTGCATAATCTTTATTTGTTAATAAAGCTTCTGAAGTAATATTATTAGCCTTTGCCAAATCATCTACTTCTTTTTTAAAACTATTAACTTTCGACTCGTCCATTCCAAATACTTTTAGATTTTTACCATTGAATAGATTTGCCATAGTAGTTCTCATGCCTTCATCAGTATAGCTTGCACAAGTGTTTACGAACACACAACTCTTAGCAAATTCTAAAAGTCCAGATTTAAGTGTTTCGGCATAGCTTTTATCCGTTAATAATTCTTCATAATAAATACCCGTTTCTTCCGAAATGAACTCAACAACTGTTCTAACAATTTCTACCGATTCTTCTGCAACCTTAGTTGTATCAACATCTCCATCATATAGTTTTAATATATTTGCTTGGAACTCCTCAGGAGATACATCCTCTAATCCCTTAAATAATTCTATTACATTTTCAAATTTTGCTAGTGTTTCCTGTAGTAATTTTGAATTTTTAGGATCTGAAAGCAATTGTTCAACTGTCATATTATTAGCTTGAGCTACAGAAAGAAGATATTTATACATAATACCTAAATTTACTGTATTAAGAGCAAATACTTCTGGTCTTTCTCCTTTTAATATTTGTTCTAAAAGCGCTCTTACTGTTTGAGCATCTGCATCTTTAATTAAATCTTTAAATTCTTGTGGAATATGTTTAGATTCTAACAAATATTTTTTTATCATATCTGCATTTTCCAAATCATAAGCAAATTCATCCAATTTCTGGTTTTTAGACTCTGCTAATTTCTTTAAATCACCTATTGTATCATCAAGTTCAGATAACTTCATATCACCCAAAGGATTAGTACTGATTAAGTCTGCTTTTTTATGAGCATCCGACCTTAACTCTTCTTCAGTTGGTGTAGATACATTCGGATCTTCTGGTTCCTCCAAAGTAGGAGGGGTTGTCCCTGCTGGTGGATTATTTCCTCCTGGCGGATTATTTCCTCCTGGCGGATTATTTCCTCCTGGTGGATTTGTCGAATCGTCTAGATTTGGATCGGTTTCAATTGGATCTGGTATATATGCTTTTAGTGCTTCAATTATTTTTTTAGAAAAATCTTGAATCTCTACCATACTTTCTGAACAATGCTTTAAATAATTTATCAAAAAATCAGGCTCTTCCGTTAATCCAGGAAAAGGCTTACCTTCCATTGATGTTTTTGACTTATTAAAATCAGTATTAGTAGCTTTTTCTAAAGAGCTAATACCATTTTTTAATTTATCATAATCTGTACTTATATCTTTTGCCATTTGTTCACATCCTTTATATTAAAACTAATTCCGAACCGTTCCTTATATCCGTATCTTTAACTGTCATATTTATATTATACGCTTTTCCTGTATCTTTACTATATAGAACACTATCTTTTTTTAGTGGATAATGTCCACCAGATAATTCAGAAACAGCTTTTCCCAATATAGCAGTAATCTTATGTATTTGTTTTCCAATCGGAATATAAACCTCAAATTTTTCTTCTATTAAAGGAACATGTACAATAATAAATACTTTATTCATTAATCCTCATCTCCATTTCCCTCTTCAAGAAATTTAACAAGAACAGGAGTACCTCTTTCAACAACATAACCAAACTTATTACCAATTTCATCATATAGATCTTTTGTTGTCTTAGTTAACTTAATTGCAAATTGATTAGCAATTCCATCTCCTACCCAAATTCCACGAGCATTATTTACTGTGCTTCTATACCAATCATCATACTCGATTTTTTTAAACTTATCAACAGAATCTACAAATAGGAAGCAATATCTTCCAAGTTCTTTTCCTGCTTCAAACATCTTTCCTACAAGCTTTTTATTATCAGCTGATAGCTTAGCTTGGAACTTATCAAAGCCTGATATTACAATAACTGTTTGCTTAATATGAGCAATACTGCTCTTTTCAAAATTATTAGCTTTAAACAATTCCTGAGTTGCTGTTATTTCTTCATATAAAGTTGTAAAGTGAGCGTCAAGATTATCGCTAATAAACTCTGCTTTGGGAAGTTTATCTTTTTTAACAAGCTCTTCGCTTTCAATTACAATAAATCTTATATTATTAATCATGCTTATCAATCTACAAACCTCTAATAATAAAGGTTTCATTACTGTTATATCTAAAGATGTAAGCATTGTAATATAGGATTTCATTAAATCTACTGTCGAAGGATTTAAACTAGCTCTTTCAATACCAAATGGTACTGCATTAAGTCCGGTAAAGCTATCTCTAACATAATTAAATGAAACAATCTCTGGTAATATCGGTACTGGTCTAGCACGATATTGCGTTTGTTTTCTTAATTCATCTATTGTATTTTTAACAGTGTCATTTAATTGTTCTTCTGGGCAGATAGATGCTGTTTGAAATTCATATATTGAACCTAAATTTATAAGACCACGTCCAATAATATCAGACGGTTTTGTTCCTCTTACATTTCCTAAGATTGAAGAGTAGTCACTTTCATCATTTAACTGTAATGTAAACTTTTGTGAAAAGTTTTGAGCCATTCTATAACGAATCATATTGCTTGCTGATGTTGTAAGTAAGAAATAAATACCATATTTAACACCTTCACGAGTAAGTTGTAAAACAACATCTTCATAAGAAGAATATACCTCGTTAAATGCCTCATAATTATTTATAAGAATTAATATTAATGGTACTGATGAGCCACTATTTCTAACATAGGTTTGATAATCTCCGCTATGATCGACAAATAATTTCTTCCTTTTTTCCATTTCAGTACGTATCATCTTAAATAAATTGCTTATTTTTTCTTCATCATTTAGGTATAAAATATCACCTACATGAGGAGCTCTTCCAAACATTCTTAATGACTCAGTACCAAACTCTAAAATATAGAAATTAATTTCTTCTGGTTTATGATTAGTAATCGTATTATAAATAATAGCATTTAATAAATTTTCTTTACCACTACTTGCCGAACCATATACAATCGTATTTCCTTGGGTAGTTATTGGCATTGTTAATAAATCTTGTCTTTGATTAAACGGATCGTCAAACTCTCCAACTATCGGATTAATTACAAAAGGTTCTGGTTTATAATTGTATTTTTTAGTTAATTTATCCAAATATATTAAAGCTGGAATTTTATCTAACCATAGTTGTTTAATCTTTATACTTTCTTTATCTGCTATATCCGATAAATATTTTACAATGCTTGTTAATTGTTCTCCTTGAGCTGCTACTTTGTTTTTACTAACTTCATCTGATTCCTTAATAACATATCCTATATTATTAACAAAATTCATTGATGTATCGATCTTTCTTTTTACTTTTTCAGTTGGGAAATAAGGTGCTCCACACCATGCCGATTGGCCTAATCCAAAATACTCATTATATCCAACTTGAAGATAAAATCTTCCTGTTTGTTTAATCATCGCTGCATCTGGAACTTTAATCATATCATTACTATCGGCTTTTTCTTGAACCTTAAGACAAACCCTAAACCTCGAGTTAGACCAAATTTGATCATTAACAACTCCACTTGGTTTTTGCGTTGCTAGAATTAAGTGAACTCCTAAACTACGTCCGATACGAGCAGCACTTATAAGATTATCCATAAATTCAGGTTGTTGAACCTTTAATTCGGCAAACTCATCGGCAATAATTAAAAGGTGAGATACTGGTTCTTTCACCATACCTTCTTTATAGAATTTCTGATATTTATATATATCGATTGTGCCTTCGTTAAGAGCTGTTCTAGCATCATTAAACACCGATTGTCTTCTTCTTAATTCAGATTGAATAGAAACTAACGATCTATTCATTTCTAAAGTATCAAGGTTTGTGATAGTACCTGCTAAGTGTGGAAGTTTAACTCCAGTATTTTCGTTTTTAAATGCTCCAGCAAGCCCTCCACCTTTATAGTCGATTAAAATAAATGAAACATCATCTGGGTGATAATTTACCGCCATTGACAATACATAGGTAATGATGAACTCTGATTTACCAGAACCAGTCATACCTGCTATTAATCCATGTGGACCATGAAACTTTTCGTGTAAGTCTAATTTGAATAGCATTCCATGTGAATCGATTCCAATAGGAGCCTGTAAACTAGCAGTAGGACTACTCATCTTCCAACGATATAATGAGTTTAATTGTTCAACTTTACCAATACCATACATCTCCAAGAAATCAACAACATTAGGTAAATTGTAATCATCTTCTGTAAATTTAATCGGTACATTTGCAATTTTTCTACAGCAATTATGGAAATTACCTTGAGAATAATTATCAATTGTAAATTCCTTCTGCTTATCGCTTGTTAATTCACTTTCAAAAACCGCTCCACTCTTACCATTTATACTTAGGAAAGTTGTACATTCATTTGGAAGAGTTGATAAATTTTCATTTAATACAATAACATTTATACCAACATTTCTTTTCATCTTTAAAGCTTTAAAAATAATGGGAACACTTCTAGCAACCTTAAAGTTATCAGTAATTATTATGTAATATGGCGATGAATTCTTATAATCGATTTTTTCATCAGCCGATCTAGCTTCCAAAGTACTTTCAAAGAATAAAGACAAATCACACATCTCTTCATAATTTGAAGCAAAATATCTAACTTCTTTATCATTACTCCATGTATGTGGAAGAATTTTAGCAAAATTCCAATCACTTTCATGTTTTTCATCTACAAAGAATACTAATTTTACATCTTCATAACTATGAAAAGTTAAAACCTGTAGAAGCATTTGTTTTAAAAATTCTCTTGTTTCTAATCTTTTACCAACAATACCTAAAATAAACTTTTCTGTTAAATTTAAATTTATTGGAACTTCATCCAAAATTTTTGATTTACTTCCTAAAGTCTCAACCATCTTCTTTAGATTATCTTCTTCCATAGTAAATCTTTCTTCTGGATACTTAATATCTAATTCCACTGGTCTATTTCCAATTCCCATTCTTAAATCAAGAAAATCTGAATGTTCAGTTTTTCTTTCCCATAATTGTCTATTTTTAGTTAAAATAATCTTTTCACACTCTTCTAAAACGATATAGTTTTCCTTTAATATCTGCTTTTGTTTTTTCATGATAAGATCTATTTCGTTTTTCTTACTTTCAACATAAGCTCCATATTTTTCTTGTCTATCAAGCTCATATTTTTCCTTTTTCTTCTTCATGTAACGTTTATTTAAAGTTGGCCACAAGAACATACTTAAAAGCATTCCTATCCCCATAACCAATTGAGGTGCTGACTGTCCCCATGTTCTTTCACCACCAGAAATCTGATCAAATGTGTTATATAAGCTCATTAAAGAACTCATTCCCATTGTCATCATAGGTCCCATTGTTAAAAGAAGTGGCATTTCTTCTTGATTTTGTTTTGCTGGCGGAGCATCTATTACCATCTCTTCTTTTTCAATTATCGTTCTAAATCTAGGAGATCTAAAGAAAAAATCATTTTCTTCATATACTTCTAATTCATTGTTTTTTTCTTCATCTACCTCTTCGATAGATACAACTGGTTTATTATAAATATTAAAAACATCACCACTATATTTTGCACGATCAAAAGGATTGTTAGTAACTATGGTATTTCCAAGAACAATTATTTTTAATCCGCTTATAAAAATTATATCTCCGTGATTTAGTTCTCTAGCCCCAACAATTCTCTCATTATTAACATAAGTACCAAATTGAGTATTTAAATCTACTACTCCCCATTTACCATTATTATATATTAATTTAGCATGTTCCTCAGCAACAGTAGGTAAATTAAAGATAATCTTACATAAAGGACTCTTTCCTATTAATATCTCACAAAATCCTTTTATTTCTAATTGAACATTATTATCGTCATATACAGGAGAACAATATAAAAGCGCTACTTCCTCTTGCTCAATTTGAACATAATGAAAAGTATAATCAGATAATATAATCTCATTAATAATACGATCTTCTTCGATTAGTTTATTATCGCTATTACTTTTTAATAACCACTTTCCATTTAGTTCTTCAATATTTAGAAGCTTTCTTTCATTTCCATTTTTATCCATATCACTAACCCAGTAATTTCCATTTACTGCCAGCGGTAAAGATAATGTATATATTTTCTCTTTTTTAATTAAGGAAACTAGCATAGTATACCTCACTCCCGACCTTTTCTATTCTATTAATAGAATAACACTTATTAACTTATTTAACAACCAAAAAATCTCTTAGAGAATAAAAAAAATTGGCCTTAAGCCAATTCCATATATCCAAGTATCGATTTAAATAATTCTGGATTAGTTTTCTTTGTTAAAGAACTATCGATATTATCTTTAAATTCTTTTTTAGCTTTTTCATTTATCTCAACAATTGTATCTCCAAGCGTTTTATCGATAACCTTAAATCTAAAGTCTTCATTTTTATTACCATTAACCCTAGCAAATATTAAATCCGCTCTCATATGTTCTGGATAATTGATATGAGTAGTAGCAAGCATTGCTGTTACATTACGATAACCTTCTTTAGTTAATTCTCCAATATTAGAGTGTATTAAATGTAGTTCTTCCATATTTCTATAGGTATTACGAATCGAAGCATAACCAACATGAATAGGAGCTTCTGGAAGATGATAGGTATTAAATGTTGGACTATAAAAATTGGAAGTAACCAAATCTTCTAAATTAATATCATCAAAATCTCTATTTAAAGGATATGAATCATTATATGAGCTGTTAGAAAATTCTATTCCTTCTTTATTAAAAATTCTTTGTGAATAATCTGTTTCCAACTTTGTTTCATAATGAATTCGCGTTCTTAAACCAAGACCTTCCAAATCTTTTCTATCAAAAATCATACCGCTAGAATATTCAACAACTAAATCATCATTAAAAAGATAAAAAACTGTTTCGATAAAAGATTCGTTCTTATCAACTAATTCCCTACGACAATCTATCACTTTATTATATGATTTTATAGACACTAAAGAAATATCTTCCTTAACCTCAACGTGAATATTTTTATTACCAGTCCTATAATAGATATAATTAACCTCTTTTAAAAATAATTCCTTAAATTTAGGATTAGATGTCATCTTCTTATCAACACTGTATTGAATACTTTTATAAATCTCTTCTGCTGTTGGTTCTACAACTACTACATTATTCATACAAATACCTCTTTATTTTATATTAGTATATCACATATTTATTAAAGTAAACAATATAAAAATAAAAAGGCCTAAGGCCTTTATAGTAGCTCATTAAACTGATTATAATCTTCCGTAATTTTTAAAGTAATTCGATTCTTTATTGCTCTTTCAATCATTTCTTCATAATTAAAAAGTTTTTCTAACTCCCAACAAGTATTTTTATTTGGATTAATGACTGGATGCTTAGGTACAAAGATAGTACAGCAATCTTCAAACGGTCTAATGCTAATATCATAAGTATCTATCCTTTTAGAAATTTCAATTATTTCAAGTTTATCTAGACACGCTACTGGTCTTATAACCGGCATATTAGTTACCTCATTAATCGCACTCATACTAGTAAGAGTTTGACTTGCCACTTGACCAATTGATTCTCCATTGATAATTGCCTGGCACTCTCTATATTTTGCTAATCTATCAGTTATTCTATACATCATTCTACGCATAATAGTAATAGCATAATCGTCCTTACCGGTCTCATAAATAGCTTCTTGAATTTCGGTAAAAGGGATTATATGAAGCCTTATATTATTGGTATATGCACTTAACTTTTTACATAATTCAATTACCTTGTTTCGAGCATTTAAACTGGTATGAGGAAGAGATTCAAAATAAATCGCATCTAACTTAATTCCCCTTTTCATGGCAAGAAAACCAGCAACAGGTGAATCGATACCACCACTTAACATAAGCATTCCACGACCTAAAGTATTATTAGGATATCCACCTAATCCATAAAAACTATTAGTATATAAATAAGTATAATCAGCTCTTATTTCAATATTAAGAAGCACCTCTGGATTATGGACATCAACATTTATATCTTTAATATTTTTTAAGATAACACCACCTATAATCCTAGAAAAATCCATACTATTAATTGGAAATTTTTTATCACTTCTTTTAGTTTCAACCTTAAAAGTATTAAAATTCTCTTTTTGCATAACTTCTAATGCTAGTTTCTTTATTTCTTCTTCATTAGTTTCTATCTTATAGGCAACTAAATATTCATGAATTCCAAAGATATTATTAATTCTCTTTAAAATTGTTTCTAGTTCTTGTGGATCAAACTCTATATACATTCTTGATAAATCTTTTCTGATTGAGACATTAAAACCATCGAGTTTATCTTTTATACTTCTATACAAATTTTCTACAAAAAATCCTCTATTTTTTTTCTTAGTTGTTAACTCACCATATTTAATTAGTATTACTCTTTTCATTTAACTTCAACTATATATAATTTAATATCTTTATGAATCATTTTTAATTGAACATTTTTCGGATATCCAAGCTCTTTTTCATATTTTATCAAGATATCAACAACATATCCTTCCTTATCTTTGATCGCACCTGCCTCAATATATTGTTTATGAACCGAACTAACCTCAACTCCAGTAACTTTAGGTAACTCCTGCTTACGATTTCCCCTTACATTACTTTCAACATGATAATATAAAGTATCACTTGCCTTTAATGTTAAATTTTCTAACAAATCAGGAAATATAAAATCAAGTCCACCTATATCGTTACTTGTAAGTTTATCTTTTAATGAGTAAAAATCGGTCGCAAACAATTTTGCTATCGCACCAGCATAATTCTCTTCCTTTAAAACATCCTCATTTAAAACCTTTTTTAATTCATCAAAGTATTCCTTATAAAGGTCTGATTTTTTTTCATAAAGAGAATATTCATACTTAACAATATTATCCAACTTTTTAATCTCTAAAGCATCTGGTTTAGAATCTTTTGCAATAAATTTTTTATAACCATAAAACAATATTACTCCTAAAACAATTATACCTAGAACAACAAATATACCCTTTTTATTTTTCATCTTTCTCACCTACAATACCACTTTCATCAACTTCTTTTATTTTTATATTTTTAATCAAGTCATAAACTAAAATATCATTAGATACTGTCATTATACTATCAGCTTTCTCATTATATAAGTCTATTTTTTCTTGACTTAAAACAATTTTACCTAACTGATAGGTTTCTCCTCGGTTATTATTATAATATGCATCTTTGTTTATCCAGTCTCCATTTGGAAAAATTACCAAATTATTTTCTCCCACAGTAAATATATCTTTACCTAAGGCATACTCGTTATAAAAGCCAAACATATTTCCTAAAGTAGGCATAATATTATACATTCCCATTGGATGATTAATTACCATCGGCTTTTTCTTTGTTTCTTTTGACCAAATAATAAGAGGTACTTTCCTATTAAGTTCATATTCATGATTATTAAAATCAAAATAAGTTGGGTCGTCTTCGCTTTTTATCCCATCAGTTTCTTTATCGTAGTTAAAAAATCTAACAAAATCATTTTTTGGAAGTCTAGCATCGTGATCACCATATATTACTAATACAGTATTATCTAAAAGCCCGTTTTCTTCCAAATCTTTAAAGAACAAACCAAGAGCATAATCCGCATAATGAACAGATTTTAAATAGTTACCTAGTTTAGTGCCTTCCATATACGGATATACTACCTCTTTTTTTACGCCATTTTGATCTTTAACTGTTTCTTTTATATCTACAGCAAATTCTCCATACTTATCCACTTCCGAAAAAGGAGTATGATTTGTAAGCGTGATAATTGTTGCATAAAACTTACCTTTTTCTTCACTTATTTTTTTAATCATCGGAACCGACTGTCTAAAGAATGAAGCATCAGATAAACCAAGGCCAATTTCTTCATCAATTACATAAGAGTCTCTAGCAATAAATTTATCATAACCAAGATTTTTGTGCATTACTCGACGATTCCAATAATCAGCTTTGTTTCCATGCATAGAAAATGAGTAATATCCCTTCTCTTTTAGAAGTTTAGGTATAGTTACAAATTCCTTATCATAAAAATCAACAAACACCGTTCCAATATTAGATGGCATTAACGATGTATTAAAAGTAAATTCAGTGTCGCTACTTGTTCCCATACTTACTTGCGAATAAAAATTATTAAAATAATAAGATTCTTTAATAATTCTATTCAGGTTTGGTGTTACTTCGTTGCCATTGAATTTTAAGCCAATTACAAAATTTTGAATGCTTTCAGCATGTATTGCTATGATATTTTTATCTTTAAACATATTGGTATATTTGTTTTTTGGTTTTTCGTTATAATCTTCATAAAACTCTTTAAAGTTTTTCATCGCCTTATCATAACCAAAAAGCGAGGCAAACTTAGGTCTTACACTTTTAACTAAATCATTTATATGATATCCGTAGATACCAAATTTTTTAACTATATATTCTCTATTCCACTGTTTGGCAAGTCTTCCAATATCTACTGGTCTAAGAGTTGCGGCAAACATAAGAAAAGTTATCCCAACCAACATCAAAGCCTTCTTAAATTTTTTGCCATTTTTCTTATTTCTTGATACAAAAGATGATTGTTTTACATAAAATCTTCTTAAGAAAAATAGTATTATGGGTGCTAAAACATAAATTAAATCTTTAGGTCTTAATAAATTTTCTTTTACCGCATCCGATACCTCTGAAATGAACTTAACCCTGGTTAGTTCAGATACCGATGAAAACGAACTGTAATAATTATAATATCCAGAATTAACTACACAAATAGCCGAAAAAACAACCGTTAAAACCAATAAATATTTAAATCTTCCCTTTTCATTTAATAAAAAACCTAATGAACCAAAAAACATTATAAGCGTCACATCAAGTAAAACGGGATCTATATCAAATATAAAACTGGTTCCTAAAGTAGTACTTCTAAGAATTATTGTATTAATAATATTTACAATAATAAAGGCAACAAAAAAATTATTATTCTTAACCTTTACCCTTAAATAATGATAAAGGTTTCTTAATAACTCCTTAGGATTATTTTTATATTTACTAAATAATTTAGAAATTTCTGATTTTTCTTTTTTGCTCTTTTTCATATTGAAACCTCTCAAGGTATTATACCACAATTTAGATAATATATGTTAAAATAACCTTAGGAGGTTTTATGGAAAGAATTATAGAAACTATTAAAAACTTTGAACCGTTTGATGAAGAAGAGGCAGTAGAAAAAGAAGCATTCTTATATTTTATAAACAATAACAAAGAGATATTAACTAGAGATAACCTTAATGGACATCTAACTGCATCAGCTCTTGTCGTAAACGAAGACTTAACAAAAGCCTTATTAGTACATCATAATATTTTTGGTGGTTATATATATCCTGGTGGACATGCTGATGGAATTGCAAATTTATTAGAAGTTGCGATTAGAGAAGTTTTAGAGGAAACCGGACTTGAAGTTAAACCTTACAGCGAAGATATTTTCTCAATCCATGTCACACCAACTGAAGCCCATTACAAAAAGGGAAATATATATCAACACACATTCACTATGATGTTTTATTCTTATTAATTGCTAAAAATGAAGATATGAAAAAAATAAGAAAAAAGAAGAAAAAAATTCCGATGTAAAATGGTTTGATTTAGATAAAATAAACGATGAAAACATTGTTGGATTTACTAAAAACAGAGTAAAAAGAATGGTAAAGAAAATTAAAACATTAAAATAAAAGACATTATAATCTATGTCTTTTTTCTTTTAAAAGTCTGTCCTTACTTCAAAAACAATAACCTGTTCATTATATATACCAACTAAAATATCATATACTGCAAATTCTACTATTATATTAAGTAGTTTATTGTCAAGTATATATTTATATAAAATATTAAATCCCGGAATATCATTAAGTTTTTTATCAAACAAATTAGTTGATAGATTATAATCCGGATATTTATTCGCTAATCTATCAGTAAAAGTTTTATCTCTCGATGCAATTAACCAAACATCATTATTTTTACTTATCATTACAGAACCTATTAACAACAAATTATCTTCATAATTATGAGAGCTAACATTAATAGTAAAAAAATTAAGTTTTTTAATTTCTTTTTTCTACATCCTTTTTTAAAACTTTATAGTTATTATCCTTACAACCAGCATGTTCCTTGCACCTTATCGCATAGTATTTGGCTGGATACTTGCTTAAAAAAGAATTAACTTTATCTTTCTATCCTCTATAAAAGAGTTTTTCTGGAAAAGAGTTAATTTTTTTATTTTTTATAAATTCAATACTTTCAAATTTATTTTTTATTATCATACTGCCTTCTTATTTTCTTTATATACTGTTTATCTTTTGTTATTCTCTCACCAGCCATAGAACCCGTTCCTAAAGCTGAAATATCAACGCCAGTTTCATGTTCTAACCATCTTAAGTATTCCCTAATAGGTTTTTCAAACCAACAATTTTCAAAATTAGCCGTTATACCACTATATTTATAATCTAAATATTGGAAAAAATTTAAATATAAACTTGATGGATCCTCTATACGACAATTTTCTTTTAACCTCTCTATATCCAAATCAAAAATTCTTCTTTCCATTTTTGTTACTGTCGTGTTTTCAGATAAATCAATAATTGTATTATCCGGACGATCATTACTTATAAATGGCACTTCTATCAATTCTATTTCATATTCATCGATATTTATCGATTTATACATTAACCTTTCTAATTCTAATGCCTCTAATAAAGTAATAGATTCAATCTTTCTATTTTCATAATCCTCTCCTAAAACCTGTCTTAAATATATTTTAGGGACTCTATTAATAATTCTTTTTACTTTATTTAAAGTTAAACGGCTTTCAAAACTATATTCTATTTCCTTATAAGGATAACTTCCAAATAGTGCTGCTAAATTTATTTCTGTCCATGTTAATTCTCGGCCTTCTCCGTAATCACCAGTATATATTTTTTCTCCTGTTTTAGTATAATTGCTAATTCTAATAGGAAATGGTCTTACAACCATAATCGTTTGTAACAATCTAAAAGGAGAAATTCCTGAATCTGCCAACAATTAAACATTTCGGCTAGTTGTATATGGATAATTACCACTGTGATTTATTCCTAAATCTAATCCCTGAGAAACCTCTAGCATTACATAAGCCTTAGGGTTTTCTAAATGAGGATATAGTCTAGCGTGCCATTCTTTATTAGTACAACTAATAGCATTTTTAAATCCTTTAAAAAATTCTAAATTTTTAACCCTCATTATTTTGTCTTGAGTAGCTGATCCACAACCACTAAAAGTCGAACCAGATTTAATTATATCTCTTTCTCTTTGTTTATGTTCTTCATTAATTAAAGGAACCATTTCATGTACGTAAATCTTTCTATCTTCTAATAAGTGTTTTACTCTTTCATATTCATCAATAAAAACATCAATGTCAATCGCTGAACCTGGTCCGATAAATAATTCAACTTGAGGATTAACACATGATACCGGAATATTTCTAAAAACTGTCTTATTTCCATTTTTATCAACATAAGAATGACCAGCATTAGGCATATTATTAGTAATTGCTGCCACTACTTTTACATCATTTGCAATTTCGCCTATAACTTTACCTTTACCACAACTACCAGCTGCACCATAAACAACTGAAATAACATTTCTCTCCATTATATTACCCCCCTCATCAACAATTAAATATATTTTATCATAAATTTATAATATATACTTTTTAAAAAAATAAATATATAATGTTTAACAGGTGATTAAAATGTGGTTATTATATATTTTTTTGTTTTTAATTTTTTCTGCAATTTTTACTTTATTTTATAAAGTTGCTACAAAAGATGCAAAAGATGATGGAACACTTACTGTATTAATTCAAATCATTGCAGTTTTAAGTGCTGTTGTTATATCTTTATTTTTTAAAATAGAATTTCCAAAAGATACTAAAACTTATGTCTTCTTAGCAATTGCTTGTATTTTTTACGCAATAGCAGATCGATTAAACACTACTGCAAGAAGAAAACTCGATGCATCATCCTTTAGTATAATTCATCAACTTGTACCAGTAATTATGATTATCGCAGGGCTTATATTTTTTAAAGAAAAAATAATATTTAAGAAAATGTTAGGCGCGCTTTTAATAATATTTAGCAATATTTTTATCTTTTATGAAAAAGGAAAACAAAAAATCGATAAAGGCCTATTAACAGCAATACTAGCAAATCTATCTCTAGCGACTGCTTTATTCATAGATGTTAATATATCAAAGAGCTTTAATATAGGTATATATATTGTTATAACCTTGTTAGTTCCTTCTTTATTAATATCCGCTTTTGAAAAAATAAAAATAGCTAACATAAAAAAAGAATTTAATAAAGGTAATAAAAAAGCAATTGTAATAACCGGAGTATCATGGAGCCTATTGATATTATCACAATTAAAAGCTTATCAATTAGGAGAGGTTACAACCGTTGCGCCACTTGCAGCAATCCATGTTGTTATAAATATATTTGCTGCCCATTTCTTCTTAAAGGAAAATGGTAATTTGTTTAAAAAAGGTATCGCAGCAATATTAATAATAATTAGTATTATCCTAATAAATAGTTAAAAGCATTAAACTGCTTTTTTTCTTTTTGATAAAACAGCATCCGCAATTTCATCCTCTGGAATTCCACTTTCTTTCATTAAATGTATAAACCATTCTTCTTTAAATCTTTCAGAAGCTCCACTTCTAAGATTTTCTAGAACCGGTAATTCATTATCTTTTTTTTCAGTTAATATATCATAAGCAATTTTTAACATTGTTTCTTCTTTTTCTTCCTTTGACCCAGCAATTCTTATTATTTGCTTTTTTTCACTTTCTAAATATTCAAGAGCAATATTCTCACTTAATAACAGTTCATCAGATAAATACCCAAAAACATCTGATCCTACATCCATCATAATATAAGCTGGTTCTAAATCATGGTGACTAGCACAACATCCAATGGTCTTTAGTCCATTTAACCACATTATACCAAGACATTTTTTAAGGGCAAAAGAACCTTCCGAAAAATCTGTTAGGGCTTGTTCTTTTTCGTCTTCACTAATTAAGTCTAAATTAACTGGTAGTATATGGTTAAATTTCGTCACAGGCCTTTTAATAGATCTAATATTTTCCATTATAGCCACCTCACAATATAAATTTGCTATATTATAATTTATTAATACATAATTGTCTATATTTTAAATATAATATAGATCTAAGAGGTAAATATAAAAGTATTAAGTTTAATAGAGCCAGGTGCCACTTTAATAAAAGAAAAAATTAAAACTATCGAAACTCGTAGTTTTAAAACTTCTTATCGAGGAGAATTATATATTCATGCTAGTAAGACTAAACAGCAATATGAATTTAGGAGTAATAAAGTAAAAGAATTAATTAAAGGTATTACCTTAAATCATGAACATATTATTTGCAAATGTAATTTAGTAGATTGCATTTATATGACAAAAGAATATGTCGAAGATATTAAAAAAAACAGCCCCATTCAATATGCTTGTGGTAAATATGAAGAAGGAAGATATGCTTGGATCTTAGAAAATATTACTCCGTTAAAAGATAAGATAAAAGCTAAAGGACAATTAGGTATATGGAATTATTACACTGAATTTGAAATATTAGATTTTATGAAGAATATCAAATATGGTTGGGTGGATAAAGAAAATAATAAATACTATGAAATTAATGACTCAATTTCAAATCTTTATGTACTTCAATCACCAGATGAGGTTTTAAAAAATAAAATTGGAATATGTTGGGATCAGGTAGAGCTAGAAAGATATTACTTTAGAGGATATGATTTCAAAACATATTTTATCGTTTACTATGATAATAAAAAGTATCCTTCTCACACATTTATGATATTTAAAAAAAATGATAAATATTATTGGTTTGAAAGTTCAATGAAAAATTGTAGAGGTATACACGAATATAATAGTGAAAAAGAAATGCTATTTGCTGGAAGAGATAAATTTATAAAAATATTTTTAAATGATGTATATGATCCTATGAATTTATGCCTATATGAATATAGTAAACCTAAGTATCATATATCTCCCTATGAATTTTATAAACATTGTGAAAAAGGAAGGCAAATAGATTTTAGTAAATTATAGTTAATATTATGCTAAAATAATTAGTAGGTGATAAAATGATAGACTTACATATGCATACCAAATATTCCGATGGAACTGACTCAGTAGTAGAATTACTTAGCAAAGCGAAAGAGAGTAATATAGAGATTATATCTATTACCGATCATGATACTTGTTGCGCTTATGAGGAATTAGAATTATATGAAATATCACTTTTTTATAAAGGAAAAATAATTGTAGGCTGTGAATTTACTACTTCTTTTAATAATAGATTAATAGAAGTTCTAGGATATGGTTTTGACTATAAAAAAGTTAATGAATATTTAAATAACTTTTTTTCAAAAGATAATAACATTAAAAATCATAATATTATTTTTGATAGATTAAGAAATAAAATAAAAGAGTTAAATTTAATAATTGATTTTAATATTTTTAATAAAAAAAATCTTATATTTAAAAACATATATAACGAATTAATTAAAAATCAACAAAACTATAAAATAATTAAAGAAGATATTTGGGACTCTTTTAGTGATTTTTTTAGAAAGGGTTTAACAAATCCAAATAGTAAAATATTTATTAATCATGCGGAATTTAAACCTAAACTATAGGATATTATTGATTTAATTCACAATAATGTTGGAAAAGTTTTTTTAGCACATCCTTTTCAGTATAAATTAGAAAATACTGAATTATTCATAAACAAACTTTTTGATGAATATAATTTAGATGGTATTGAGTGTTTTTATACTACGTTTTCAAAAGGACAAACAGAATACTTAATTAACTTTGCTAAAAAAAGGAATTTATTAATATCAGGAGGCTCTGACTATCATGGTCTTAATAAGAAAAGACATGAACTTGGAATAGGAAATGGAACTCTAAATATTAATAAAGAAATAATAAATAACTGGAATATTAAATACTGCGAAAAATAAAAAGAACTAATTGAGTATTGAGTTCTTTTTTTAAAAGCAACAAATATTTAAATTATAATAAATATATTAAGTAAATAAACAATTATAATATAATAATAGGCAATTAGGGAGTTTTGTTTATGGAAGATTTTAGAAAAGCAGATGATAAGCTATTTTATGCTAAATATTGTGACAAAGAAGTCGATGTTGCAGAAGAAATTTGGAGTTCAATAAAAAATAATAAGGAATTATTAGAATGGGCTATTACACTAACCAAAGATAAATTTGGTGAAAAGGATACAGTAAATGGTTTGGCAATATGTGAAAATATACTTATATATTATAATAGTATTAATAAAGATTTATATCAAAAACTTGTAGATTTGATATATTCTAATCAACAAATTGCTAGAATTGTTATAGACGGTTATAGCAACGGAGGCTATTCATTTTTATTAATGACATTATAGAATCCTGATTTAAAATTAACAGATGAACAAAAAGCATTTGCAGTTGATGAAGCTATGAATAAAGTAGGTACTGTTAGGTATGAAAACACTATGAATCAATATTCTAATCAACTGGATGAAAAAGGTATTACTGATGAGCAAACTATGTATACTGAATTTGGTGGTTCTATAAATCCTGTTGGCGCAAAAACTGGTAGTATGTATATGGCTAATTTATTTGGCTCATTAAGTGATACTCAAGCTCATGGCTCAGGAGACTTTGATATAAGATACTGGATTCTTAAAAATCCAAATTGGACATTAGAAGAAAAAAAAAATTAATAATGGATTTTGGGGCAGATGATGAAGATTATGATGAGACACTAGAACAATGGGAATTTGCTATTGCTAATGACACTGCTAATTATACAGAAGAAATACTATCACAATTTGATATTTATGAAATGTATGTGTATTATTATTAAGAATTATTAAGATTATATGGCAGCAAGAATACTACTAATAGAATTTGGGATGAAATTCTATTCTGCAAACAGATGCATCAATTAAGACCTCAACAATGGGAGTTAGAACTTGAAAGACCAAAAATTTTAGAAAAAGTAGCTAAAAGAAAAAAGGATCCATCTTTCAAAGAAAATGATCAATAAAAAAGTATATTACAATAATATTGTATTACTTATATAATTATTTTTACAATTTTAAAAAGTTAGTGTTCATAAACACTTCAAACTAAATATTAGACATAATAAAAAGAACTCATTATATATTGAGTTCTTATTTTTTTATTGGAGCGATAGTTGAGTGAGTACACAACTTTTTCTCACATGAGGATGATATATAAATCATCCATCTACATTTATTATAACATGTATATAATATAAATTCTATATTATTTTGTTACAAATTGATATTCATAACTAGATATTAAAAATTTGCACATTGTTAGGCAAGAATTTACTACTAAAATTGCATGTCTTTTATCTGGTCTATAAGTTGTTGCATGTCTATCCCCTGAATTATTGCTAATACCACTAAGTCCATTGATAATGTTATTAAATCCTATCATTATTTCATTTAGAGAATTATCAATTGAGGAATCATTTGGTTCTAAACTTAAAAGTTTTCTAACGCGTTTATATATTTTTGGCAAATCTCCTTCGTTTTTTTCACGTTTTCCAGTTATTTTTTCTTCAATATTTAAAAGTAATTCTTCAATCATTGTTCTTGCATTAGTTATTGCACCATCATAATCATCATTATTAATTTTATTAATGCATTTATTAATTTGTTTTTCTAAATATTCATTTGATAAAATACTTACTTCTTCAACATTAATTAGTGATTCCATTAGATTATCACTTTTAGCTAATTTTACAATTTTGTTTATTGGTTCGTTTCTTAATACTTCTTGAAGATATACTCTTTTACTTCTTGGAATTGAATCATCAATATTAGTTATTCCTACAGAATTAAGCATTATATTTATTTCACTTATACTATATTCTTCTTGAAAAGAATAAGCTATGTTATTAATTAGTGATAATCTATCTTTAGGATTATTCCATTTGGCGCACTCAAGTATTTCATTTTTTATTGAATCAACATACTCTAAATAAGTAATAGCATTTTGCATAATTGGATCAAATTCTTTTTTTATTGTTTCATAATAATCTATTAAATTATACTCTTTTAGATATTTAAGGAGAACTTTGTTTTTAGCATTTAACTGGCTATCTACTATTTCGGTTAGTCCAGAATCATAAAAATAAGATTCTGTTCTTCTCTTTACATATTCTCTAAGTTGCTCTATATCAATTATTATTTGCTCAACATTCATAAAATAAGTTCCTCCTCTATATCGTAGTTCCATAATCCTAATTGTCCGTTAACTTCTTTATCATAATTTATTTTTTTTATATTATTTAACTTCCATGCATATCCAGTTCTAACTTTATTTCCATATGCAATATTGTTTTCAGAAATTATTTTATTATTTAGTTCTTCATTCAATTCTAGGCAATCTTCAATTTCAACGACTGATAATATTTTTCTAGAAGGAAATTCTAAATTCATATTTTTATATTTTTTCATATCTTCTTTATCAATCCCTTTTCCTGCATGAATCAACACTTTTCCTCTATATTTAGTTTTCCAAGATCTAAACTCATATTTTTTAATTCCCTCTGCAACTAAAGTTGCCCAAGGTTGTTTTAATGTTAATACTTTCAATTTAATCACCAACTATATTTTATCATAAAATCGTCGTTTTTCGCGTATCTATGAGGAATTAATTGAATATTATGGTATAATATTTTTGAAAGGGTGTGAAGTTATGGGTAGTAATACATCTGGATTTCAAAATGAAACTGATTTGATAAGTGCTTTATCAAATAAACTTTATACAGAGCTTAATGACAATTTAAAGAAGTTCATTTCATTTTTATTTCCACAAGTAAATAATAATGACAAAATAAAATGTTATAGTGGCATGGTTGGACAAAAGCCTGATATTATAGTTGAAATAAATAATAAAAGAAAGAATGTAAGTATTAAAAAAGGAAGTGGGAATTCTGTTCATCAAGAAGATATAGATTTATTTATGGATTTCCTAACTACTTTAGATATTTCAGAAGAAGCTAAAATAGAACTATTGAAATATCATTGGGCAGATGGTACTACTGATGGTTCTGGTAAAATTAGAGTATCAAGTGCGAAATATAAAACAGAACATCAAAAAGAAATAGATTTGATTAATAGTGAATTAAATAAAAAAGAACCTTTAACTAAATTAATTACTAGAGTATTATTTAAAGGAAAAAGTGATAAATTTGATGAAGCGGACGTTGTCTATTATGGAACTATTAATGAAGGACACTGGGCAACCAAAGATGAAATAATTAAATATATGATTAATAATAGATTTGATATTAATTCAATTCATTTCGGACCACTTACATATCAAATATGGAATAAATGTTTAAACTTTAATCCTAATACTGAAAATAGAAGGGATGTCATGCAGGTTAAGTGGGGTTCACTTGAAAGAGACCTATTAATTATTGAAAAGGAACGTGTTGAAAATGAATAGAGGTACTTATTCTGGTGATTTAGCAGAAATTGATTTTGTAAAAAGATTCAATTCTGAAAAGAATAATCAAGATTTTGACTGTTATATTAAAGATTTAGACATAAAAGAATTAAATGATATTTATATGGTTAGAGTAACTACAAAGCAGTATTCTAAATTATCTAATCAGACTGTAATGACAAGAGCAGATACATATTTAATTAATTCAAAAGATCAATTGATAAAAGAACTATTATTTGAAAATGATTTTTATTTAGATGAAGAAATGTTAAACGAAAAAAATGTTAATTATTCTACTTTAGATTTTAGCGGAGTATCAGTAAAAATGTCTGATTCGTCTAGATTTCAAATATTAAAGCTTACACCTGAAAGTTTCAAAATATTATTTGGTGAATATGAATTAGGTGCAGGAGCAAGTATATATTGTTTAAGAGAAGAAGAAATTGAAAAGAATGAATCAGTATTTAGTGGATGGAAAACAACCAAACAAAATGTAATTAATAAATATAAAAATGAAATTCCTAATTTAAATAAGTTAAACGATAATATTAGTTTAATTGAGCAAATGAAAATTTATAAAGAATTAAAAGAATTTTCAAATAAAAGAATAACAGAAATTATTGATAATGATAAGCACATGAAAGAAATTATCTTTAATGGTTATCATATATATGATGAACCATATTCTGCAAGTTATTTTTATAAAGGTGGAAAAATTCAAAGACTTAATTATGTTCCTTTTAGTGTAACAACTGGATCTGGTAGAAGCCATGGTGATTTCACTATTGTTTTAAAACCAAAAAATGAAACTATTGAGTAGTTTCATTTTTTTTAAGTAATTCAACTAATTGCTTTGAAATATATTCTAGTATTGGAACAATAACACTATTTCCAATTTGTTTATATGCTTGAGCCCCAGTCCCAATTTTATAGCTATCTGGGTATCCCATAAGTTTTAAACATTCTTTTTCGGTCAATTTTCTGTTTAGTTCAACAACTACTGGAACATTATTTCCTCCTGTCCCCATTTTTGCAGTAAGACAAGGTGAAATACCATTTGCTCTAAATTGACATCTTGAAGGTCGTATTTCATATGCTAATGTATATTTTGATGTTTTATCTTTAACTTTATTGATATATGATTCAATATTTTTTTTGCAAGTTTCACTAATAATATAATCTTTATAAGTATTTTTTGAATCAATAACATCATCATAAGAATATAGTAATAGTTGTTCAGGTGGAAAAATTTCATCAATATTCAATTTTATATTTAAATCTTTTCTTACACCTACACAATACCAACGCTCTCTACTTTGAGGAATTCCATAATTACTAGAATTTAATACTTTATAAACATAATCATACCCTAAATCCTTTAATGTATTTAATATTACATCTAAAGTTTTACCTTTATCATGATTTGTTAATCCTTTAACATTTTCCAAAATAAATGCTTTAGGTTGTCTTTCTCTTAATATTCTAGCTACTTCAAAAAACATTGTTCCTCTTGTATCTTCAAAACCTAATCTTTTACCAGCTATTGAAAAAGATTGACAAGGAAATCCACCACATAATATATCAAAATCAGGAATATCTTTTGCATCTATTTTTGTAATATCTCCACTTGGATATTCACCAAAATTATTTTCATAAACTTTAGAAACAACCTCATCTATATCAGAACTAAAAACACATTTGCATTTTTGTTTTTCTAAAGCCAATCTAAATCCACCAAGTCCACAAAATAAATCTATAAATTTTATTTTCTTACTCATTTGTAAACTCCATTAAATTATTAATTATTTCTGTAATGACAGGTGGACTTACTGCATTACCAGATTGTTTATATAGTTGAGTGTCACTCATACCATTCTTTTGAATGTTATCAGTAAACTTATTATCAAAACCTTGAATTCTTAAAGTTTCTAAAGGTGTTAATTTTCTAATGCAATATGTATCATTTTTTTTGAAAATAATCTTTGGACTATCAGATCTAGCAAGAAGAGTTGGAGATATTCCATAAACTGAATATACTCTTCTTTGCCTATCTAAATCATTATGAACATCTCTTGGAAGAGTAAATTCTTTAATTATTTTGTTATCAGTTTTTTTAGAAAGTTCATTCTTGTCTAATTCATTTATATATTTTTTAACTTTATCTGAAGTTAAATAATATTTTTTATCAACATTTTCTTCTAATATATTTTTAATATAAGTTTTCTTATTATGCATTTCAATTGAGTTAAAAAAGTTCATTGTCTTTAACTTATTTTCGTTTGCCCATTTTTTTGTAGTAGTAATTGTAGAATTTCTTTTATCATCCACAAATTTTTCAACTTTATAATTTAATATACCAACAATATATGTTCTTTCTCTACTTTGAGGAACTCCAGCTTCATTTGAATTAATTATTGTTATATCAAAAGTATAACCACAATCTGAAATGTTTTTTAAGATTGTTTTTATAGTATTTCCATTATCATGACTTATTAAATTTTTTACATTCTCTAAGAATAAATATTTAGGTTTTTTAGTTTTAATTATTCTTACAACATCAAAGAATAATGTTCCTCTAATATCATTGAAACCTTTTTGTTTACCAGCTACTGAGAATGATTGACAAGGGAATCCACCACATAGCAAATCATGATCTGGAATATCATTTTCATTAATTACTTTAATATCTCCGTGCATATTATTAATTGGAAAATTATAACTAAATGTCATAGTTGCATACTTATCAATTTCTGAAGCAAATACAAGTTCATAATCCATTTTAGATTTTTTAAATCCTTGCTCAAATCCACCAATTCCCGAAAAGAGAGAAGCAACTCTAATATTATTTTTCATGGTTATACTCCTTTCTAAAAGATATAACATCTTTTTCCTAATAAATATTTTACCATATATATTTTTAAAAATCCGCAATTTTGGCAAAAAAAAAGAAAAAAAATAATTAAAGTTCAAAATCATCTTTTTCTTTGTCTTTCTCATTATCCCAATCTGTAATTCTATCAAAAGTCTTTTCACTAATTATTTTATTATCATACATATCACTAATAACTTCTGAATACACATCTTCTTTATCTTTTCTATTAAACATTTTCTTTAAAAAATTGACTAGTTTTTCGAATAAGTGTTGTAGTTCCTGAAGTTGATATTTTAAATTAAAGTTATCTTTTCTATATTCATTTATTTGATTTTCTTGAGTTTCTACTTTTTCACTTAAACTATCTACTCTTAATTGTAATGCGTCATTACTTTCTTTTAAATTTTTAATTCTTTTGAAATCTTGTCTAGCTTGTTTAGTAATAACATTTAGGTTTGCCGACAACTCTTTAACATCTTTATACTCATCAGTTGTTTTATCAACTTTATCAATATAATCTTCTAATTTGTTTTTTTGTTCTTTCGAAATGATAAACAAATCATCTCTTAAAGGGACTTTTTTAAGTTTATTTATTTCTTCTTTTATATTATTAGAATTAGATTTTAATTCTAAAGAATTATTACTTATTGAG
>CAYMAV010000004.1:0-26969 GCA_964388545.1 uncultured Clostridium sp.
ACCAGGTAATTGTTCAATAAAAAAGTTTTGTGCCTATTGGAATATTGCCCCATTTAAAAATTAACAGAACTTAGGTTCTGTTTTTTAATTTAATATATGTTATAATTTTAATAGATAAATAGTGATTTGATTAAAGGCGTATGAAAGTATGAAAAAAATAATAATAAAGTAAAAACTACACATATTTATATGCCAATTATATGCCAATTAGTATGTGTTTAGGTTGTGCAGTTGGCACAGTATTGAATAATGTGGGATTGGATTAATAATAGGAACATATATTGATAGTAAAAAGAAGGAAAAATAGTAATTTGAAAGTGAGATGTCTTATGAAAAACTGGTTAGAAAATATAAGAAAGTCAGATCGAACGCTAAAACTATCTAAAAAAATAGTTAATAGTTGTTTGATTTTAACACTTGGAATATTACTTGGTATTATTTCCAAATGGTTGGATAATATGTCCATAAATGATACAATTTGGTATCAACATATTTTAGGAGTGCTAGATTTAAGAAATGTTTTTTCTGAATTTGGAATATGGATATTTTTCGCAGTTTCAATTTCAGTATTTAGTAAAACTCCTGTGCGTGCCAGTTTAAATGTATTTTTATTCTTTTTGGGAATGACAATCAGTTATCATTTATATACAATTATTTTCGCTGGATTTAATCCTATAACTTATATGATGATATGGTATATTGTTACCCTAATATCTCCAATACTTGCTTATACGTGTTGGTACGCAAAGGGAAAAGGAAAGATACCATTTATTATTAATGTTGGTATTATATCAACTATGTTACTTGTTTGCTTTGCTATAGGAATGTGGTATTTTGATTTTAAAAATATCATAGATACTCTTATATTTCTTGCAACGTTATGTATTTTATATCAAACGCCAAAAAAAAGTATTATTTCTATAACATGTTCTATTATATTATCATTTGTAATTAAAGTATTTATTTAATTACAAATTACAATTTATAAATCAGATGATTTGTAATAATAAATTATTTATGTATAATTATATTAATAATTGAGTTTTTATTTTCTTCAACGAATCTAAATAAGGCCCCAATTAAAAATAAATACAGTATATACTGTATTTTTTTATTTTTCTAGAGTCCTAATCATAATAGACTTTATATTTTCATAACCTTTTTTACTATATAAGGAAAAAGCACATTTATTAGAATTACAAACTTTAAGTTCTATATACTTAACTTCTTTATTTTTAGCCCACTTTTCAAATTCTTCTATAAGGGTTTTTCCAACACCTTTTTTCTATAATCACTATCTACATACATCGCATCTAATATAGCCTTCTTATCAATGTAGCAGTCCCCACTATTTTCGATATAACCATATAAAAATCCCACTAATACATCTTCAATTTTAGCTATAAGTACGCAATTATTTTCATTAGGAATTATATATTCATAATAACTATTAACAACAAAAGACCCATCAATATTGTCATCATATTGTTTTTCATCCTGAATTAATTTAGTTAGAAAATAATCTAATGTTCTAGCTTCTTCTAAACTTGCCTTTCCTATTTTAATATTCATTTTATTACTCCTGTTTTTATAACTAGAGTTTAGTACTTAATCCCTATTATGTCAATTTTAATTAAAAATTTATTTTTATTACTTATTGCTATATAATGAACTTAGGTGATTATAATGAAAATAACTATTGAAACGGCTTGCTCTATAAATGGGTTAATAGCAGATAAGAATTACAACGAAGACTTTTTACTACATAGAAATTGGGAAATAATGATAGAACTATAAAAAAAACAAGATGTACTTATTTGGGGTAAGAAAACATTTGATAGTGTAATGACATGGGGAGATAAATATACAAAAGATCTAAAAAATATAAATATTATTGTTATAAGTCGAAATACATTTGAAAAAGATTCTAACAATGTTTTTTATTGTAAATCTGTAGAAGATTGTTTAGAGCTTTGTAAGAAAAAAACTTCAACAATTTATTTATTTCTGGTGGTTCAATTACAAACAATTTGTTTATGGAAAAAAATATAGTAGATAATATCGTTTTAAATTATAATCCATATGTTTTAAACGAAGGAATCCCACTATTTAGAGGAAATTATTTTGAAAACAAATTAGAACTAATTAAAGTTGTAGAGGAAAAAGATGGTATAATTCAAGTACACTATAAAGTTTTAAAGTAATATACAAATTTAAGGAGGAATTATGGAATATTTAGATATTTATGATAGCAATGGAAAACATCTCGGAAAAGAAGATAGAAATATTGTCCATCAAAAAGGGTTATGGCACAAAACAGTTCACTGCTGGTTATATGATGAATTAGGTAACATCTATTTTCAGATTAGAAAAGAAAAAGAACAATTATACACTACCTCTTCTGGTCATGTATCCGCTGGAGAAACAGTTGAAGAAGCTTTTGATAGAGAAATAAATGAAGAAATTGGTTTAGATACCAGCATGTTAGATAAAGAACAAATTGAACCAGTCTATTTTAGAATGGATAGAAATAAAAACGGCAAGATGTTTATCGACAGAGCATTTGCTAATATTTATATATGTAAAATTTCATCTAAATTAAGAGACTTTAACTTTGATCCAAATGAGGTTCTAGGTCTAGCTGTATTAAATGCCGAAGAGGCTTTTGATTTATTAAGGGCTGAAAAAGAAAAAATTAAAGGCTCTATGATATACCAAAAAGAAGGTAAAATACTAGAAAAAGAAAAGACTTTTTACTTTAAAGATTTTCTAATTAACAACGGGGAAAGAGGAATAAGTAAATATGGCTTTATGCTTGAAAGAGTAATTAGTAAAGGAAAATAAAAAATGAATGTTTATTTAAACAATAATCCTATTTCAGCAAAATTATTAAGAAACAAAAATGAGTTAAATAAAATATCAAAGACTTTCCCTGGATGGTATAAGTGGTGGGCGGATGAAATTTCTTTAAAAAAATTATTGAATTCCCCTTATCTTAAAAATAAATATTATTCCACACTGGTATCAAATTTAACTACCAAAAAAATCAATAATAAGACCTATTACTACATCTATGTTGGTGTTGCCATTAAAGAATCTATTCAAGATAGACTTAATTGGCATATCAATCAAAAACATTCTAAAAGTAGTGTTGAAAGTGGTTTTTTATCAACTCTTCGTCAATCGTTATCTAGTTTAGTGGCAGGAAATCAATACGATGAAGAAAAAACTAATAAATTTATAGATACTCTTATAGTTGAATATTTTCCAATAAAAGAAGAAATTAAAAGTATAAAAGCTAAAGAGATAATTGAGGGAATCGAAAAAAAAGAAATAAATTCTAATTTTCTTCCTCTAAATATAAAAGATAATAGAAATATATTATTAAAAGATTATTTGAAAGAATTAAGTAAAGCAAGAAAAAAGTCAAAATCTAATTAGATTTGACTTTTTATTATTCAAAGAAATCATCAAAATATTTTTCTTCTTTTTGATTACCTTCTATTGTTAAATCCGCTGTTGGTTTTACTTCCTCTGCTACTGTTATATATTTACTGCTTTCTTCTTGTTTAATCTTTCCTTTATTTAACTCTCCAAAATCAAGAAATTGTCCTCCGGGTTGTTGATTATTATTATTATTATTATTTGCAACAGGTAAAGAAGAAAAAGAAGTATTATTTTGACTAGGTGTTGGTTCAGTATTATCAATAAATTTCCATTTCTTATTACTATCGTTTTGTGCTGCTGTATTATTGCCCATATTAATATTAGGAAAAGAATTAGCCTGATTTAAATTCTGTTGAATACTTGGATTTAATCCAGGAATAAAGTTTTGTTTACTTTCAGGTTCATTAGGAAGAAAACTATTGTTTACCGGCATATTTACCGAATCATTAGTAGGCAAGAAATTATTAATTGGCATTGGATTAATTGGTTGATTTGGCGGTTGTATAGAAAAACTATTTTGCACTGGAGTTGGCATCATAAATTGATTTGGTTGAGTAACTTGTTGCATAGAAGGAGAAAACTGATTAAAGTCTTGGACAGTTGGTTGATTTGGTACACCAAAAGGACTAAATGGTTGAGAATTATTGGGTTGTCCACCTGAATTATCAAATACTCCTCTATTATTACTTTCCATAAACATATTGTTTTCTTTAACACCCGACTGAACATCGCCTATTACACTATTAGTTATATTTTTAAGATTTTGAAGTTTTTCAAAAGTTGGAAACTCATCGACAATTTTTCCACTTTTAATTCTCATACTATTAGTAACTAGATTATCAAAATTTGGTTGAGGCTGAACTGTCATATTTACCCCACTCATAGGAGCGCCAAATAATGTTTCTGTTTGTGGTTGTTGATTATTCATTGGATTTAAAAAGCTTTGAGTATTACTAGGTTGTTGATATCCCTGATTATAAGGGTCTGGATAATAAGGGGGTTGAAGATAAGGATCATTATAGCCTACCTGATAATTTTGATTATATGGATCATATCCAGCGCCTTGATATGGATCAGTATAACCCTGATCATATCCTTGATCTGGATATGGTTGATTATTCCCATATGGATCTGGATAATATGCTCCTTGATCATATTGATTATCATATCCTTCTTGGTATCCATCTTGATATCCTGGATTATAATAGTTATCATTAGGTAAATTACCACCATAGCCCGCAACAAAATCATCTACAGGATTTCTTCCTGTAGCTTCATCATATCCCCCAGAACTTTGATTATCATTTTGAAAAAAATTATGATACTTATCAAAATTTAGGTCTTTAATATCCATTCTTTCCCTTTTCGTCATATTTTCCCCTTCTTCCTTTTTATAAACTCCTCTTGGCTTTGCAACACGATATACTTCTTCTTGAGGTGTTTTACTCTCCACATAATTTAAATCATTAACCCCACCAAATAAAAAATTATCTGCTCCGCCTTTTGTTATTTCATCAGTTACATAAAATTCTGTCGGTACTACACCTCTATTATCAGTAATTGTATCTATTCCTGTTGAAAATAATTCTTCATCTATTTTTTTAGAATTATCAAACGAATTTAAAACTTCATTAAATCCATAAGAGAACTCTATTTTACCTACTGTAGCTTTCTTTATGTTTTTAGGTTCTTCTTTTACTACTGGTGATTCTTCTATATTAGGTTGAATATTTTGAACAACCTCTTCTTTCTCTTGAATAGCTATATCATCTTTACGCCATTCTTCAATCGCTTTTTCGCCATTTTCTTCTAAAATTAAATCTTTAAACTCTATATCAAAATTAACTAACTCTTTTTTTATTACATCTGGATAAATATTTTTAGAATTTTCAATTGCTTTTCTAACATCTAGGATATTAACATATTCTCTATTATCGTAAACAGTATATGAAAACGCCTGTTTTAACAAAGTTAAACTAACATCTGGATATCTACTTCCTAAGGCATAAACTCTTTTATATTCACTAGTTATAGAAACGATAAAAGTCATAATTCTTTCTTTTAAGAAATTAGTATATTTCATTTTTCTACCAGTTTGAGCCTCAAACTTTGGTAGAGTTCCCATCATTATTTTAACAACTTCGGCCTCACTTGGTTCTGGTATATCTATTTTTTGAAACCTTCTAGTAAAAGCCTTATCACGCAATATATATCTTTCATATTCTTCGGTAGTTGTTGCTCCGATTACCTTAATACTACCTCTACCTAAGCCCTCTTTAAATATATTAGCAAAGTCAACAGCAGAAGTATCGGTCGCTCCAATTAACATATGAATTTCATCGATAAAAAGAATTATCTTTTCCTTTGTTTTTAACTCATCTATCATCCTTTGAACTTTACTCTCACCATTAGGCATAGTTCCAAGTAAAGAAGCAGTTTTCAAATTAACAATATGATATCCCTTTAAAGCCTCAGGCACATCATTTCTTTGTAATCTAAAAGCTAACCCTTCAACAACAGCAGTTTTACCAATACCTGGCTTACCAATTAATATTGCTGACTTTTCTGGAGTTAATAAAACTAGTATTAGCTTTTTTATTTCTTCATCTCTTCCAATAGCAGGATTAGTAATATATTTTTCATTTGTTATATCGGTACCATAATGTTCAAGGATACTAAAATTAGCACTATTTTCTAATGTTTTTTGGTCCATCTTTATAATCCTCCTATCATAAAGATTATAGCATAAAGAACTCATCAAAAAAAGTAGTAAATTATTTTACTACTCTTATATCGCCGTACCAATTTCTTACAATTCCTTCCTCAAAGGTTGCAGGATATTGACTTCCGGTTATACTACGCCAGTTAAAAGCTCTTCCTGTTTTATTAATAATCCTTTTTAAATCAATATTATAATCAGTATAACTTCTTACTTTATAAAAAGCATATGAACCGATAGATGTTACCGTTGAAGGTATTGTAATATCTTTTAAGTAACAATTTGCAAAAGCATAAATACCTATCGTTTCTAATCCTTCAGGGAAAATAACACCATCTAGATGAGTATAATAAAAAGACCAATCTTCAATTTTTTTCACTTGTGAAGGGATTACTACCGTTCCTCTTCTTGAGGCATATCCAATTATAGTTGTATTATCATAACCACCTTCTGGTAATCTTTTATAAATAAATGGTCCATTTAAAACTCCATCTCCATTATCAACATGAGTTAAATAGCCTATTGCGAAGGCTCTTGGTCCAATATAATTTACCGAATTAGGTATTTTTATTGTTCCGGTAAGAGATATATAAGAAAAAGCATTTTCTTCTATTCTTTTAAGCGCTACTCCGTTTTTTACCTCTGGAATAACTACATTATTTCTATTAGCCCCAGCATAACTTATAATAGTTGAATAATCCACACCCGAAGAAGTCCTTTTATAAACTATTGCTTGTTCTGGATCGGCTACTCGATTATTATTAAAGGCATATGATCCAATATACTCTACCGAAGATGGAATAACTAACTCATTGATACTATTAACATAAAAAGCTGCTGTATCAATTCTTTTTAGTCCTTCTGGAAAATTTACTTTGCTTATATAACAACCCCAAAAAGCAGTTGAACCAATATGAGTTACTGTACTTGGTATTACAACCTCCCATCCACTAAGCGGAAGTCCTTGAACAAAATTTGATTGAATTACCTTTAATTTAACTCCTTCCTTTTCAGCAGGAATTATAAACCTTTTATCTGGAAACTCTTTTAAATCACCAATGTATCCTCTTATAGTAGTATAATCATATTCTCCATTATCTAATTTAGGATATATAAATGCAGATCTTGATATCGGGTTCTCGCAGAAAACACAGCTTCCAATACTAGTAACAGATTCCGGTATTAAATAATCAGATATCTGGTTTCTAAAAAAGGCTTTTAATCCTAGAGTAATCAATCCCTCATTTAAAGTTAAATTGTTAATTTTATTTGCCATAAAAGCTTCGTTTCCTATTGTTTTAACGTTTGATGGGATATTAACATCTACAAGATTATTATAGGAAAAAGCTCTTGTACCTATGGTTGTTACAGTACCTGGTATTATAACCTTTGTTAATCCAGTATCTCTAAAAGCATAAGAATAAATTTCAACTACTTTCATACCATCAATATACCCTGGAATAACAATAGTTGATCCACACTCTGAATTGTAATAAGTTATAGCTATTGTATTATCTAAATTTTCTTGATAGGAAAAACATCTATCTGCTTGCTCTCTTGTCCATTCTTCAGAAGGTGCACCCTTAACTATTTTACCGTCTTTATCAATTATTATAATATTCATCTTACTATCCAGAGGAAGATTGTAATTAACTCGATTATTTGGATCAAAATATACCGAATCTTCGCTCAATGCATTCTCTAAAATAGCATCAACTTTTTGCCCAGCCATATCAATACTAGTCCAATAATAATTTGTACTATTTTCATTATTTGTTAAAACTACATAAGCCTCTTTCCATTCTCCAAATGGGCTTTTAGCATCTCGCTCCATTTCTACATTTCCAATATGAATATAATAAGTCGTATCTTTTCTTTTAACATTAAATTTACCTTTAGAAATTTCAACTTTCATTGCTTCAATATAGCTCTTAGCACTTTCAATATAAACAGATTTTCTAGAACTATTAATATACTTTGAAACGCCAATTACCGCAACGGTTGTTACTATTCCTAAAATAATAATAACTGCTAATATTTCAATTAATGTAAACCCACTTTCTTTTTTCATAAGTACCTCTATTCTATATAAATAGTATTATTTTATTACTAATAAGTCAAATAAAAAGTTATAAAGTACTTTTTTCTATAACTTTTAATATCTCCTCATAGTTATCATCTATTGCTGCGATATTTTTCTTAATCTCTTTACATTTTTTACAGCGATAAACTATCTTTATAGTATCTCTTTTACCCTTTTCAATTCTAATGGGTTCTAGTTCTCCACAACAAATATTTTTTCGATCTCCTGGCATAATATCAACATGAATCGAAGTTAGGCAGTAATTACAATGATCCCTTGCCGTATATCCTAACTTATCAACTGTTTTGCCACACTTTATACAAACAAATGATTCATCTTTTTTTTCAAATCTCTTACTATCCATTTTTCTTGTATTCCAAATATTCTTCATAAGAACATTTCTTATCTATTATTTTTCCATCATCTAATATTTCTATTATACGATTAGCAACCGTTTCGTTAAGTTCACGATCATGACTAGCAAAAAGCATCTCACCATTAAATTTTATTAAACCATTATTAAGTGAGGTTATACTCTCAAGATCCAAGTGGTTTGTTACCTCATCTAGTATTAGAAAATTTGATCCTTCTAACATACACTTAGAAAGCATACATCTAGCCTTTTCTCCACCTGATAATACATTTACCTTTTTAAATACCTCTTCGCCTGAGAATAACATTCTACCTAAAAATCCTCTTAGTACAGTCTCATCATCAATATTATAAAAAGATCCAATCCACTCCATTAAATTATAATCCACATTGAAATATGCTGAATTATCTTGAGGAAAATACGAGCTTGTTATCGTTGTTCCCCATTCAATATGTCCTTTAGTACCTTTTTCTTCGCCCATAATTATTTTAAACAATAAAGTTTTAGCAACACTGTTAGTACCAACGAAAGCTATTTTATCCCCTTTCTCAACTATAAAAGAAACATTGTTTAAAACCTTAACACCATCTATTTCTGCTGTTACATTTTTTACAGTAAGAATTTGTTTACCCGATTCTCTAGTTGGCTTAAATTCAATAAATGGATATTTTCTAGAAGACGGTATTATCTCTTCTAATTCGATTTTTTCTAACATCTTCTTTCTTGAGGTTGCTTGTCTACTTTTTGAAGCATTGGCCGAAAACCTTTGAATAAACGCCTGTAATTCTTTAATTTTTTCTTCTTTCTTCTTATTAGATTCCTTTGTCTGTTTTAATGCTAACTGACTAGATTCATACCAAAAATCATAGTTACCAATATATAGTTTCATCTTACTATAATCTATATCTACAATGTGAGTACAAACTTTATTTAAAAAATGTCTATCATGTGATACAACTATTACCGTATTAGGAAAATCTATTAAAAATTCCTCTAACCAACTAACGGCCTCAACATCTAAGTTATTAGTTGGTTCATCTAGTAGCAAAATATCCGGATTACCAAATAAGGCTTGAGCCAGTAAAACCTTTACCTTAATATTATTAGGTAACTCCTTCATCAATATGTAATGATCCTCTTCCTTAATACCTAAGTTACTAAGTAATTCACCAGCATTTGACTCTGCGCTCCAACCATCAAGTTCTAAGAATTCTGCTTCTAATCCACCTAACTTTATTCCATCTTCATCAGTAAAAGGATCTTTAGAATATAACACTTCTTTTTCTTTCATTATTTCATATAATCTAGCATTACCCATTATAACTGTATCAATAGGAGTATAATCTTCAAATGCATAATGATCCTGTCTTAAAAATGCTAATCTTTCGTTATTAGAAATAATAATATCTCCATGAGTAGTATCTATATCACCTGAAAGCAACTTTAAAAAAGTAGATTTTCCGCTACCATTTGCTCCAATTACACCATAACAATTACCGGCTGTAAATTTTATATTTACATTTTCAAAAAGAACTCTTTTCCCAAATGCTAAAGTAACATTATTCACATGAATCATATTTACGCCTCCGATGAGTTCTATTATACCATATTTATTAATTTTTAAAATAAAGAAAGAAAATTGTTGTAAAACTGGTGTGACTTTTAACTATTAGTAAGTATAATTAAATAATTATATATTCTCTAGAAATAATTCTACTATCACTACAATATTCAATTATATATCTATTACTTCTTTTACATATTATTATTCCCACAGTATTACCATGATATAAACTTTTTAAATTTTTATCTATATAATTCATATATATTTCTATCTAACCTATATGCTCTTTTTTTAATTCCGTTACTTTTAATTCAACTACAACATAACAATTATATTCAATATTAAAAAACAGCAAATCGATATAATTATATCTATCATCTATTTTTATTTTATATTCTTTACCTATAAAGCTAAATGAATTTCCTAATTCTTTTATAAAAGATTCAATATCTTCTAATATTAAATTATGTAATGCTTTTTCAGTTATTTTTTCTTTATTATTTTTATTTTTAATTAATATTGGATTTGGAATTAAATCTTTTATCGCTAATATTTCTTTGTTTAATAATTTGCTTTTTGTTTCAATTAACAACCTATTATACTCATTTGATCTGATTATTTCTCTTAGCTCTCTTTTAGACAACTGTCTTATATATGCAACATTGATATAATAAACTAATTCATTCTCATCTTTAACGGATAGCAATTCAGAATAATGACGCCAAGACAATTTGGTCGCCACTGGCGACCATTTTTCATCTTTGAACATTCTATAATATTGCCTAATACGTCTCAATTTTCTCTCATTATACTTTTTTCCAAATTCTACAACCAGTTTTTTTGAATAATCATTAATAATATTATCCCCATACCTGCTACCAGCTTCATCTAATAATTTACCAAGTTCAAAATAAGTAATAACCGTGTTTCTTTCTTTTGAATAATCTTTAACTCTACCATATACCTCATTATCAATTATTTTATTTTTTATCTCATTATAATAATTCAATTAAACCTCCTTTAATTAAAATAATAAAAAAGGAGACGCTTATAAAAAGTATCTCCGCATCATATATAAATTTTTTTGCCCAAAATTTATATTCTATCGTCCTAAATTGTCGTATTAACATTTGGCAATTAATTAATATAAATATATTATTCTCTAACTAAATTTTTAATTTCTCTTATGTTATCTAATAACACATATTTTACTTTTACACTATCTTTAACATTAACAAATGGTAATATATTTTCATTTACTTTAATTGATACCTTATATTTATTATTATCAGCATCAATTATAAAGTAATATGTATTTCCATCAATTAGTGCTTCTTTAATCGACTTAATTATAATTTTTTCTTCTTTTTCTTCATAGGTAGATGTAATATTACTATTCTTTAAATAATTATCTTTAGCTTTTAATATTCCAAGGTTAGCATCTGTTACCACTACCTTTTGATAATCCTGAACATCGACAAATCCATACATTTTAACAAGTCCTGCATTATCTTTTAAGGAAACCAAGTAAGTTGCCTTTCCATTTAAATTAATAAGCAACGGAAAAGTTGATTTATATTTCATTTGTTGAACTTGACCTTCAGCACTACTCATCGCACTATATTCTTCTGCTCCAGGAAGTAGATAATAATGAGTTTCTTTAGTTCTCAAATTAGTTAGGATAAATCCTAGGTTAGACTCATCAGTTGAAACCGATGTAATTCCTGTATACATATAAACATCATCTTCTTGAATTAAATAATTATATCCATCAGTTGTCATAACAACATCTTTTTGACTAAATAAACTATTTAAGAATCCCTTTTTATATTTACCCCAGTCATCAACTTGTTCAATTATTAAAGCTAGATTATAAACATGATCTACCCATTTTGGGATTTCTCCTACCTTATGCTTAGTTGACTTTCCAGTAACAGGATCTAAAATAATTACTCCTGTTATCTCTTCTTTTAGCTCTACTCCAGTATATCCGATAGTCGGTACTATCCAAAAAGGATTTCCCTCTTCATCTAATTCAAAACTCTCTGCTCCAAAAATTTCAGTTGGATAATCAAATCTTAACTTACGATATAAATTATCTCCAAATAAAGCTGAAGGCATATATTTCATTCCTTTATCAAGCCTTACTAAATTAGCTTTACCAGTAACGGAATTAACAACAACATAACCAGTAATTCCATTTCCTCTGTTATTAAAATACTTAATAAAATCACGATATTCAAGAGGAGTAACTCTTACAATATTATTATTGTAGTTAATCTGTGTATATAAATCAGAAACTGTAAACTGACTAACTAAATCAGTCATTTCTCCCATTACACGATCGCCTATTTTTCTAGTTGACTCCTTATCAAGTAACGGAACTTTACTAAAATCTACTTCCTTTACCTCTTCAGCAAATTTTTTACCTTCAATAATATCAATTCTCCTAGAATAACTCTTTGACATAAACATCGGAGAAAAAACAATATTAATTAATCCAATTAAAGTGGCAACTATCGGAATAATCAATATTAATATCTTATCTTTTTTTGAAAAAGACATTCTTTCTCTACCCATTAGAATTTTAGTACTTGGAAATTTCATTATTAATAAAAACAACAAATAAATTACCAATAAGAATCCCCAAAAAGCTCCTGAATTAACATTTAGCGGTGGTAATATAAAGTAATATAATAAAAATACTACTATCAAGTATATTACTATCCTCCCAACTTTTAACTTTTTAAAATCAAATTTCATATAATCACCCTTTCTTAAAACTTACTACGAGAACTACTATGACTTCTTCCGCTTCCACCAATTCTAGTGGATGTTCCTCCACCAAAACTACCGCGATTTGAGGAATCATTATTAACTCTTACTCTAGTAGTATTCGTAAATTGAAATTGATCGACTTTTTTCTTATTATTTTCTCCAACCATATAATCATTGGCATATTTAGCTTCTTTAATTTGCTTATATTTTTTTAAATGAATCAGAACAATTAAGCCAGACCCTAGAAGTCCTACTACAAAGGAAGCTACAAAATTCACCTTTTTTTCTTTAACTTCTATACGTTTAACATATTCACCATTTTCATTTATATAAAAGTCATCATTAGATTCTGGAATACCAGAATCATAACATTCCTGGGATAATCTTATTCCCTCTTTGAGTCCAGATAAATAACTTTCTGTTTTGAGATATTCTGCTATAGAATCCTTAATAACTTGGCCTCTTTCATCATCATAATATAAAAGTCCCTCACCACTACGATCAAAGATAATCTCTCTATTTTGCATATCAATTAAAATGATAACACCTGATCTATGTTTATCTATACCATAACCATTATAATCATAAAAATCCTTCGCATAATTAATCGGAGCATCATATCCTGAATATGGATTATTATCGATTGTTACAACTACTAAATCAAAATTTGTTTTTGTAATATATTCATCAATTTTAGTCTTTAAATCAGCTTCGTCACTATCATCAAGTAAATTAGCATAATCCCAGATTTTTTGTGTATTATCTACCGTAGGAGTTAATGGCTCATATGCATAAACATTAATATTAAAAAGAAATAATAATAAAATTATAAATAAAAATCTCTTCTTCATAAACTCCTCCTAAACAAAATAAGTAATAAGTGCGGTTATAGCAAATAATACAATAAATAAAACTATTAAAAAGATAAACATCTTTGATTTAGAATATGGAATATTTCCAATCATTTTACCGGTTTGGCCATTCATTGCAAAAGTATAAAACTCATCCTTATATTTTATATTAACCATCCAAACAGGAAACAAAACATATTCCAAATCTTCCATTTTAGTAATATTTTCTCCACTTGTTTTTCTAAAAAGATTATATTCTGGCATACGATTAATATAACTATCCGAGGTATTAAAAACTCTCTCTGTAGTCTTCTTTTTAGCCTCGTCCGATAAAACATCATACTTTTCAGCTAAAAAACCAGATAGATAAGAAGAATTAAAATCTTCCATCTCTTTATAATCAAAAGGTTCGATTGAATTCATAGTTGCATCATCAAATCTTTTAGAACCATCAACAGGAACATTTTCAAACGAATATTCAGTATTTCTTTCTACATGATAGGTGTCAGTTTTTGTATAAAGATAATCTCCCATTCTCCATGAAGTAATTCTGTCCCCATTTCCTACAACATTTGAATCAACAACACAAGAATGAAGCCAGAAAGGTATATAAATTCCTGTTAATTCTTCAATATTTTTAGGATCAGCAAATTCTTTAGGCATTAAAAATTTTCCCTTACCAACTTTTTTAAATGCTTCAACTGCATCGTTTTTTTCATATTTAAATGGAATTATTTTAGAAGGTGCAAATTTATCAGTTAATCTACTTTTTAAAATTGCTGTATTTTTACAATAAACGCAAAAAGTTGCTGCCGTATTAATATCCGCTATGATTACTGCTCCACAGTTATTACATTGGTATTCATCATATTCTGCCTTATCTATACTCTTTTTTTCTTTTAGTTCAACAGATTTATCAACCTTGTTTTTTTCAAATTTTTCCTGATTTTTTTCTAATTCTTTCAAAGTAAAAACGCTTCCACAATAATCACATTTCCATTTTTTTAATTTTGGACTATAAGCAATACTAGCATTACAACTAGGACATTTATGATCAACCGCTTTCATTATTCACCCTACTTTCTATTTTTTCCTTCCTTTTTTTAACTTTCTTAACGCATATCCAACAGAATTTACAAACCCGGTTGTAAAAATTCCCTTTATCGTCTGTCCAGTAGAAGACTTCCTAATAATATTTTCTAAATATTCACATATTGATTTTCTAACAATATCCATATTTTCTATTGAAGGTCTATCACCATTTAAATCATGTATAATCTTTTCTTTTAAATTAATAGGAAGCTCTTTTAATCCTTTAAATAAAGAATCATAATTGATATTAATTATATCCTTTTTTAATTCAAAGAATTCTCTACTACTACCATATATTTGATCAAAATATTCTTTACTACCACTTGCTATATTTCTTACCTTATTAGGATCTTCTGCTTTTAAATTTTTCCTACTATCTCCCATATATGATAGAGAGCATATTTTCTCATATAAATCTAGTAAAGTAGGTTTTTCCTTATCTAAAAGAAGAAGTCCAACTATTAAAGCATTTCTTCGGTTAATTTCATTAGCTTGTTCAATTTCCTTATCTTCAACTGCAGTATAAACCTCTTTTTGGAACCTTCCAGCAATATAGAAAGTCTTCCACTCTCTTAGATCTTCTAATACATCGTTCTTTTCAATAACTCCCATCTTATAAGTATCTTCAACCTCACCTACTCGGTAATTAATATCGGTTGTATAACAAATTCCAGCATGCTTTCTCATTTTCTCACGCGATGATAGTCTAAAGTATAATCTTGGCGTAAATGAATACATATATCTATTTAACTTAAGATTTTCTCTATAGAATTTTTTTATGTTATCAACAATAACAATTAAATCTACTTGTTTTTTTTCATTGTCTTTATAACCTTCTTGATATGCTATACTCGATCCATAGGCTTTAACAGCTAAAACCTCATCTTTTGGTAAGGTTTTTATAAATTTTACAATTCTTTCTCTGATATTTAAGTTTTTCATAAGTCCCCCTAATATATAAACTCATCTATTAACCAAAAATCACCATTTTTTATTAATTTTATATCTTTTTCATATATTAAATATTCAAGTTCATCTTTTTCATTTAATTTATAATTAAATAGTTTTATTATTCCTGATATTTCTTTTTCACTATATGTTTTTAATTCAACAGATAAATTATCTAAAGCATATTTCATATTAGCAATAGGTTTTAATATAAGAATTTCATCGTTATTTTTTTTAATAAGCACCTTATTATTGATTTTTGTCTTCTCTATTTCTTTTATATACTTATCACTAACCTTATTTTTAATAACCTCATTATAGTCCTCTGCTATATAATATAATTCGTTAGAAGAATCTTTAACTTTAAAAACTGAAGACGGATTCTCATATATATTTAAAACACCTTCTATTTTATTTTTCACAATTTCAATCGCCTCAACATCAGTAAAAACTGATTCCTCTTTTAAAACAACTTTTTTATTATTTGTTAAAAAAAGTATTACTCCATAAAGCAAAAAGAAAATTCCAATTATAAAAATTAATTTCTCTTTTTTCATAGAATCCTCCTATTAATATTATAGTATATTATTAGTCTTATTTAAAGATTTAATTATACAAAGATGATAAATTAAAGTATAATATAGATGATATAGGAGGTATTATGAGACTTAAAACAAAGCCTGTTATTTACTTATTTATTATATTATTTCTTATTAATTTTATTATAATCGGATATAATATTTCAAAAAATGATCTTAAAGTTATAAAGGTTAAAGCTTGGAGTATAAAATTACCTACTGTAGAAGAAACAAAACTAGCAAGATTAAACAATATAAATTTAAAAATTGATTTTTTTAAATTAGAATATCTAGATCGATATTTGAATTATAAAGCTAATAATCCAAAACTAGAAAACGAACAAATAATTATTGATGTTAACATTGGATTAGATAATCCTTTCTTTACAAATACTAAAGATTCATTATATAAACATACCAACATGGTAATTGCTAATAAATATTATTATTTAGGTAGTGATTATATTCCTAAAAATTTAACTAAAATAAGTGGTGAATGTTCTCTAGGAAATCATAGTTTAGAAAAAAGTGCAGCGGAAGCCTTTGAAAAACTATGTAAAGATGCGATTAAAAACGGTTATTCGATAAAGGCTAATTCTACTTATAGATCTTATAATACCCAAAAATATTTATATAACAGCTATACTAATAACTATGGCAAAAAAAGTGCTGATACATTCTCAGCAAGACCTGGTTATTCAGAACATCAAACTGGCTTAGCAATAGATGTTGCTAAGGGAAACGCGACATATCTAAAGTTTGGTTCTACTAATGAATTTAAATGGATGTTAGAAAATTCTCATAAATATGGTTATATATTAAGATATACCGAAGAATATATTCCAATTACTGGTTATATAAGTGAACCATGGCACTACCGCTATGTAGGAGTTGAAATAGCAACTTATATTCATGAACATCCGATGACCTATGAAGAATATTTTGTAAGATTTTTAGACAAAGAAAAAGCCAGTTAAGGCTTTTTTACTTTATAGTGTAAATAGAATTAAAATCTATCCCTTCATACGAATTATTATAATATACAGTAAACAATACTTCACCTTCTTTAACATTATCACCAACTAGTTTATTAAGGAAAATTCCAACTGTGTGGTCTATCTTTTCTTCTTTTGTATTTCTTCCGCTTCCAAGAGCTTTTGATACCTTAGCAGCTTCTAGAGCATCAATATTATCAACAACTCCATTCATACTAGATTTAATTTCTAATGCATTATTACTTATCTTCATTTTTTCAAGATCTCCACCTTGATATTTTATAAACTCATTAAATTTCTTTAAAGCATCTCTATTTTCAATAGTCTCTAACACCTTACTTCTAGCATCTGTCATAGAAATATTAAGTCCCATACTAACCATATGAGTTGCAATATCAACGCATAAAGAAAACAAATTATTATTAACCTTACAATCAAGCATCTCTGCTACCTCAGCAACCTCTAAGGCATTACCAATACATTGACCAAGAGGAATATTCATATCCGATATTAAACACCTTACCTCAACATTAAAATGCTCCCCTATTTTTATCATTATATCCTTTAATTCCAATGCTTTTTTCTTAGTTTTTAAGAGTGCTCCACTGCCATATTTAATGTCTAAAAGAATTTTATCAGCTGAACAAGCTATCTTTTTACTCATGATACTTATAGCTATTAAAGGTATTGACTCAACCGTTCCGGTAACATCTCTTAGGGCATAAATCGCTCCATCCATTGGAACTAGTTTAGGAGTCTGGCTTGAAACAACCATACCGATATTTTTTAGTTCACTTATAAACTCTTCTTCTGTTAACTGAACTTTAATCCCAGGAATGCTTTCTAATTTATCAATTGTGCCACCTGTGTAGCCTAGCCCCCTACCACTCATCTTTGGAACAACAACACCTAGGGATGCTACTATTGGAACAACAGCTAAAGTTGTTTTATCTCCTACACCACCTGTTGAATGCTTATCAACCTTAATGCCAGGAATAGAAGATAAATCTAATTTTTCTCCACTATTTATAAAAATTTCTGTTAAATTAATAATTTCTTCAAAAGACAAATCATTAATACAAATAGCCATCAAAAGCGATGACATTTGATAATCCTTAATCTCTTCATGTAAAAATCCATTAAAAGCAAACTCTAATTCTTCTTTGGTTAATTCCTTTTTACATCTTTTTTTGTTAATAATATCTATAATATTCATGGAACCCCTCCCTATTATGTATAAATAATAACATATTTTTTACATAAAATATAGCTATAAGTTTATTTCACTTATCTTTATTTTTCTTTTATAATCCCTGATTATTTCTTTGATATAGATAGATTCCTCATTTTTCTTGGTTAATAGATATATCTTTTTCTTACACCTAGTTAACGCTACATAAAAAAGTCTTCTTTCTTCTTCCTCTTGATTATTATTAACAATATATCTTATTATTTCAAATTCCTTTATTTTATTTGGAAAGCCTAAAATATCATCTACTACGTTTAAAAGAATAACATAATCATCTTCTAACCCCTTGGCTTTATGAACAGTTAAAAATCTAATAGATTTATCTTTATATAAAATTTTATCACCTATTTTACTAAAGTTATCGCCTAAAATATTTTCAACATCTTTGTTATTTCTTCCAAGAATTAATATATTATCAATATCTTCAATTAGATTTAATACTGCATATTCTTCATTATTTGTATAGATAATTTCAATCGGATCTTTTATATAATTGCTAGATATTAACCTTTTTTTAATTTGATTATTGTTTTTTAAAACAAACCTTTTAGAAATTTCAACAACATCTTTAGGGTTACGATAATTATTTTTTAATTTTATTATTTTTCCACCTTTAAACATATCCTTAAACCTTAATAGATACTTAACATTACAACCACTAAAAGCATAAATGGATTGATAATCATCCCCTACTCCTATTATCATAAGGTCAAATCTCTCTTTTAATTTTTTTATTAATAAAAACCTTGAATAGGAAATATCTTGATATTCATCAATTATTATATATTTAAAAGAAAATTGATTTAACTTTTCAACCTCATTTATTGCTAAATTTAACATATCATCAAAATCTATTTTAAGTGAACTCTTAAGTTCCTCTTCGTAAATTATATAAATTTTAATTATAAATATAAGTATAACTTTTTCATCAAAAGGCATTTTAATTTTTAATAGTTCTATTACTTTTTCTAAGCCGATATTATAAACCTTCATATGATGAATAAAAGAAGTTATTACTTTTGATATTCTACTAATATAAAGCTCATTATTATCCAGTAATTTATATGTATTATCTTCGTAAATTAAAGAATAAAAATATTCATTTACAATATAGTTAAGATAATCAGCCGAAGAAATAGAATATTTATTATCTAATATAGATAAGGCTAATTTATGATAAGTCATAACAGATACATCTATTTTATTATTTTTAAAAATACCTATAAGATTATTTACTGTCTCGTTGGTAAAGGAAAGGCAAAGAATTTTACTTGGATTAATATTATTTTTAATTAAGAAATCAACTTTAGCAGAAATAGTAAGAGTCTTTCCAGAGCCTGCTCCTGCTAGTATTAAATAATCCCCTTTAGAATTTAAAACTGCTTTAGTCTGGTATTTATCTAAGATTTTATTATTGAATTCTATTAATTTTTTTTCATAAAAAAAGATGCTCATAATATATTATTAAACATCTTATATTTTTTTCTTAAATACTCCGTCAGTGGATTTAAGCATAGAATCGATAACATCAAGTTGTACAATTGAATCGCAAATCTTATGTAAATAAAAACTAATTATTAAAGAATACTTCGAATCATCATCAACCTCGGAAGCATTTCGATATCTTAGAGCTTCGTAAATCGAATAAATATAATCTTCTTTTTCTTTTTTTCTTATATATACTGGCGGTATACCGGCTTATATAAAGATGCGATTAATAAAACATCTTATCGATCTTCCATTTCCATCCATAAACGGATGAATCTTTATTAATTTACATTTAAATATTACTACTCTTTTAATAAAATCAATAACATTGTCATAATTTTTTGAATCTCTCATAATAGTAGCAATTTTTATTAAAGCATTAAACTCGTCTTCAAGTCCTATCAAATCATTAAAAACCATTGATGGTTCAGATATATCTACAGAAGAATTAGGCAAATAAACTGGAATACTTCTTATAGCCCCTCCGGTATTTCCACCGCTAATTTTTGAAAATAAAATTCTATTAAAGACACATAAAGAAAAATCTCAAATTCCAAGGTTGGAGTATTAAGCATTTCTTGATACATTAATTGAAAGCCTTCTTTTTCTTCTGGGCTATAGGCTCCTTCTATTATATTTTCATTTTGGATATATTTACTAATGAAGGCCTCATTTAAATAATCTATCGATTGTCTTTTTATATCACTAGAAAAATAACGAGATATTAAAGCTAGAGGAAGTTCTGGATTTTTATAATCCAACAAATTGCTTCTTCTTAATTTATCGTATCCAACAAAGGATACGATCTCAATATACTTATTATAATTCATATACACCTCATTTTTATAATATCACAAATAGAACACTACAAACAATGTTTAAGAATTAATAAGGGCAAAAACCGTAAATATAATCATATTAACTAAAGCAATTACTAAAAGAATTTTTCCTACCCATCTAATCCAAGTTCCATAATAAACTCTAGATATAGCAAGACCAGCCATTATCGTTCCACAAGTCGGTATAAATAAATTTACTAATCCATTAGCAGAAATCATCTGCATGATAGTTGATTCAATATTATAATCTAAATTATTAGCTAAAGACACCATAATAGGAGTTGATAGGGACGCTAAGGCACTGCTCGATGGTATTAAAACTGATAAAGAAATATGTATTAAATAATTAAATGGTGCAAAAATAACCGGAGACATATTACCTAATAGTTCTATTAAATTATAGAAAATATAATTATCTAAATAGGTTGTCCTAATAAGAATGGCAGCACCTCTTGCAATAGTAAGGATTAAAACAACTCCTACCATATCATCTGCTCCATCAATAAAAGTATATACCGTATCTTTTTCTTTAAATCTATTAACGACTGCTATGATAATTGTCATAATTAAAAACCATAAAGTAGCTTCTTGAAAATACCACTTTCCTAAAGGTTTACCAACAAGCCATTCCAAACTTAAAAACGAATTATCATTTAAAAGAGTAATTCCAAAATCCTGCCATGGTATAAAAGAAATAATCATCACGATAAAGGTAAAGAAAAATAAGAATAAGGTTGTTTTTTGTTTTATACTTAATTTGTTTTCTTTGGTTTTATTATTGATTTCTCCATAATATTCTTCCATATCTTTTTGTTCTTGAAGACTTAAGAAAGTAGAGCCTTTTTTAGCGATTAAACCTCTGGCATAATTCATAACAAAGTAAATAGATATTATAAGAGTACTAATCCATAAAACAAAACCTAAACCAATAATTACTCCTTGATTAATCTCAACACCTGGTGGTAATACTTTTTTGGCCGAATCAATTGCAACACCTACTGCAAAAGGATTTATAGTTGAGCCTAAAACTCCACTCCCGGCCCCCAAAATAATAATCGAACTAGAAACAATCGTATCCATACCTGCTGCTACCATTGCAAAGGCTAACATTGCATAAAAGCCAATAGTTTCTTCAAGCATACCATAGGTTGTTCCACCAATTGAAAAGATAATCATTAAAACAGGTATTAATACTAATTCATTACCTTTAAACTTTTTTATTAACCCTTGTATTCCAACTTCAATAGCCTTCGTTTTTTCTACTATCTTAAGAAAAGCTCCTAATATTAAAAGAAATAATGCTATATCAATAGTCTCTGTAAAACCTTTAATAGGCGCTAGCAAAGTATTCGATAAATTAGTTCTTATTACTCCACTACCATTTACTATTCCTTGAAAATTTCCGTCAATATCAATGATTTGTTCTGCCTCAGGCAGAAAGTTGGTTAACCCTGCCAATAGGAATATTAATAATAACATTATTGTAAATGCACTTAATGAAAAAGATAATCTTTTGGAATTTAGATTTACATTTTCTACCTTTTTGTCATATATTGTTGTACCGGTTTTTTCTAAATAAGCATCTACTATCGAAGGAAGATTGGTTATTATTGCCTTATTATTTGTATCTTTAACAAATTTAATAGCTGCCTCTATCTTAGGATTCATATTATTTATTCCAAAATGATTTTTTTTAGAATAAAACAAAGCATCTGTTAGAGATAGTCTATCTAATTTCCTTTCATTTGGTTTATTATAATTTAAAGATATTTTTTCAACAGAGGTTAGGATTAGAAGTTGATCAGCATTTATTTTACTAGCTAAAAGAGAACTAGCTATGTCCTTATCAACGATAGCATCCACTCCTTCATAACCTTCTTTTTTGGTTTTAATAACTGGTATTCCACCGCCTCCACCAGCAATTACAATTGTATTGTTATTTAACAAACTATTAATCGTATCAATCTCTAAAATTTCTATAGGATCTGGAGTAGGTATTAGCCTTCTATAACCATTTTCTTCTTTTTTAAACTTATATTTATATTTTTTTTCAAGAGCAGTAGCTTCTTTTTTAGTACAATAATCTCCAATTGTTTTAGTCGGTTTAGAAAAAGATAAATCTTTATCTGATACTAAAACTTGCGTAACAACTGTTACAATATTCTTATTTATATTTTTCTTGTCTAATTCATCTTTAATCTCCTGTTGAAGTTGATAACCAATATATCCTTGGGACATCGCTTTCATTTGAACTATGTCTAAATCAGAATCTCCTTCTAAATTATTTTTATTGTTATCATAGGTAATTACCAAAGAGATATCTTTTTCGATTAAATCAACTAGATATTTGGCAATATTTTTAAAATTAGAACTAGAAAATACACTTTCTCCAAGAGAAACAACTACTCTTTTCATACAAACCTCTTTTTATCTTACTATAAATATATCATAACTGTTTGACTTATAAAAGTTTTTAAAGTATAATTCATATTGCATATTCAAACAGCAAATATTTTGAGTTAGTAATGTGTCTATTAAGTTTATTAGTAACTTGCTGTTAGTGAAAATATTAAAATAGACTCCCTATTAATAGTAAAATATAAGTCTTTGTTTATGTAATATAAATAAAGGAGGATTTAAAATGGCAAGATACATTGGTTCTAGTCACAAACAAGCTCGTAGAGTTGGAATAAGTTTATTAGAAAACGGTAAAGAATTAGCTAAAAAACCATATGGTCCTGGTCAACACGGAAGTGCTAGAAAAGGAAAACTTTCAAACTATGGTGTACAGCTAAAAGAAAAGCAAAAACTAAGATTTATGTATGGTCTTACAGAAAAACAATTCCATAAAACATTTGTAGAAGCTCAAAAGATCAAAGGTATCACGGGAGAAATCTTTATGGTATTTTTGGAATCACGTTTAGATAATTTAGTATATCGTGCAGGATTTGCTTCTACTAGAAGAGCCGCTAGACAACTTGTTAATCATGGACATATTCTTGTTGATGGACAAAAAGTTGATATTCCATCATACAGAGTTAAATTAGGTTCTGTTATTACTTTAAAAGATAAAGATAAGAACTTAAAAGTTGTTAAAGAAGCACTAGAAAAAATATCATCACGTGTTGAATATTTAACATATGATGATAATAAAATGGAAGCTACTTATGTAAGATATCCTGAAAGAAGTGAATTAACTTCTGAAGTTGATGAATCGTTAATAGTTGAATTCTATAATAGATAATAAAGTCGAGGTAATCTCGATTTTTTTATGTAATTCAATCAATAAAAAAGCTAGTTTTTAAAACTAGCCTTTTCTTTATTCTGAATCATTGCCTGATTGTATTTGTCTTACCATTTCTTCATATTTTGCAATCAATTCATTATCTTTTTGTTCCTTAGATTCTTCACTATCTTTTTCTTTGTTATCATCCTTTTTTTCTTCATGTTTTTCGACAGTGTCTTCTTTTTCTTCTTTTTTGTCTCCCATTAAACCAGTTAAACCTAATCCTGCTGCTCCTGCTGCTAATCCTGCAAGTGCTCCTAGGTTAGATCCTCCTGCCTCTAATGCTCCATACATTCCCAATCCTGTATTTGGATTAGTTGGTGTTGGTACTGTTGGTTCAGGCTCTGGCGTTGTCGGTGTTGGTACTGTTGGTTCAGGCTCTGGCGTTGTCGGTGTTGGTCCAGGTATTATTGGAGTTCTTGTTGGCTCTGGTTCTGTTGATGTTGGAGGTGGGGTTGTTGTCGTTGGTGGCGGAGGTGGCGGAAAAGGTGTTGGTGGTGGAGTTGTTGTCGTTGGTGGCGGAGGTGTTGTTGATGTTGTTGGCGGTGGTGGAGTTGTTGATGTCGTTGGTGGCGGTGTTGTTGATGTTGTTGGTGGCGGAACTGGATATTTTGAAGGAATTGGTCTAGGTTCAACTGGTGCTATCTCTCTTGGATCCCATACTGTTATAGGTTTTCCAATCATTTTTCCTGTCTTAGGATCATATGCACCTATTTGCATCGTTCCAGTAAGAGGATTAAAACCTTTTGTTACCTTGTAAACGATTCCTCTAGCATCATCATGGAATAATATATCTTCTTCTTTATAATCACTAGCATTTGAAATAACGGGCATCCGCTTGTAATTATGGAAATCTTCGAGGATTGCATCTTTATTATCATATATACTTGATAAACTGCTAATCCATTTATTTTGAGTAGTTCCACTTATAAAATATTGAGAGAAACTTGTTAGTGTTGTCATATAATTTTGAATTTGGAAATACATTGTAATAACTTCTGCTAACAATTTAGCACACACTAATTTTTGTGCTTCAATTTCTTCTTTTTTCTTCGCAATTTTATCTTCTAAATCTGTCTTTGTTGCTCTCCATCCCTTATGAGCATCGCTTTCTTTAGGTCGTGTTTTTTCAACACCATCAGCATCAGTATATGTTTCTGTTCCATAAGCTGGTTCTATTAAATTATCTAACGCATTTCCAAGATCGGTTAATTCTTTAAGTAATCCATCATTACCTGCGCCATCTTTTCCTTTTAATTTTTCATCTTCTTTTTTAAGTTCTTCTAACATCTCAACAAAATGTATAATATTATCACAAGTAGGAGTTAAATAATTTTCAATATTTGCCATTGTAACAACAAATTTCTGTAAAACAGTATCAACAGCATTTTTAGCTGCTCCTCTAGCCTGTCCAGACCAATCTGCCATATTATTATAAACTTTAGCAAATTCATCTTTTATTTGAGTAACATCATCTATAAGTTTATTTGCTGCTTTTGCATATTCCTCAGCCTTATCTTTATTATCGTTATAGATTTGGACAAATTCTGTATTAAAGAAGAAATTTTCGGTAGCTTCTACTTTAATAAATCCAGCTTTTATTTGAGCATCCAACATTAATTGTAGATCTTTTCCAGATCTTTGACCACTTGCTGCATAATGTGCTAGATAATCATGATAAGTAAATTTACTTCTATCCTTATTACCTAATAAATTTCTAGATATTCCTCCACTATCAACCGCTTGAGCTAAAGTGTAGAAACTAGAACTTACTCTTGTATCATTATCTTCAATTATTTTTCCTAAATTTGGATCATTTCCTAAATGATTATCTATTTGGTCTTTATATTTTAAGTTATTTTCAAAATTTTCTTCATCATAATCAAAATGTTTAGAGTTTGTTCCAATAGGCTTTGTACGGTGATTTTCCTGTGCAAAACCATCTAATTCCTCTGTATTAGCACCATGGAAATCTAAATTAGTAGCACCTGTTCCTGGAAGAGCAGTAGTTTTAGGTTGATCCGCACTATGACCTGCTATTATTAACCTTCCACTATTAATTTCATCATTAATTATTTTTTCTGCCTCTTGTGGTGGAAGAGATGGATCATTTTTTAACAATCCATTAATTGCATCTTCTTTACTATAGACAACTCTATATTTTCTGTCGTCAGTATCATAAGCTACCTTACCAGCATCAACTGCTTTTTGTAAGGCTTCTTCTGAACCATATTTAGCTAAAGCCTCGTCCTTACTTTTATAATGTTCATAATTTTTAACAACCGCATCTTTGTCGGTAGGTTCATGAGAGGATAGGACTTTAAAATCGTTCATAGAAGCAGTGTAATCCGTTTTCCCTGGATTAATTTTTATTTTATCTTGCGGAATACCTTTTACTTCTTTACCATCTGGTAATTGAATTTTATATTCACCATCTTTACCGTACTCCAAATAAGCATGAACTTCTTTCCCATTTTCATCCTTATATTCAATACTATATAATTTACCTTCTGATTTATCGATATTATCAAAAGCATACACTTTTTCTTTATATCCAGCAGGAACATTTAATCCAGCATCTGTTCCTGTTCCACCAGTTCCTTGAGTGTTTTGGTCTGTCCCTGTTCCACCAGTTCCTTGAGTGTTTTGATCTGTTCCTGTTCCACCAGTTCCTTGAGT
>CAYMAV010000004.1:27069-40482 GCA_964388545.1 uncultured Clostridium sp.
CACCAGTTCCTTGAGTGTTTTGGTCTGTTCCTGTTCCACCAGTTCCTTGAGTGTTTTGATCTGTTCCTGTTCCACCAGTTCCTTGAGTGTTTTGGTCTGTCCCTGTTCCACCAGTTCCTTGAGTGTTTTGGCTCGGCAAATCAAATAATATATCATTATTACGGTCTGTCGCCAAATCTTTTTTTATTTTTTCTACATCAACCATTGATGCAAAATAAGGATTTTTGCTTAACTCTTTATAAATATCCCCATCCAATAAGTTAAAGTCTATTAAATCTATACCAGTTATAAAAGAGTCTTCATTTAGATAACAATAATCTGTTAGTCTTTGCCTAATTTGCTCTGGGTTAAGAGATTCAAATCCATTAAGAAGTTCTTTTGTTTTATCATCATACATATAACTTCCCCCCTCCTAACTATTAACATCTAAATTAGATGCCATTTCTTCCATATTTTTAATAATAGCTTTTTCAGCCATTTTATAATCTTCTGATGTCTTCTTCAAAAATTTTATATATAATTCAATAGAATATAGAATAGGGTCAAAATTATCTGCCAGTAGGTCATATTTTTGTGATAAAGCACCTTGTGCTTTTCCCGTCCATGATTCTGTTTGATTAATAGATGCTCTATTTTTATGTTGGCTCTCAAAAACTTCCCTTACTTTGCTAAGAGACACTTCTAAAGATGCTACTATTTCATCATATAAAGCAAAATTAGTTATCTGTAAGTCTGTCTTCATCGTAATTATTAGCCTCCTTTTCCAATTCCTTGCTAAACTTCATATCGTTTTCCTCATAACCACCATTGGCCTTTTTTACAAATTTAGCCATGTTATTAAGAGCTATAGGAATTCCTTTCATTCTAGCTAAATAATGTTCAAAATTATCACAAAAAATCTTAGCATCCCCACCGATCCAAACAGTTCTTAATTTTTCTATTTGTTCGGCCATAGAATCGATTTCTTTATCAAGTATTTCTGAATCACTATCCATTACCTTATTTACATTGTTTAAATCCTCATGTTTAACCTTTAATATCATATCATCACCTACTTGTCTTTCTATACTCTATCATTACTGATTAAAGTCATTATAATCTACTTTTTCTAATACATCCTCTTGTTGCTTTTCTTTTAAAAGTCTTTGTCTTTCTTGTTCAAGCATTATATCGTTTAAAAAATTAGCTTTTTCTTGTTCCTCTTTTGTTGAGTTACTATTTCCAGCAATAGGAACTGATTTAGATGCTGCATCTTGGCTTTGATAAACCGCTTGATTTAATCCAGCATTTATATCATTACTAACTCTACCTAATGTTTGTCCCTTAATATTAACTGCATCAGAAATTTCCTTTTGAGAAGAATCACTGTTTTTAGAAACACTACCTAAGTCTTGCTTAATTCCTGTTTTGTTTGTGTATTCTTCTTCTTTAACATTTTGATTTCCAGTAATATCTCTTAAACTTCCTTCTTTAACTCCAGACTTAGAATTATAATCTTTGTCGGATAAATCACTATTTTTTGAAATATTTCCAAGAGCTGTTTGTGCACCCTTCTTTTCATTATAGGCTTCTTCTTTAGTAGTATTACCTGATAAATCAAATAACCCTTCTTTCGTAGAAGTTTCTAGCGTTACTGCGTCCTCAATTGAAACCTCTTTAGCACCTTCAGCTAAATTAACAGATTTACCATCCATTTTGTCAACAAGTGCTTGATTGAATTGATTAACTTTTGTTGAATTTTCCTTTAGGAAATCAGTCGGTATTTCAAGAGTATCTGCTTCTTTAGCAAGTCTATCATCGTAATGAAACATTTCATTAGCTTGTTGCTTCATAGAACTATTCATATTAGAAACCGAAGTACTAATACTTCCTACTTGGTTAGTTAACTGACCAAGGTTTTTTATTAGTCCTGAATTAACAGCAGGCGAAAAAGAGGATGTTATTCCTTGTGCTGTATCATTTAATTTTGTACATAGTTGTTCAAATGATTTAAAAGCATTTTCAAACTCCTGTTGGTTCATACTCATTCCATTATTCATATTTTATTCCTACCTTTATTATAATCTATACATTCATTTTAAAGCATAATCAAATTTATTTCAATATATTTATTAAATCTTGATTTTTAAATGTAAAAAAGAGGCATAAACCTCTTACTATTTTTTACTTTCTAACAAACTTAAAGAAACTTTTTCCTTTTCTAAGGAAATATCTACTACATAACAATCTACTATATCTCCAACACTTAGAATATCGCTTGGGTGTTTGATATATTCATTACTCATTTTAGAAATATGACATAGGCCATCATTGTGAAGCCCTATATCGATAAATGCTCCAAAATCAACGACATTTCTTACTGTTCCCTGAATCTTCATACCTAATTTTAACTCTTCTATTTTTGTTACATCATCTTTTAAAATAGGCTTAGGTATATCATCTCTCGGATCTCTATTTGGTCTGCTAAGATAATCAACAATATCCTTTAGAGTAATTTTATCAATTGCTAATTCTTCGGCAAATTTATTTAGATCAATATTTTTTAATTCTTCTTGAAGTTTTGCAGTACCTACATCTTCCTTAGTCAAATTTATTTTTTTCAATAACTTTTCTGCATCTTCATAATTATCTGGATGGATACTTGTTTTATCAAGAATATTTTCTCCGTCTATTACTCTCATAAATCCAATTGACTGTTCATAAATTTTATCAGTTATACCTTTTATCTTTTTTAATTCATCTCTAGATAAAATCTTTTTATTCTTATTTCGATAATCCATTATCGCATCGATTGACCTTTTATTTAAACCAGAAATATAAGATAAAAGAGATGGCGATGCGGTATTAATATCAACGCCCACTTGATTAACGGTTTTAGTAACGACAAACCCTAGAGATTCATCTAACTTCTTCGCAGATAAATCATGTTGATAAAGACCTACCCCAATGCTTTTAGGATCTATTTTAACAAGCTCTGCTAAAGCATCTTGAAGTCGTCTTGCTATACTTACTGCACTTCTTTTTTCTACCGTAAGATTTGGAAATTCCGATGCCGCTAAAGGTGAAGCCGAATATACACTAGCACCTGCTTCATTAACAATTATATATTCTACTTTTCTTTTACTATCCTTAATTGAATCCGCAACAAATTTTTCTGATTCTCTTGAAGCGGTTCCGTTTCCAATTGCTATAACATCAACCTTATATTTATCTATTAAATCTAGTAAATCTTTTTTACTTTCTTCAATTTTTAAATGTGGCTCGGTTGGATAAATAACTGCCGTTTCTAGCAAATTTCCAACCTCATCTACTATAGCAAGTTTACAACCAGTTCTAAAAGCCGGATCAAATCCTAGAACTACCCTTCCCTTTATTGGTGGGGTTAGAAGTAATCCTTCTAAATTATTAGCAAAATTCTTAATAGAACTTTCTTCGCCTTCTTCTTTAAGCATCGCTCTTATTTCTCTTTCGATACTTGGTTTTATCAGCCTATTATAACTATCTCTAATCGCCTCACGCACTAATTTTGAACATTCATTTTCTTTAATGATTATCTCTTTTTCTAGATAACTAATAATATATTCAACATCGATATCAACAGATACTGTTAGTACTTTTTCTTTTTCTCCACGATTAATTGCTAAAATACGATGTGGTTTTATTCTATTAACTTTTTCGCTAAAATCATAATAGATTTCATATATCTTATTTGGATCATCTACATTCTTTTTTACTTTAGAGACAATTAATCCATCACGATAAGTTATTCTTCTTATTTCCTTACGATATTTAGGGTTATCGCTTATAATATCCGCAATTATATACTTAGCCCCTTCTAAAGCCATCTCAGTGGATATTACTTCATCAGTTAAATATTTTTCCGCTTCTTTATTTGGATTTCCATCACAAAATGAAAAAATAAATTTACTTAGAGGCTCTAGCCCCTGACTAATAGCAATCGTACCCTTAGTCTTTTTCTTTTCTTGGAAAGGACGATAAATATCATCAACTTCAACCAGTTTGGTACATGCCATTACTGAAGCTTTAATTTCATCGGATAACATCCCTTTTTCATCGATCAATCTAATAACATCCTCTTTTCTATTAAACAGATTCTGTTGATATTGATAGACCTCATCGATACTTCTTATATTATCCTCATCTAATGATCCGGTTAACTCTTTTCGATATCTCGCAATAAAAGGAATAGTATTTCCTTCGCTTAATAAATTTAATACTACTTCCACTTGTTTTACTTTTAAATTTAAATTTTTTGCTATTTCTTCTATTATAATGTTATTCATCTAATTACCTCTTGTATTTATATTTTTTTAATTTTATTTAAAAGATTCCTCAACTGCTACGGCAACTGATACTGTTGCTCCTACCATCGGATTATTACCCATTCCGATTAATCCCATCATTTCAACATGAGCTGGAACCGATGAACTACCAGCAAATTGCGCATCTGAATGCATTCTACCCATTGTATCAGTCATACCATATGATGCTGGCCCTGCACCCATATTATCTGGATGTAGTGTTCTTCCTGTTCCACCACCGCTTGCTACTGAGAAATACTTTTTGCCTTCTTCAATGCATTCTTTTTTATATGTTCCTGCTACTGGATGTTGAAATCTTGTTGGATTAGTAGAATTTCCTGTTATTGAAACATCTACTTTTTCACGATGCATAATTGCAACACCTTCACTTACATCATCACATCCATAACATCTAACTTTGGCTTTTTCTCCATCGGAATATTTAACTTCCTTAACTATTTTTAATTCACCAGTATAATAATCATACTTTGTATCTACAAATGTAAATCCATTAATACGAGAAATAATATTAGCTGCATCTTTCCCAAGACCATTTAATATAACTCTTAAAGGCTTTGTTCTAACTTTATTTGCACTTTTTGCAATACCTATCGCACCCTCAGCTGCTGCAAATGACTCATGACCTGCTAAAAAAGCAAAACACTCAGTCTCTTCGGAAAGTAGCATTGCTCCTAGATTACCATGTCCTAACCCTACTTTTCTTGTGTCAGCAACGCTTCCAGGAATGCAAAACGATTGAAGAGCTTCTCCAATTTTATAACAAACATCAACTGCTTTTTTGCAATCTTCTTTTAAAGCTATTGCACACCCAACTGTATAGGCCCAACAAGCATTTTCAAAACAAATTGGTTGAATACCTTTAACTATTTGAAAAACATCTATTTTCTTATCTTCACAAATTTTTTTTGCTTCGTTTAAATCCTTAATATTATATTTTTTAAGCAACTTATTTATTTGATTAATTCTTCTATCATAACTCTCAAACATCTCGATTACTCCTTTCTTGGGTCAATTACATTAACCGCTTCATCAAATCTTCCATAGATACCGCTAGCTTTTTCAATCGCTTCAAGTGGATCCATTTTCTTTTTTATATTATCCATCATCTTACCAATATTTACATATTTATAACCGATAATCTCATTATTTTTATCAAGCCCCATTTCTAAGATATAACCATCAGTTAATTCTAGATAACGAGCTCCCTTTTCTTTAGTACTATAACATGTTGCAACTTGGCTACGATGACCTTTTCCTAAATCTTCAAGACCACCACCTATTGGAAGACCTCCTTCAGAGAAGGCTGACTGTGTTCTACCATAGGCAATTTGTAAGAATAATTCACGCATCGCAACATTAATCGCATCACAGACTAAATCGGTATTTAACGCTTCTAATATTGTTTTACCAACCAGTATTTCGCTAGCCATCGCTGCTGAGTGAGTCATTCCTGAACAACCAATCGTTTCAATTAAGGCCTCTTCTATTATTCCATCTTTAACATTTAATGTTAATTTACATGCTCCTTGTCTAGGCGCACACCATCCTATTCCATGAGTAAGACCAGAAATGTCCTTTATTTCTTTAGCGTGAACCCATTTGCCTTCTTCTGGTATTGGAGAAGAACCATGAGTTTTGCCCTGCTTAACAGAGCACATATTTAATACTTCTTGTGAGTAATTCATATAAACCTCCATATTTATATAAATATTATAACACTTTTTGACAAAAAATAAGCAAGATTTACTTGCTTATGTTGTTAATTTAATCGCTGTTATTATGTAAAAAGCATTATCATAGGTATACGAACATGTTTGTAATACCATTATTTTAGAATTTTCATCATAATAGACATTTCTTTTTTGAATAGAATTACTTAATAATGTATTAATATGTTTTACAAACTCTTGACCACTATAATTTATTAACATATGTTCTTTATCAGTAGTTACCTCTTTAATATTTATTATCTTATAATATTCCCTTCCATAGTCCGTTTGAAAAACAATATATGGATTTTCATCAAAATATTTTTTTTCTAAAAACTTCGTTAGCTTTTGAAAAGGCACCTTTATCCTTGGATCTCTTGTATTATGTCCATAAATATTAATTTGATTGCTATTTACATTAAGACGATAATCTAGAAATTCTGTTCCCTTAATTTCATATTTTTTGTTAACATCATGATCAAGATAAAAAGTATTATTTTTCCCCTTTACAACCAAAACATTAAACATTCCAGGAACTTCTAACCTACCTATTATTTCGTTATTATTATGTTCTTTTCTTTTTTGATTTAAATCTACATCAGGAGATAACTTAAATATTGAGCCATCTTCTAGCTTATATTCCTTTTTATCGCTATCCTTAACGTCAATTGCCGACTTACTTTCTTTTAAAGCTTCCGGTAGTTCCACTGGTTTAAAATAATCATAAGCAAAATATGCGCCAGATACTAAAATTATTAAAATAAATATTATTCTTAAAATTTTCTTTTTATTCATATTATCACTACCTTTTATTTACTAAGATTTTCTCATCTTTTAAAGCTTCTAATTTTTCTTTAATTCTATCAGCCACCTCTTTTGGTGGATTAGAAACTTGGAAAACATTTTGATCCTCTCCAAGTGCGATTAAATATCCCTTATTAGTGTTTGGTACTTGAAAATTCGATACTTTAGTTTTTTCATTATTATTTAAATATAAATCAATAAGTTTATCAATTAGTTCTTTTTCTTCGTTTTTAGAAAAAGTCTCTTGATATATTACAGTCTCATCAACCGTACCATTTCCTATTATAACCTCTATTTCATTATCACCTGAATAAAATACTTTTATATTTGATGGATTTTCCTTTGTTGCATAACTATTACTTACTTCAAATGCATCTTCCATATTCTTATGTTTATCATCAATAATAGCTATTAAAGTATCTCTTAAATCTTTAATTTTCCCTTTAAGAAGCTCGCTAGCTTGAACTTCTCCTATTTCTTCAAAGAATATATTGTGAGCATTCTCTTCTCCAGCTTCTTTATTAATTATTTTCTCAGCTGTGTCACTTCCTGCTTGTTGGAAATAAATGTCTTCTCCTGCTTGAGCGCCCACAATAGCTATCGCAGCTTTTTCTCCAGCTTCTCTAATAACCTCCTGTCTTTCGGCCTCTTTTCTAACACTTTCTTCAGCTTTTTCTCTATAAAAAATCTTATCTGCCATCTCGCTTCCAGCCTGTTGAAAATAGATATCTTCTCCTGTCTTTGCCCCAAGAATTGCTATCGCAGCCTTTAATCCAGCTTCTTCAAGTTGCTCATCGCTTAAACCTCTACCAGCTTTTTGTTGTTTATTTTTTAAATATTCTTCTTCAATTACTGCTACCGCACTAGTCATTTGTTGATATAATTTGTTTAATACATCTTCATCACTTGGACTAGATAAAGCATCCTCTTCTATTACTGGTTGCTCTATTATTTCTTTATTAAGTCCAAATAGTTTTGCCATATCATCTTCAAAATCATCTACAGTATTTTCTAAATTATCAAATTCATATTCTTCTTCTTCGATAATATTATTATAATAATTTGTAAAATAATCCAAGAATAATGGACTTGGCATAAATCTTTCAAATACACCTGTTGGATTTAATACATTATATTTATCCAAAGCATTTATTACAAATTCCTTAACTTCTTCGTATTCTAAATGCCTCTCATCAATTATTGCTAAAGTAAAGAAATCATTTATTTCGCTAAAAATTCTTTCAGCATACATATTTATTTTCTTATTTTCTGGATTTTCATCAAATATTCCTAGCATTATACCCCAATAAGTTGCAAATTCTATATCCCATTGTTCTCTATCTGTACTTGGATAATATTGTTCATTTGTTTTCTTATAGAAAATCTCCGTTTTATTGTTTTCATTTGCTTTAACCCTAAACTTATTATAATAGTTATTTAATTCCTTAAAAGATGTTCCATTTATCTTTCTAATAATCTGTTTTTGAGGAGCTTTTTCTTCTCCATAAACCTCATCAATAGAAAAATCTTTTCCATAGCCTTTAAATAAAATTTGATTATTAGTTGAACTTTCAATAGCCTTGTCAAAATCTCTATCAACATTAATAATTACTGGCTTATCAGTTACATTCATATATTTAACAAAATCTTTTAAAATTAGATCAAAAGTATCTCCGTTGTTAAACAAAAAGTTGAAATCATCAGTTCTTGATATTCCATTAGTAATTGAAAGTCTAACCTCTCTTTGATTATGTTCATTCTTTTTTATAATAAATTCAAAATGCTCTCTATTAACCCTAGCACCTAAAACTAGTTGAACAGCATCTAACAATTCTTCATAATTATCTACTATTACTTCACTATGTGCTTCAAATTTAGCATCTTCAATTTTTTTAATATTAGTAGTGCTACTAATTTTTCTACTCTTAACCTCTAAATGTTCTATTAACTCATCACAAAACTTAGCGTTCTTATTATCACCTCTTGATAATAATTCTTCTTTTAATCTTAAAGCTTCCGTTTGTTTATTTCTACCATAAGATTTTTTATCTTCTGGAGAATCGGCAAACTTTTTAGAAAACCTCATATCAAAATACTCAGTTTCTGATAAAACATCTCTTACATATATTAGTTTAGACTTAACAGCCTCATCATTTAAATCAAGTTTTGTTTTAATTCTTGCCTCTGCTCCTAAAACAGTTGCTAATTTTCTTATATTGGCCTTATTTCTAATCTTTTTCTTTAGTTCATCATTAATATTAGATTTTTCTAAATATTCTTCTATAAATCCTATATTGTTTTTTATTGCTCTATTAGAATTACTAATATTTACCTTTTTTTCATTAGAAAGAACACCGATCATTTCTTCCAGGATATTAATTTCTTCAGGGTCTTTAAAAATCTCCTTATAAAAATTTGTAGTTGTTCTTCTTTTTTTTGCATAAGAAAGCATTTCTTCCCAGTCTTTTTCTTCTTTAGTCTTTTGCCCTCTTGCTTGCTTTCCTATATAATTTTCTTTTTTTTCATTAACTGTTGCAAACAAATTTTTATCTAAAGTTTCTAAATATAATAAATCTCCAGTTTCTGTTTCATATATTGCCTTTGATGTTTGATTATCAAGAGTAGCTACATTACTATAAGTCATTTCTAACTTATCATCGTTTTCATAATAGTTTATTAAAAATGGCAAAATATCGGAATCAAAATCCTTTGAGTCGATAATAAAACTTTCACGTTCTCTTGAAAAACCACCTTGTAATCCAATTGTGATAACTCTTTTAACCTCATCATATTTACCGTTTACAAAAAGAGGTGCAATTATTAATTCTGTTTTTTCACCTTCTATAGATGCATATTTATACAAATTAATTAATTCTAATAGCCTTTCTATACTTATAACAGGTTCCATATTGACCTCCTCTATTTTATTAATATACTATATATTTAAAGTTTTTTAAAGCTTTTCTTTTAATTTAAAAATCTATTTACTACCTAGGCACTAACTTGTTGAAACGCCCACAACAAAGGATATTCTGCAGGGGCACCATTAAAAGAATATTTATTGTTAAAAATACTGTTTTGAATAGAGTGATTACCACCTTGAAAAGTATGAAATGATCCATTATTATTTCCTGTTGCTCCATTAAATGCCCATAATCCTTTATCATAAGGAATTCTACTGTCATTTGTCCCATGGAAAGCAAATATCTTTAATCTTTCCATAGCCGCGGCATTAGATGTACGCATTCTACTTCCACTAATTGGAATAAAAGCTGAGAAATATCCTGGATAATTTTGAATTAATTCATATCCGCCGATCGCTCCGTTACTATGGCCACTCAAAGAAATCCTCTTAGTATCAACATTATGCTCTTGTGCTATTTTATTGGACATTTCAATAATTGCTTGTTGAAAATGTTTAAGTGTAAAAGATGTTGGACTTTTACTTGGCAATTGAGGAATTAATACAATTCCTGGCGGAGCATATCCTTCGTTTAACATTTTTGGTAAAGAATGATTTAAAGCACCATTTCCTCTTTCTCCAAAGCCATGTAAATAAATATGCATTGGTAGTTTTTTAGTTGGGTCAATACCTTGCGGTAAATATAAGTAATAATCCATCTGAGTTCCATCTTTAGCTGTAAATCTAAATTTACTAATCTTTCCACCAGTTGGTGTTTCTAATGCTATATCCGCTGGCTTTTCAGGAACCTTTAGATTATGTGTCATTTTTTTCATTTCATTAATAAGCTTTTTTGCTTCTTCTTCTTTTTTATCAAATTCAACATTAAGACTATTTAAATTCGAATTATAATTAGCATCCTCTGTGTTAAGTGCCGATATTTTAGTATTGATTTCCTCCATATTAGATATTAAGCCTATTACTTCCTTTGATTTTGAAATAACTACACCCAAAAAACTATCTAAACTGTTTTGGATATCAGTAGAACTTTTTGAAATTTCCGTCATATTAGTCATTAAACTATCTTTGCTTTGACTGTTTAAATAACCATCTATACCCGTTTTAAAAGTATTATTATAGTTATCATAATTTGTAAGAGCCTCTTTAATACTATCTTTAACACTATTAATAGAATCAAGTTTTGATCCAACATCGGTTTTAAATTTTATTAAATCGCTGGAAATAGTTCCCATAATACCACCTTCTTATCTGTTATTAAGCTTTTGTTTGCATAAATGCCCAATCTAGTGGATTAAGCATCTCTTTACCGTTAAAGGAAAATTGATTAGTAAATACTTGATTTTGAATACCGTGACCAGCATTTTGAAATGCATGTAAATAACTATTGTTATTTCCAAGGCTCCTGATATATCTTATTATTTCGGCACCTTTATTATATTCTACACTACTATCACTTGTTCCATGAAAAGCAAATATCTTTAATCTTCTAAGTTCTTCCGGATTTACTTTAATACTTGATCTACCACTTATCGGAACAAAGGCCGAGAAAGTATTTGGATAGGCTTGAACAAGTGCATAACCACCAATCGCACCATCGCTATGTCCACTTAAAGAAATACGATTAGTATCGACATTTTGCGTTTTGATAACTTCATTAATCGTTCCCATAACCATCTGTTGAGACCACTGATTAGAGTAGGATTTATTAAGTGGAAGTTGCGGTATTAAAACAATACCAGCCGGTTTATATCCATTATTAATAAGCTTCGGTAGCGATTGATTTAGAGCACCTTCTCCTCTTTCTCCACTACCATGTAAATATACATGCATAGGAAGCTTTTTAGTTGAATCGATACCTTCAGGTACATACATATAGTAAGTCATTCTTGAACCATTGGGAGCTTTATAAACATATTTACTAATCTTACCACCAGTTGGTGTATCAAGTACTATTTCTGTAGGCTTTTCTGGAACTTTTAATCCGTGTTCCATCGCTTTCATATCGCTAAGAAGTTTATTTGCTTCCTTTTCTTTTTCTGAAAACTGACTATTTAGACTGCTTAAATTCTCCTCATATTTTTCATCTTCTTTATTAAGAGAAGATATATCATTATTTATTTTTTCTAATTCTTTAACTAAACCTATTAAATTCTCTGATTTAAATACTATCACACCTAAAAAAGAATCTAAACTTGTTTTAATATCAACAGATGATTTAGATACCTCTGTAATTTTTGTAATTAAACTCTCTTTATTTTGACTATTATAATAACTATCAATGCCTGATTTAAAAGTATCACTATAATTTATATAATTTGTTAAATCCGAAGATAAATTTTCTTTAATAGCGCCAATCGAAGAAAGTTTTCCTTCTACATTATTTTTAAACTTTAATAATTCACTTGGTATAGTCCCCACCAAATCACCTGCTAACTTATATTTTCTTCAACAGTATTTTTAATTGCCGTCTCAAGCGTAACATAACTCGTCTTTACATTATTTTCTAAATACTTAATGTAATTTTTATTTTTTTCTATTAAACTTTCAATATATTTATAAAAACTATCAAATTCATTAAAAGTAATCTCCGATAATTTAGTATCCCAATATAACTTTAATTGTTCATTATCGTTTTTTAACTTTTCAAAAACATTTATTAACCTTTCGTTAACTTTCTTTAATCGTTCTATTTCTAATTTTACTTTTTCTACATCTATAAACATATCACTCATATTTATCACTTCTTTTCATTCTTTCATCAAATTCTTTATCTACATTTGAATGCGATTTAGAATTGTCTTTTAAAAGTTCATGATGAAATTCCATAAAATATATAACCCTTTCAAAAGAATCTACATGCAGGCCAAAATTAACCTTAAAATTATGGCTATCTACACCCTTCCAAGCCTCGGTTATTTCTTCACCTATGTTTTTTAATTCTTTTTGAATATCAGATAATTCATTTTTTATCTCTAAATATTTTTCGCTAGTATTATAAACTTCTCGACAATTAATTTTAAATCTTCTCATCTTATGCCTCTACTTTCGCTTTAATATTGTTAAAGATTACCGCTTCATGAAGTCCTGCTATCTCAGCATTAACAAAATCCTTATAACTACTATCCGTTAATAAAACCTCAACGGTTACTCCTTTGTATTTTGCCATTTGCTCTAAAACAACCACTGTCATTTCAAATGTTTCGCTGCTAACATTCGAATTATTACCATCATAAATACTAAGTAACGTTTTACTTAAGTCATTTTCTTCTACAATTACATTATAATCTTTTAATATTTTTTCTAAAACCGCTTTCCTTACATCAATCTTAATAGCATTTAATAATTCGTTATATTTATTATTAAATTTAGCACCTTTAAGATAAGTTAAAAGCGCTGACTGAAGAGTCTTATCATCCATTGTTAAGATAAGTTCTTTTAACTCTTTAGGTATATTGTTATCTGCTAATAAAATCTTTTTAATTTCGGAAGCTTTACTTTCCATATTAAGTAATTCTGTTATATTATTTGACTCAGTTAATAAAGTCATAAATAACGATTTAACTTTATCAAAAGACAATTCCTTTATAGCATTATTAAATTTAGTTGCTAATTCGGAAGCTGAAGTCTCACCAGG
>CAYMAV010000004.1:40582-62295 GCA_964388545.1 uncultured Clostridium sp.
CCTTTATAGCATTATTAAATTTAGTTGCTAATTCGGAAGCTGAAGTCTCACCAGGCGGATTAACTGTAGGGCTTTCACTGCCATTGCCATTGTCATAATTATTAGCACCGTTTTGATCCACATCACTATGTTGTTTAACCATTGCTAAAAGCATATTAGCTAAATCTAAAGAATTTGTCTTTAACGCTTTTAATAATTCTTCTAATGTCTTTTTATAATCAACCGCTATTCCGAAATCAGAAAGAACAGATAAATCATTTAAATTTAGACTATCTAAATTTAGAGAATTTAACTGAGAAATATAGCTTTCTGTAACAGAGGTTACATTAGCAACATCTATTTCAATTGTCTTATCACTAACATCCATAAATATACCTTCTTTATTTTATATTTTTTACCAAATCTTTAAATTGTTGTCCTCTTTCTTCTGCATTTTTATATTGATCCCAACTAGCACTTCCCGGACTAAGAAGTACTACATCGTCTTCTTCTACTATCTCTTGAGCCTTAAGAAAAGCATCTTTTAAATGTTCAAAAACATATACTTTAATATTGTTTTTCTTAGCAAAATTCTCTACCTTTTCACGGTTTTGACCAATCGCAAATATCGCCTTTACATTATCGGTGTGGCACTTTAAATCGTTAAAGTCCTGTCCTCTATCTAGTCCACCTAAAAAGATAATCGTTCTTTCTTTAAAAGATGAAAGTGCTATTCTAGTACCTAAAATATTAGTTGCTTGAGTATCATTATAGTAAGATACACCTTTTACGGTATCTACATATTCTAACCTGTGTTCTACACCTTTAAAATTGGTAACTACCTCTTTTATAATGTCATTTGATACACCAAACTCTTTAACTGCCATTATCGCTGCCATTATATTTTCAAGATTATGAACACCTTTTATTTTGATATCATCGATATTTAAAACTAATTCATCATAATAATAGATAGAATTATCTTTTAAATAACAACCATCAGTCTTATTTTGGCTAGAGAAATATTTCTTTTTAGACTTAATACCCTCTAACTCTTCTAGCAGCCCTTTATCTTCTATATTTATTATAGCAACATTTTGGCTATTTTGATTAAAAAACATTTTCGTCTTTGTAAACTTATAGTGTTCATAGGTTTTCATAAAATCGATATGGGCCTCTGACAAATTAGTAAATACTCCAACATCAGGTGTAAAATCTATTAAATTTTCTCCTTGTTGACAGCTTATTTCAATAACTAAATAATCATTTTCCTTTATGTCCTTTAAAATACCAGAAAAAGGAAGACCTATATTTCCTCCTAAATGCGCTTTATCTTTAAAAGCCATCTTCATTATTTCATAAGTAATAGTTGTCGTAGTGGTCTTTCCATTAGTTCCAGTAATAGCAATTATCTTTACACCTTTAGGTAAAAGTTTATAAGCCATTTCAACTTCATTAATAACCTCTATTCCTAAATTATTAGCAATTATTACATATTTATGATCAATAGGTACCCCTGGATTTTTTATTAAATAATCAAAACTCTTATCTAAAAGATTATCTGGATGCTCCCCTAAAATTAATTTAACTCCTAATTTTTCTAATTCTTCTATTTTATCCTTATCATGATCTGTCTTCATATCAGTCAAATAAACATCATTTTCTTTTTTGGCTAATAATCTAGCACATTCATATCCGCTTCTTGCGAAGCCTAATATTAAAATTTTCTTTTTCTCAAACATATTCTCACCTTATAAAAATATTATATCATATTTGTTTTATTATGGTATAATAATATAGAATATAAGAGGTTTGGTTATGAAAGTAATAGAAATAAATGAACAAGAATTTGATGAATATGTTATCAACCAAGAGCTAGCTAATCCATGGCAAACATCTTTTTATGGAAAGGCTTGTACTGCTTTAGGATATGATGTTAAGTATCTAGGTTTTGAAGAAGGTATGTCTCTTAAGGGTGCGACAATGCTTATTCTAAAGACCGTTTATCTAGGTCAAAGTATATCTTATTCTCCGCGTGGAGTAATTACCGAATACGAAGACTCTAAAAATGTTGAAAATATCTTTAAAGCCCTTTTCGATTATTGTAATAGTAATAAAATAATGGGATTTATTATGGATCCTTCCATTATATTAACAATTAGAGATAAAGACGGACAACTTAAAATAAATGAACAAAATATTGATAAAAAGTTAGACAATATAATGCAAGGTGGAGATTTATTAAAAGCCAATACCTATGCTAGAGATATCGTTAATCATTTAATTAGCGATGTTGACTTTGAATTTTTTGGTCAAAACCTAGGGTTTGAAGCTACCCTACCGAGATGGTATGCGGTTAATAATCTTCCGTTTGACCCTAGACAGTTATTTAAAAAAATAGATAAAAGAATTAGAAATAAATTAAGAAAGTCTATAAAAATGGGGGTTGAAATATATAAGGATGATTCTAAAAATGTAGACTTAATTTATGATGTATTAAAGACAAAATTTAAAAGGCCTATCGAGTATTATAAAAATCTTATTCAAAACAATCCTCATATAGAAATATATGTTGCTAAAATTAATTCAGAAAAATATATAAACAATAGCAAGATTTTATATGAACAAGAGTTAGAAAAAAATGATATTTTAAATAAAGTAATCCAAGAAAAAAATGCTTTAGGGAAAAATACGAATCACGTATTAAATTCAAAGATGGATTCTGATAATATAATAGGAAGCTTAAAGGAACATCTTGTTTTATCTACACAAACACTTAAAGATTATCCAGAAGGAAAAATTATCGGTGTGGCACTGGTTTCAACAATTGGAAAAACAGTTACAATCTTTGAAGATGGTTATTTACCTGAACATGGGAATCTACACCCTCTTAATCTATTAAGATGGAAAATATTAGAAAACTATTCAAATAGTAATTATCGTGCGATTATAATGGGAGAAATAACAGGTGGTTTTCTAAGGCAAAGAAATCCATACTATGGTGTAAATGAAGCAAAGCTTGCTTTTAGAGGAAATATGCTTGAATATATTGGAGAATTTGGAATAGTTATTAATAAAACCCTATTTAATTTATATCTAGCATCAACTAACGAAAGACACAATTTCAAAATATAAGAAGTACATTAAGTACTTCTTTTTTATTATTTAAATATAACCTTTAGAAAAGCTTTTTTCCCTTTTTGAATTACTAACTCTTTATTTTTAAAATCATCTAAAGACATTATCTTATTAACATTTGCTTCTTTTTCTCCATTAAGACTAATTCCATTTTGTTCAATCATTCTTCTAGCTTCTGATTTAGATGGTAAAAATTCCGATATATATAGTAATTCAATTAAAGTAATCCCCTCTTCAATTGTTGCTTTTGATATTTCAAATATATCAATATTTTCTGGTATTCCACCAACTGCTACCGTGTTATATCGCTCTTCAGCATCTTTAATAAAATCTTCTCCATGATACATTCTAATTAATTCTTTAGCATATTCCCTATGAGCATTAACAATATCTTCTTCTATTAGTTTTTTTGCTTTTTCAACTTCGATATCTGTTGTAAGTTCAAAATATTTAAGAAGTAAATTATCAGGAATCTTCATCGCTTTTTCGAACATAACCTCAGGGGCCTCACCAATTCCAATATAATTATCTAAAGACTTACTCATTTTTTCAACGCCATCTAATCCCTCTAATAAAGGAAATACCATAACGTCTTGTGGAGTTTGTCCATAATCTCTTTGTAATTCTCTTCCAACCAGCAAGTTAAATGTTTGATCTGATCCTCCAACCTCGATATCAGCGTCGAGTGCTACTGAATCATATCCTTGCATTAATGGATAAAGCATTTCATGCATTCCAATTGCTTGATTATTTTGGAATCTACTTTTAAAGTCATCTCTTTCTAGTAATCTAGCTAGAGTATATTTACCAGCAAGTTTTAAAACATCTTCAAAAGTCATTTTATTAAGCCAATCCGAGTTATAAACAATTCTGGTCTTTTCCTTATCAAGTATCTTTGTTACTTGCTTAAAATATGTTCCCCCACTTTTTCTCGTCTCTTCAAATGTAAGAGGAGGCCTTGTTTTTGATTTACCAGAAGGATCTCCTATCATTGCAGTAAAATCTCCGATAACAAAAACTATTTCATGACCTAACTCTTGTAAGGTTCTAAGTGTCCTTAAAGGAACAGTATGTCCTAAATGAAGATCTGGTCTTGATGGATCAGCTCCAAATTTAATTATTAGTTTCTTATCGCTATTTAGTTTTTCTAGAATAGATTCTTTATTGTAAAGCTCTACTGTTCTTCTTAACACTAAATCTATTTTTTCTTTCTTTGTCATTTCTATCTTCCTTTCTTAAAAAAACACAGATTATTTAATCCCAAAGGACGAAATAAATCCGTGTTACCACCTTAATTCATATTTTCATATGCACTCAAATCTTTTAACGCAAGACGAACGATTAAACTCATAATCTGTAACTCATTATCTATACACTACTCATTTTCACCTAACATGAGTTCTCTAAAAGCTAAAATAGATAACTACTAATAATTAATCAACGCTTAATTAAGGATATAATAACATATATCTTATTTTATTTCTAGTATTTTATCTTCTTCTAATTCTTTAATTGATTTTTTTGGAGTTATTAGTTTTTCCGGCATTGTAGCCCCAAGTCTTTTGATTGTATTTCTAACAGCTCTTCCTACATTATAATGTGTTATATTAGCTTTATTTTCTTCATTTATATTGTCTTTTTTTAATTTAGCCTCGGTTTGGGTAATTTTAAATATATTAGCTCCTAACTCTTCGTTCCCCATATAGTCTAATATGTTTTCTTTCTCGGATAAACCTTTTCTATTTTTTATATCAGATACCGTTTCTTCATTGTATAAACCTTTATAACCAAAATTAGTAAATTTAGCAAAATTATTAACTCCTGATTTTTTGCTACTTCATAAAGAACTTTATTTTTATCTTTAATTATTTTCTATTATATAATCTTTTCTCACAGTCTGTTAAAGTATCGTATTCTTTTTCCAACACCTCTTGCTTTCTCGTTTTATAAGCAAAATATGTTTGACCTAATGCTATAACCTTTTTTTAGGATTACCATTTTGAACAATTAAATAGCATGCATATCTAGTAAGCTTATAGTCCTCTAACCTTCTTTTAGCACCTGAACCAATTTCAACCATTTTGATAATAAGGTCAAAATGGTTTTTCTCATTTATACCACTATTTTTACAACTTTCTATTGCCTTTTTTATTAAGACTTTAAAATTCCGCCAATTTGTATATTCTAATATAAGCATTAATTCTCTAGCATTCCAATATTCAAAATCATTTTCTTTATGTTTTATTATTTCAAAAACATTATCATTATATTTTTCTATCTTATTCATAATTATTTTTCCATCTAATATATTATTATTTAAAACAAAATGATTTCCTAAATTTTCAAAAAAAAAATTACCAGATACTGCTTTTTGCAATATGATAATCTCTCTTAAAAATTAACTACTAATCCTAAAGCTGAAATAAGTCAATATAATTATTTTTTAATCTTAACTATTACTTTCTTATCATTTGATAAGACTTCACAACTAATATCTTCTTTTTTAAATTCTTCTAAGTCTCCTAGAGTTTCATCTAGAATATAATCTAACCAGTTACTAGGAACATCGCCTTCTAACATTATTTTTATTCTATCAGAGATTTCAAGTTCCAAAGATTTACGAGAATCCTGGATATTTCTAACAATTTCACGAGCCATACCCTCTTCCATTAAATCTTCCGTTAAATGAATATCAAGAGTTGCTACAATATCTTTATCATTTTCAACTTTTAATCCTTCTTTAGCGATATATCTAACTTCAATATCATCTTTAGAAAGAAGCTCTTCATTACCCTCAACTACTATTTTGTATCCATCATTAGTTTTTTCAAATTCCTTATTAGAAATTAATTTCGAAACCATTCCCATCTTTGGTCCAAATTTAGGTCCTAAAGAAGAGAAATTAGGTTTAAATTCTACAGTTGCTATTTCTGATACATCCTTTAAGATAACAACATCTTTAACATTTATTTCTTCACATATTATCGATTTAAATTTATCAACAATTTTTGTGTATGATTTATTAGTTGATGCTATTTCTAATTTGCTTAAAGGTTGTCTTATCTTAATATTTTCTTTTTCTCTTAAGAATCTAGCAAGGGTAATTATTCTTTGAACAACCTCTGTTTCTTCAAGAATAACTTCATCCTTAAATTCCTCTGGCACTACTGGCCAGTCTGCTAAATGAACAGATTCCTCATTAGTTAATTGTCTATATAAAGTCTCTGATAACACTGGGATGATAGGTGCTAATATCTTACATAGACTTACTAATACATAATAAGTAGTCTCATAAGCATCCTTTTTATCCTTAGTAAATTCTGATTCCCAGAATCTTCTTCTTGATCTTCTTAAATACCAATTGCTAAACCCATCTATTAAATCGACAATTGGCTCGATATACTTATCTATTTGATAATTCTCCATATTTGTAGATATATGTTTTTCAACAGCATATAACTTAGCAAGAAGCCACCTATCAAGTTCATTATCGCTAGTAGGCTCAACTACTCCCTTAGGTTCAAACTTATCTAATATTGCATATTCATTAAAGAATTTAGCACAATTATATAAAGGAAGCAAAACCTGTCCAACTTGTTCTTTTATTCCTTCTTCATAAAAGTTAAGATCATTCATTACCATCGCATTAGATCTAAACATATATAATCTAAAAGCATCCGTTCCATAACCTTTCATAAGCTCCATTGGATCAGTATAATTTTTTGATGATTTAGATAATTTCTTTCCATCTTTAGCAAGAATAGTTCCATGTACTATACAATTCTTAAACGCTGGTTTATCAAATAGCGCAACTGCTAGTACATGCAAGTAATAGAACCAACATCTAATTTGTCCAGTATATTCTACGATAAAATCAGATGGAAAATGACTCTCAAACCACTCTTTGTTTTCAAATGGATAATGCTTTTGAGCAAATGATACCGAACCCGATTCAAACCAGCAGTCTAAAACCTCAGGAACTCTCTTCATTGTACCACCACAACTACATTTAAAAGTTACCTCATCCATATATTGTCTATGAAGATTGGTTAATTTATTACCGCTAACACTTTCAATTTCCTCAATGCTTCCTAGAACCTTTCGTTCATGACATTCTTCGCATTCCCATATTGGAATTGGAGTAGCCCAATATCTATTTCTTGAAATATTCCAGTCTCTAGCATTTCTTAACCAATTACCAAATCTACCATCTTTAACTGATTCTGGTACCCAGTTAATGCTTTCATTATGCTCTAATAATTTATCCTTAATCTTTTCAATACTAAAATACCAAGCATCCATTGCTTTATATATTAATGGTGTTTTACATCTCCAGCAATGTGGATAATTATGCATTAAAGTTCCATCTAGAATTACTTTTCCTTTTTCCTTTAAAAACCTTAAGACATCCATATTTGCATCCATTACATTGCGACCTGCAAAGTCTTTAACCTCTTCAGTATATCTTCCCTTTTCATCAACGGGGCAAACAAGAGGTACATGTTCATTCTTACCTACCCAGTAGTCATCTTCTCCAAAACCAGGAGCGATATGAACAATTCCTACACCCTCATCAAGAATAACAAAGTCAGCAAGAATAACACGATAAGCCCCTTCTTTTTGCTTTTCTTTAAAATAATCCATCACTGGTTCATATACTAAGCCTTCTAATTTAGATCCTTTAACTTCTTTAATGATCTTAGGATCTTTTCCGAAAATCTTATCGAATTTTGATAATACTGCTTTACCAGCAACATAAATTTCTTCTCCAACATCAACATAAGCATAATCAAAGTCTTTGTTAACTGCTAAGGCCATATTCGAAAATAAAGTCCAAGGTGTTGTTGTCCATGCTAATAAATAAACAGGTTTTTTATCTATTTTTTCTTCTATTTTAAACTTTGCTATACACCATGTATCTTGTTTTGGTCTAGTGGAATCAGACTCCCTTGTATCAGAAATAGATAACGCAGTCTCACAACGATAGCAATAAGGAGTAACACGATAATCTTGATATATTAAGCCCTTGTTATAGCACTCTTTAAAAGCCCACAAAACACTTTCCATAAATGGAGTGTTCATAGTCTTATAAGCATGATCATAATCTACCCAACGGCACATTTCTCTTACATAATCTCTCCATGAGTCGTTATTTTCTGATACAACATTATAACAAGCACCATTAAAACAAGAAATTCCAACATTATTTTCAATTTCTTTTTTATCAGTTATTCCAAGATCCTTTTCAGCTTGAGTCTCAATTGGTAATCCATGACAATCCCATCCCCATACTCTTGGAACCGAATACCCTCTCATTGTCCAGTATCTTGCTACCATATCCTTAATAAATGATACTAATACTGTTCCATGATGTGGTTTTCCAGTTGGAAATGGCGGACCATCATAAAATACTACTTCCTCTCCTGTTTCTTTTTTTAAAGATTTTTCAAAAGTATTATTCTTCTCCCAATAATTTAGTACATCTTCCTGCATTTTAGGAAAACTTGAACTATTATCCATCTTTTTAAATTTCATATTAACCTCCTACTAAAATAAAAAAACGTCCTTTATAAAAGGACGAATTATCGCGGTACCACCTTAATTTATAGAAAATCTATACACTTAATACTATAACGCGTTACCGTTTTTATCTTATCAATAAAACACATCCAAAGTGATCTTGAATAAACCCATTTACTAAATTTCACCATTCTTTAGCTCTCTATAAAATATAATCTATTCACGTCTTCTTCAATTGATTTAACAGATTATATTATATAAAAGTTTTTATTAAATAGCAAACTATTTATATAATTATATTAAACTTTTCTACCACTATTATAGCCTTCTTTTAATTTATCAGAATCTTTCTGATGTTCGATATACTGCAAAACAACTCTTTCCCTTACTGCAGGATTACGTAAAAAAAAGTCAATCCTTTCTTGAGAAAAATTTAAACTCTCTAAAAACAAAGTTAATTCTTTATCGGTTACTTCTTTATTATCCACAATAAAACCTCCATCTTATTTATATAATCACTTAGTTAATAGCTCATTAACAATTCTTTTAATATTAACCTCGTTAAACGGTTTTTCAAGAATAGCTTTAATAGGATATCCTTTAGTGGCCTCCAAAACCTCTTTAGGTTCAACTCCTGTGATAATCGCTACATTAATTTCATTAAAAATCGAATTAGTCTTCATAAATTTTAATACTTCATAACCACTTACTTTAGGCATGTTTAAATCAAGCAACATACAAACAATGTGACCACGATGAATAGAAAGCATATTAATCGCCTCTTCCCCATTTCTTGCTACTAATATCTTATAAGAATCTTTAAAAATCTTCGATACAAAAGTAGATATTATACTAGAGTCATCTACTACTAAAATCGCATCATTAGCTTGATGGGACTTATCTATTTCTTTATCTAGCCCTAAATACTCCCTAATAACCGCTATTGCCATATCTAACTCTTTAATTAAATTATTATGATTACTATTTAATCCTTCTACATCGTGATCAGCACATAATTTTTCCTGCTCAATAGATAATTCAACTAATCTAGTAAAGCCATAATTATTAGCAGAGGACTTAAGCATATTAACTGCTTTTGAATAGTTAGTACAATCTTTAGAATTAAGGTAGGAAGATAAATTATTTCTATGATTAATAATTGCATCTAAAAACTCATCTAAATTATCATTATATATATATATTTCTCCAAATAATTCTAAACTTTTTTCTAAATTAACCCCATATTTAATTAACTTATCAACATCAAACATATTTATTCTCCTTAATAATTAGATTATACCATATTTTAATGTAAAGACTATTTCTTTTATCATAAACAAGTTAAACTTTACTAAAAATTAAAGTATAATGAACATAGAGAAGAGGTAGATATGAGAAAAGAAATAATAATAGATAATGACACTAAAAAAGTTGTTAATGAAAATCTTTATATAGAAAAAAAGAAAAGTAAAAGCAAAAAGAATCTATATATTACTTCTTTAGTTTTACTTGTTGTAATTATCGGTCTTTCGTGGTCTTTTTTCCACTTATATTCATCTATCAAAGAATCAAACTTTATCAAAGGCAGTTGGGAATGTTCCAACAAACTTAAGATGAATTTTTCAAATAATACCTATGAATTTAATAATCCTTCTAACAACTATAATGAAAAAGGAAATTATACAATTAGTAAAGTTAAAACAGAGAATAATAATTACTATATATTAGAATTAGTTAATAATAAAAAAGAAATTATAGGTAAATACTCTATTGCTACAAACGAAAATAAAGATAACTTTATAATTAGCGATTATAGCGAAAATTTAGAACTAAACTGTAAAAAAATAAGTTAGTACCCTAACTTATTTTTAATAACTATCAATTAAAAGTGGTATTATTTGTAATTTTCTTGATAAAATATCTTTTAAAAATACCCCTTCAAAAATATTTTTATTAAATGCTCTATTTAGATGATTAATAATTCTATTATCTTCGTTAAACAAAAGATAAGATCCTTCTTTTAAAATATCGATTACAAAAAGTAAAACAAATTCACTTTCCGTATCTTCTTTTATTTTATTTAAAACCGAGATTAACTTCTCTTTTTTTTGCATAAATTCAGTTGCATCAAGTAGAGTTATTTGAGCAATTCTATAGGTTTTATTATCAACGCTAAAACTCTTCATATCTTGCTTTATTAATTCTTCTTCATTCATTTTATATAGATTAACACTTGCATTAAAAATATCTTTTGCATATTCTCTATGATTTAAACCTGTAATTATTTCTAGTTCTTTAACTACTTTTTTATCCATGTCGGTTGTTGTTGGAGAAGTAAGAGATAAAGTATCTGCAATTATTCCGCCTAACATAATAGAGGCGATGTCTTTAGGTATTTCTATTCTTGATTCTTTAAACAGGATATAGATTATCGTATTAGTACTACCAACCGTCATACTCCTAAAATTAATCGGATTTTTAGTTGAAAGGTCTCCTATTTTATGATGATCAACAATTTCTAATATTTCTGCTTCATCAAGTCCATCTATACTTTGATTTGATTCATTATGATCTACTAGTATTACTTTTTTGCGATTAATATTCTTAACATCGGTTAATCTTAATAATCCTAAGCAAACATTATTAGCATCGACAACTGGATAGTTATTATGCCCAAACTTTATCGAATATTTCTGAAAATCATCATAATAATCATTTTCATATACGACATGACTTCGCTCATTTGTTATTATAGTTAATAAATAGTTACTATACTTTAGTTTTTTTCTTATCTCATAAGGACTAAATTCGCTTTTTATAACATTTACATTTAAGTTTTTTAAATGATCTATTAAATCTTTAGTTAAATCAAAGGTTACAACCAATAACTCTATTTTTTGATTTATATCTTTTATTAAATTAAGATTATCTGCTATAAGAATTGTCTTATCATCATATTTATGATTATCATCAGTGCTAACAATACCTCTTATCTCGCTATCAAATTGAATAATCTTTTTACCATTTAATGAATTTATAATATTTTCAAAAGAAGTAAAAATATTACCAGTATCCTCTTCAATAACTGCTTTTAAAGTCATTTTAGAAGTTACAATAGAAATAAATTTCTTGTTAGAATCAACTATTGGAACTCCGGTTATATTATGTTCTTCTAAATAATTAAATAAATCTTCTATGGAATTTGTATTTTTTAACATTAAATCCCTATGATATAAAATATCTTTTATTTGAAGTTTTACATCCTTTAAGAACTTTGGATATTTTATATTAAAGCGATCTAGAATATATTTTGTCTCATCAGTAAGCATACCTAAAACACGAGCTTCGGCATATTCACCTCTAGATCTTTTTAAATATTCCATTGCTATCGAACTCGTTACTGAATCAGTATCGGGATTTTTATGTCCAAAAATAAAAACCTTATCCATATCTTCCTTTCTAAAAAGGGAATTTCATCTTATTATTAGCTAGTTGTTTCATCATTTTTTTCATTTCTTCAAATTGTTTAAGTAACCTATTTACCTCTTCCACACTTCTAGCTGACCCTTTTGCTATTCTTTGTTTTCTACTTGCTTTAATAATATCCGGATTTTTTCTTTCTTCAAGCGTCATCGAGGTAATTATCGCCTCAATTCTTGCTAGATCTTTTGGATTTATATTTATATTGTTTAAACCCATTTTAGATGCACCTGGTATTAACTTTAATAAATTTTCAAGTGGTCCTAATTTCTTTATTTGTTTTAACTGACCAAGAAAATCATCTAAATCAAACTTACCACTCTTCATCTTTTTAGCGGCTTTTTCAGCTTCTTTTTCGTCTATTTCTGCTTGAACTTTTTCAACAAGAGATACAATATCTCCCATTCCAAGAATTCTTCCGGCCATTCTTTCTGGATCAAAAGAATCAATACCGTCCATTTTCTCACTAATTCCAATAAATTTAATTGGAACATTTGTTAAGTGTCTAACAGATAATGCTACTCCGCCTCTTGTATCTCCATCTAATTTCGATAATATAACTCCCGTTAAAGGAAGTTTATTGTTAAACCCTTCGATAACATTAATCGCATCTTGACCCATCATCGCATCAATTACAAGTAAGACTTCTTGTGGATTAACCATATTTCTAATATTATCAAGTTCATCCATTAAAATATCATCGATATGAAGTCTTCCTGCAGTATCTATAAGCACATAATCATATTTATGTTCTTTGGCATATTTAACTCCATTTGCTGCTATTTCTGTTGGTTCTTTTTTACCTTCTTCATAGACTTCAATTCCCAATTCTTTACCTATTTGTTTTAGCTGATCTATCGCTGCTGGTCGATAAATATCACAGGCTACCAATAAAGGTTTTTTAGCATGTCTTTTTCTTAATAGATTAGCTAGTTTTCCAGCATGGGTAGTCTTTCCACTACCTTGAAGTCCTACTAACATCAAAATTGCTGGATTCCCTATTAAATTAAGAGGTTTTGCCTCACCTCCTAAAAGTTCTACTAGTTCATCTTTTACAATTTTAACAAACACTTCTCCTGGTTTAAGGCTTCTTTGTACCTCTTCACCAATCGCTTTTTCTTTAATCTTATTAGTAAATTCCTTTACTACACTGTAATTAACATCCGCTTCTAATAATGCTAGTCTTATTTCACGCATCATATCGCTTATATTATTTTCAGTAATTGTACCTGTACCTTTTATCTTCGAAAGAGCATTTTGTAATCTTTCCCCCAAATTTTCAAACATTTAATCTCTCCTTATATTTTGTTTTTCCAGCTTGTTACTATATTACTATTACTACTTAAAGGTGCTGGATTAGGCATATCTAGTTTTACGATAACTGGTATTTTAAAAGCAGTTCCAAAACCTAAACATGTACCCGATTGTAATCCCTTCTGCTTATCTACTATATCAGAATTTATATTAGGAATCATATTTCTTATATATTCTTCATCAGCTGGGTGGTTAGTCTTAAATATCAAGAAATTTGATACTTGTGAAATAACCGTATCTGATAATTCAACTGGTCTTTGACTAATAACACCTAAAAGTACACCATATTTTCTTCCTTCTTTAGCAACACGCTCAAAAATATTATAACCTATTAAATAATTATCGCTATCATTTTTTATATATCTATGGGCTTCCTCTACCAATATGTGAAAAGGAATCGTTCCTTTATTAGGTAAAGTTTTTAAAAAATCAAATATTATTCTAGTAAATATTTTTGTAATAACAGATGCTAAAGAATCATCCATATCCTCTAAATTAATATTGATTATTTGGGACTTTCTACCATTATTAGAAATCATACTTGCTAAGAAAGTTTCAACATTTACCCCTTCTTTATAATCAAAAATTCTAGCATGGGCGCAAGTAAGTAAGGTTTTTAACCTAACCTTTATCGTAACCGCATCACCATAGGTATTTTCATTATTATACCAACCCTCAGAAATTAAGGTAAACTCTAAGGCTTTTTCTAAATCATATAAAGTAAAATAAACATTTTCCCTAGGTTCATATTTATCTAATTCATCATTAATAAAAGAATTAGCATATTCCGTAAATAAAATGCTCTCCGTAAAAGTACCATATTTATCAATATGAAAGCACTCTCTTAGTTTTCTTGTATAACCCACTCCATTAATTGTTGAATTTATATTAAAATTATCGGTTGGACAAGTCTCAACAATTTTGAAAATATCATTTTTCTTCTTTGTTGGAGTTGAATCACTAAACAATATAGATATTATCGTCTTAGCTACTAAATGGTCCTTATAAGAATGAGATATCTCAGTACCCTCGGCAAATATCTTAGCTAGTTTTAACATCCTTTCAATAATTAGTAATTGAGAATGGTTATTTGCCATTAATAAAAGTCCTAAATCATTAGAACTTAGTAACCAAAGCGGTATTTTTAAATCCAAATAATTTTTATTAGTCTCACTTGTAGAATATATCTTATAACTAAAATTAGGATCGATTTCGGAAACATTTTGAAAGGCAGTTGAATATTCACCAGTTATATCAAATAAAATAAGATTTGCATTATATGGTGGTACTTCTTTATTTAAAAAAACATTTTGAATAAGCCTAGCCATACCACAAGATTTACCACTACCACTATTACCGAAAATTGCAAAGTGATTGCTAAAAAAGTTATTTACATCTAAAAATACTGGTTGACCATTGTAAAAAGGACTTCTTCCCAAAAACATTGGAGAATCATTTCTCTCGCCCAAAATTATTCTAATCTCCTCCTCGTTTACTGGTCTAACCTGTCCGTTCATAAGTGGTTTTCTAATTATACCACCCCAAAGTTTACCTTCAACAAACTCTCCTAAAAGTTTAATCTTTACATCCTGTTTAGTAACTTCTGTAATCTCTCCTAGTAAGTTTTTCTCGCTATCGGAAATAATAACATGTGAACTTAAAATATTGTTTTGCAAAGGAAAATTCGGGTTCAAATCCACTACCAAACTGTTTTCGCTTACATACGAAATCTTATCAAACATATAACCACCTCTATATTATTCTTTTTATTCTTTTCAATAACTCTTCGTTATCTTCTAATTCTTTTAAAATTTTTTCCTTCTTTTCATTTATTCTCAATTTATTTTCATAATCATCTAACTTATCTTCTATTATTTTCAACTGATTAAATACAGCGTTTCTACTTACCTCATAATTTTCGGCAATTTCCGATAAAGATAAGTTATCCCAATAATATGCCTCAAAATACTCTTTTTGTTTTTTGGTAAATAATTCTTTATAACTATCATATAATAAATTTAATCTAATTCTTTTTTCCATTTACACCATGTCCTTAAATAATCCGTATATATAGTTTTCTATATCAAAAACCATTAAATCTTCTTTTCGCTCACCAAGTCCTACGAACTTAACTGGAATATTAACCTCTTCTTTTATTGCAAGGACAATACCACCTTTAGCAGTACCATCTAGCTTAGTTAAAACAATTCCTGTTACATTAGTAATTTCTTTAAACGCCTTAGCTTGACTAATACCATTTTGTCCAGTTGTTGCATCTATTACCAATAGAGTTTCATGAGGAGCTCCTGGTATTAATTTATCAATAACTCGGTTAATTTTTTCTAATTCGTTCATTAGATTAACCTTATTTTGAAGCCTTCCTGCTGTATCAATTAAAACAACATCGACATCTTCTTCTTTAGCTTTAACAATACCATCGTAAATAACACTAGAAGGATCTGCTCCATCTTCTTTACCAACGAATAATGAATCTGTCTTATCTGCCCATTCCTTAAGTTGTTCGGTTGCACCTGCTCTAAAAGTATCTCCCGCTACCATAAGAACCTTTTTCCCTTCGTCCTTTAGCTTAGCTGCTACTTTTGCTATTGTTGTTGTCTTACCAACTCCATTAACACCTACAAAAAGAATCACTGTTGGCTTATTACTACTATAATTTATCTTATTTACAATTACCTCATCACCAACGTAAATAATAAATAATTCATCGACAATTACTTCTTTAAGGTAATTTGGATCCTCAATACTTTCTTTTCTTACACGATCTCTTAGTCTATCCATAAAACTAATTACCGTATTTACTCCAATATCTGCCATAATAAGTATCTCTTCTAATTCATCAAAATACTCTTCTGTAATCTTATGATATTTATTAGTCAAATTAATTAACTTTGAAACAAAGTTTTCCCTACTTTTAGTTAAACCTTTTTCATATACTTTAATATCTTCTTCTTGTTTTTCTTCTTTTTGAAATATATTTTTTAACTTTTTAAAAAAACCCATTATATCACCTATTTAATTATAGTTTTAATTAAGCTCTTTAACAAGCGTTTTAGTTCGATACATCTCTTTAGATAATACTTGGTAACGTTTATCTTTTTTAATATCCTCTAACGAACGAAAATATCTTCCTTCCTTTGAATTAAATCGCTCTATTAATTCCTCAAGAGTGCAATACTTTTCTAGCGCCTCCACACCATTTACTTTATAGTTATATAAAGTAGCTACATCATTAGTATTTTCTTTACTATCTTGCCAATTAGTTACTTCATAAATATTATATGCTCCATTTTGAATTCCAACAATTAATTTATTTCCACATAGAAGATGAACATGTTTTTCTTGATGATTATTTCTTAATTCTACATAAGAATTATATTTATCACAAAATACTTTTCTCTCAATCGGATCTTTTATCTCATCTATATATTTAGCGCTTAACACCTCATATAGGTAATATATACTATCACCTTTATAATACTTATCCTTATAGATCATAACCGCATCTGCAAAATTAGAGCCCGTTACTTTAACCGATGTATAATTTTTATCTTTATTATCCGTAAAAACTTTAAATATTATAAGGGAAATAACTATTAAAAATAATAATCCCATCATAAATTCCTTTAGACTAAAACCCTTATTAGTTAATTTTTTCATATACCTTACCTACTCTTTCTCTTATGTTTTTATCAATTTTTTCTAGTTCAATTATACTTATTTCTAAAGATTTTTCGTATTCACCTTTGTAAAAATAATTCTTTGATTTTTTTAAAACTCCCTCAAGCTCAACATTTTCGCCTCTATACCTATTTCCATAGACAATTACATATTCTGCTAGTCTAGCCGTTTTTATTAATCTATTAGTAGTATTAAATAGTTTTAAAACCAAATCTCTTGCCGTATCAACTCTGGTATTTAATACTGTTATTTTAATAGGTTTTGTCTCTAACTCTTTAATAACTTCTAAAATAGCATCATTTGCTTCCTCTAACTCAACAAAGTATGATTCGCTAATAATCGGAAGCTTATAACTTCTTATCTTAGCTTTAGATTGCTTTAACAATTCTTGAATTTCATCCAATTGCTCTCTAGCTCTTTCCTCATCATCATACATATGACCAAGAGTTTTTAAGACAAAATCAACCTCTTCTTCATGAAACTTAAATATCGAAAGAAATTCTTCTAATTTAACTTTTCTTTCCGAATAAGGAATTTTCTTTTTAGTAACACTTTTAATATATAAATTATATTCATCGTTCGTCTTGATGATTTTTTCTTTTAAAGCTCCTATTTCTTCAATCTTATCTGCACTTAAATCGTACTGGTTTTTAATATCTTCTAATTCACTACATAATTGTTCAATTGCCGTTAAACGATCACTTAATCTTTTTTCAAAGACTTCTTTTATTTCTTCATATTCTTTTTTAGAGATTTTTTCAAATTCAAATTCATCAAATAAATTATCTAGATATTCAAGCATTGTCTTTAACTCAAACATGCAGTTTTCTAGATTTAATACTTTAATTCTATCCAAAATAATATTTGTATTTTTAAGGCTTTCTTCGACATTATACTCTATTTTTAAATGTTGAAGAGGATATTTTTTAGCTTTTAACTCTTCATATACTTCGGTTATTTGTTCTATTCTCTTAGGAATAATACGATTAGTAAGAAGTATAAGATCTGGTACCTCATTTATAACTATTTCCATATGTTCGATTAATTTATCAATACCTTTAACAATATGAAATACCTCTTGATAGTTATTCTCTTCGATATAGGCCTCAAAATCTTGAAACAATCTTTCAATATGTTCAAATTGCAATTCGATAGACTTGGCAATTTCTTCATATTCAAATTTCTTACCATCAAATTCTTCATTTAACAGACGATATTTAGCCTTTAACTTCGTAATAACCTTACGATATTTTTCCTCGCTTAAATTTAATTCTTTAATCTCCGATAAAATAAAATCGATCTTTTCTTTTGTCTCATAGATTAATAATTCGGTTTTAACTAATCTTTCGGCATAGGCCTTAAGTCTATTGTCTTCAATTTCTGCTTCAAGCTCAATTAAATTATCCTCGATTTTAGAAACTTCATATTTTTTAATGTTTTCAAAATCATCGCACCATCTTTTACATTTTCCATCTAAATGGTCGTTTTTTACAATCGCTTCAACCTTTACAATCTCTGATATAATAGGCGCACTTTCAATCTCGTTTTTAATTTTATCTAGCTCATCGATCTTAAGGCGATACTCTTTTAATTTCTTCTTTCTTAAAACAACTACTGCTCCAAAAATCAAAATAAAGATAATTAATGAATATGCAATCACTAATAACACTAATTTATCCACTATATCACCTCTATTTTCTATACTATTATCTTAACACATTAGATGCCTTTTTTCATTATTTTTTATTTATATCTAATAATTCTTTTAAATCTTTTAAAAAGTCAACATGACCTTTAATAAACTTACCTTTTTTTATTGTTTTATTAGTAGGCTTTTTATCATCATCATATAAATCTCTTAATTCCATAATTTTCCTTTCTAAAAAACAAGAATAATCATTCTTGTTGTATTGCTGATACCATTACTTTTAATTCGATACTTGGATCATCTGGATTATTAGATGAAAATAAATAAGCCTTATTACCCCAAAAAGTATCTAATTCATCATTTCCTGATTCATAGGGCCACTTAACAGTTACGCTAAAAGTCGTATAACCACTTATTGGATTAACCTGCTCTTGTGTTAAATTAAAAGTTATTTTAAAAGGAAATTCACTAGCTAATTTGTTTTCTAAGATTTCAGAAGTTAATAATTCATCGACAATATAAGGAACACCCAATATTTTTGCACTTATTAATCTATATTGAACATCTGCTATTTTATCTCCCATATTATAAACAGTTATACTCTTTGTATCATCGGCCATACCAGGATAAACCTTATCGATTACAAAACTTACCTCTTCTTCGATATTACTATCTTCAGCCGTAAATTTTATATTCCAAGCTTCGATATAGGCGCTGACACCAGTTGAGACTTTAGTAGCATAAATAAACCAAGCAAAAGAGCTGGATGTTAGAGTAATTATAAGCATAATAAGAGTAGAAAGTCTTGTTCTTTTTACTATTAATTTAATTATACTAAATAGTCCTATTTTTCTCCTCTTACTTTCCATACTATTCCTCTTCTTTTTTTACCTCTTCATCAACTTTATTTTCGATTTCTTTTTTCTCCTTTAACATCTCTTTTATATCGATAAAAACCAAAATAGTAAAAGGAATAAAGATAATCGCAAAGAATAAAGCGTTATCACTAGTTATCTTATTAACAAAACTCATCACATAGGATTTTCTTATTACCCTTCCTTCGATTTGTTCAAATACTATCTCTGGGTCTTCTACCTGATTGTTAACTCCCTTAGTAATATATTTAGTAGGAACTCCTCCTTTAATTTTTTCTAATCTATGGGTTACAATCTTATCTTTAAAATCGCCATCTCTTCCTTTATATACAACATCATCTTTAATTCTTAATTCTTCTTCTTTAATGGTATGTGCAATAACTACATCACCAATTTCATAAACCGGCTTCATACTTTCAGAAACAATATTATAAATACTATAACCAAATAACTTTATTTTGTTATTAGTAACTCTTTGAATAATAACAATGCCTAGCACAAAAAACAAAATAACTAATAAAATATACTTGATAATTTTTAATGCCTTTTTTATCTTATCCATCTTAACCTCACTCTGTAATAACCGAATCAAATCTCTTTAGATAATCATCGATTTCGTATTTAAATTTATCCTGGATTTCTTTATCGTTTACCACCGTTTTATATTTAACCACACTAAAGTATTTATCTATTATTTCAACAATTTCCTTTTGACTTAAAACATCGATATCAAGAAGTCTTTCTAACATATTATTTAAAATATTAATAGAAATCTCTTTCTTATCAATGCTAGTAAAAGAATTTTGAGATTTTAAAATCAAATAGTTAAGATAGAAATTATCGTTAAATAATTCCTTAATTTTTCCTTCAACATGTTCTTCTTTACTATCCTTTGTATTTATTAAATCATTTTCAACATTCGTCTGAAGATAATTCCAAAGCTCAACAGCATATTGAAAATTGGTATTTTTTAAAATAAGATTGGTCTTTCTAAGAGGTGAAGTTACTAAGCTTATCCTTAATCTATCAATTGTCTTATATACTTCGGTTGAAGAAAGGTCTTTTATTCGGTCTTCTAGCTTTTTAATTCTTTCTCTTACCCCATCGATTGAATTCTTTTCTTTTGAATCTTCTGATAGGCTACTATTAATACTGATTTCAATATCAATTTTTTCGTTTTCCAATTTAGTGGTAGCTCGATATTTTAATTCCTTATCATCTTTAGTAGCATTTACTCCTGCGAGTGCTCTTTTTTTTACATCGATATATAATTTCATATTTTGAATCAAGCTATAAATAAAACGATTTTCATAAGTGTTATAACTTTCTTCTTTATTAATATTTAATATTTTTGAAGGTTTAACCTCACCACTATCCTTATCAAAATCTTGAATATAATTGGTATTTTTTGATAAATGTTTAATACTATCTACCGTTATTCTCCTAGCTTTTTCAATCTTAACAATATCTTCTTCATTAACGATAAATCTATTAGGATTTCTTAATATATTATCCAAATAACGAATAGTCTCTTCCATTTTTTCTATCCACTCAAAAGAAAAATCTGTTCGATCATAGTCAATCCTATAATTTACTGCAGAAATTAGTTCTTCTTTAAAAGTTTTTTCTTTTTCATAATTTGAATTATATAAATCAAAAAGCTCCAAACTAAATCCTCCTCTATGTTAATTTTTTAAGTCTTAAAAGATATTCTTGGCATTCCTTCATTTTATCCTTACCAAAGGTTTTATCAAGAAATTCGACAAATCCATCTATTTCATCTCTAATATAGGAAATATTTAATTGTTCAAACTTTCTTAAAATTTTCTTGGCAATGAAATAATCTACACCTTCTATTTCATCACCACCACATTCAACATATACCGGAACAAACTTTCTCATATGGGCAACAATACGGTTACCAAATGCTATACGGAAATGTTGAATAACATAATCATCCATTTTTTCAACTTTATCTAAAGTATCCTGAGATAATGGATTTTTCTCAATTGCTTCGCTAAATAGCTTATCAACATAAGAGTAATTTATCTTTTGAGCTG
>CAYMAV010000005.1:0-287 GCA_964388545.1 uncultured Clostridium sp.
TTTTTATAAAGTAAGATCCCAGATAGACGATCTGGTTGATAGGTTGGAGATGGAAGCATAGTGATATGTTGAGTTGACCAATACTAATAGATCGAGGATTTAATCATATTTGTTTATTTGATTAGATCATACACATTATCTAAGTTTTCAGAGAATTATTTCTCTAATTTATATTTTCTCAGTGACGATAGCAAAGAGGGTACACCTGGTCCCATCCCGAACCCAGAAGTTAAGCTCTTTAACGCCGACGATAGTAATCGCGAAAATAGGAAGTTGCTGAGGATTTT
>CAYMAV010000005.1:297-54240 GCA_964388545.1 uncultured Clostridium sp.
TAGATCGAGGATTTAATCATATTTGTTTAATTTGATTGAGTCTAACACATTATCTAAGTTTTCAAAGAATTATTAATTTAATTTATTGGTGACGATAGCTAAGAGGATACACCTGTTCCCATCTCGAACACAGAAGTTAAGCTCTTAAACGCCGACGATAGTGTAAGCGAAAATAGGTAGTTGCCAATATTTTTTTTGTCTAAAAATAAGGATTTCCTTATTTTTTTCTTTATTGGTAGATACTAATGATTTATAATGATATAATGATGGTGGTGATAAAAATGGATTATAAAATAACTTCAAGAAGTGAGCAAGATACTATTAATATTGCTGAAAATCTTGAATCAGAAAAATTAAAAAATATGGTTATATGTTTAGAAGGAGAGCTTGGTAGTGGAAAGACAATTTTTACCAAGGGTTTTGCTTATGCTTTAGGTATTAAGGAAAATATTACATCTCCAACTTTTAATATAATAAAGGAATACTATGATGGAGAAAGTCCTCTTTATCATATGGATGTATATCGTTTAGATGGGATAATAGATGGCGTAGGTATTGAGGACTATTTTAAAAAAGAAGGAATAGTTATTATTGAGTGGTCTGATACTATTAAAAATTATCTTCCAGAAGAAAGATTAGACATTAAATTTAAAATAATAGATGAAGAAACAAGAATTCTTACATTTGTCCCACATGGAAGAGAGTATGAAGAAATTTGTGAGGCTATACTATGAGAATTATTTATCTAGATACCACAACTCCTAATCTTTATTTTACTATTATAGATGATAGTGATTTACTTATTGAAAAAAAAGTATATCTAGGTAATGAAATGTCTGTTAATACTCTACCTATAATAAAAAAGTCATTAGAGGAAGTAAATTTAAATATTAAAGAAATTGATAAAATAATAGTTGTTAATGGTCCGGGATCTTTTACTGGAACTAGAATATGCCTAACTATTGCTAAAACACTAGCATGGTCTCTTAATATACCGATAGTTACAATATCTAGTTTAGAAGCGATGGCAATATCCTATAAAGGAGATAAAAGGTATGTTGTTCCGATGATTGATGCTAGAAGAGATCATGTTTATGGGACAATATACGATAGAGAAAAAAAAGAATTTATTTTAGGTGAAAGATATATAAACCTAAAAACTTTATTTGAGGAAATTGCTGGTGAAAGTTCTGTTGATTATATATCAAATGATGATATAAAGATTGAAAAAGAATTAATAAAATATACTCCTGATTTCTTAAGTATTGCAGAATATCTTAAAAATAAAGAACTGATAGAGGTGCATTTAGTTGATGCTAACTACTTAAAATTAACGGAAGCGGAAGAAAAACTTGCATCATGATAAAAGAACTTGATAATAAAGATATCGCTATATTAGAAAAAATATTTAAATTATCTAATATAATAAAGGAATTACAAGAAAATAAAGCTAGTAAATACTTTATTTATTTTGCTGAAAATAATATAATAGGATATATAAATTACTATGATTTAATCGATCGATATGAGATAGCAAATATTGAGGTATTAGAAGAATATAGAAATCAAAAAATAGGGTATGAATTACTCTTTTATATAATAGAATTAGGTTATAAAAACAAAATTAATAATATAACATTAGAGGTAAACATTAATAATTTATATGCGATTAAATTATATAAGAAATGTAATTTTGAAATAATAGGTGTAAGAAAAAGATATTATGATGGACAAGATGGTTATTTAATGGAAAGAAAGATGATTATGAAGGATATACATATATTAGCAATTGAAAGTAGTTGTGATGAGACTAGTTGTTCAATAGTAAAAAATGGTAAAGAAGAATTAGCAACAGTTACTTCAACCCAAATCGATATTCATAAAAAATATGGTGGAGTAGTTCCAGAAATAGCGAGTCGTGAACATTTAAAAAATATTACCATAATTATAGAAGAATGTTTAGAAAAATCTAATATGAAGATGGAAGATATTGACTATATTGCTGTTACTTATGGCCCAGGATTAATAGGATCCCTATTAGTAGGAATTGAAGCGGCTAAAACATTGTCTTTTGTTTATAATATACCGATAATTCCAGTTCATCATCTTGCTGGACATATCTATGCTAATAGTTTGGAAAAAGAGATGAAATTTCCTTTAATCGCACTTGTTATAAGTGGAGGCCATACAGAATTAATATATATGCCTGCTGACTTTAAATTCGAAATAATTGGTTCGACTTTAGATGATGCGGTTGGAGAGACCTATGATAAGGTTGCTAGGGTAATAGGTATAGGATATCCTGGAGGACCGGTAATCGATAAAATAGCTCAATTAGGTATAGATAGTTATGAGCTGCCTTTACCGATGATTAATGATCGATATAACTTTAGTTTTAGCGGATTAAAGAGCGCGGTTATTAATTTAGCTCATAATGAAAAACAAAAGAATCGAGAAATAAATAAAGAAAATTTAGCTAGATCTTTTCAAAATGTAGTAGTTGAAACAATTGTAAGGAAAACCGAAAATGCTTTACATGATAAAAAAGTTAAAAATTTAGTAATTGCAGGAGGAGTTGCAGCTAATAGCGATATTAGAAAAGGTTTAATTAAAATGTGTGAGGATAACGATATCAAATATAGTTTTCCAAACATAAAGTATTGTACGGATAATGCAACAATGATAGCAGCAGCAGCTTATTACATTAGAGATAGAGCGGTTAACGATTTAAATATAAATGCAATATCAAGCGAAAAGATTAATTAGTTTTAGGAGGATTTTATGGAAGAAAAGAAGAAAATAAATTTAAAAAATAAAAAAGATGTAAAAAAGAAATTACATTCTTCTATAAAGACTCCAAATAAAAAGAAAAAAATAGTAGAAAAAAAATCAGCAAAAAAGAAAAAAGTTGTTACTAAACCTAAAGAAAAAGAGGAAGTAGCTAAATTAATTGAAAACAAAAAAAGAGTTACTAAGAAAATAACTCCAAAAAAAGAAGCCAAAAAAGTAGAAAAGAATAAAAAACAAAATAATAAGACGGAATTAGTACTACCAAAAGAGTGGCAAAAATTAACTAGTACAAAGAAAAAACCTAGTAATTTAAAAGCAAGACTTCAAGATACGATGTTTGAAGAGCTGTTAATAGAAGAAGGCGAAGAAAAAAAGAAAGAAGAAAAAATAAAATATACTAAAAGAGGAATTTATTTTATAGTTTTTGTTATAGGTATAGTATCTTTATTAATGTTAATAGATTATTTAAAGATAACTAATGCTCGTTCCTTTTTTAAATATGTAGAATATAAAACAGGGCAAAGGATAAGATTAAAGGATGGAAGCTTTTGGTATGTTGTTGATAATAGTTTAGGAAATAATAATAAGGTAATTTTACTAAAAGAGACAATTGTTGATATAAATAATGATGATAAAATAGATAATAATGACAAGATTAGATTTAATACTAATGGTAAAAATGAATACGATATAAAAAGCAAGGATAGTGTTGGAGAATATTTAGAAAAAGAATATAAAAAGAAGTTAAATAATAAAATAGGAAATGTTATTGAAATTAGATTGTTAAAATCTAGAGAATTTGTAAAAATGCGAGAAGAGTTGGGATTTCCCTTTGAATGGAAAACGGAAAATATTCTTGCAGGAAAGACACTAGGGGTTTGGTGGATAGAAGGAGTAAATAAAGATAGCGTATATGCTGTTACAATAAGAGGGGTATATAAATTATATAAGCCGGGAGATTATAACTATATTAGACCTGTAATAGTTATTGATAAGGATCTTATTTAGATTTTATAAAGTTATAATATTTTTATAAAAAAACATTCCGTTTATGATATAATTTATTAAGGTGATACTATGTCAGAGAAGAAATTTAGAAATCTAGAAGAACAGATAAGTATATTTATTAATCGTGGAATGATTGTAAATGATGTTGAATATGCTAAAGATGTTCTTTTAAGAGAAAATTATTTCTTTTTAAATGGTTATAGACACCTTTTTTTAGATAAAAAAAATAATAAAAACTATTTAAGTGGTGCTACTTTTGAAGAATTATATAGTTTGTTTTTGTTTGATAGACAAGTAAGAAATATTATCTTTAAAAATGTTTTAATTGTTGAAAATAATGCAAAATCAATTTTTTCATATCAATTATCAAAAAAATATGGTTATAAGGAAGAAGACTATTTGGTACCTTCAACCTTTGATAATCATCCAGCTAGAGCAAGACAAGTAAATGACTTGATTAGAAAAATGAAAAGACAAATAAGAGTTAATGGTTCCCAACATTCGGCAACGATGCACTATATGAATAAGTATGGATACATCCCTCTATGGGTTTTAGTAAAAGTTCTATCGTTTGGAATAGTTAGTGAATTATATTCAATATTAAAAAAAGAAGATAAGTTAGCGATTTCAAAAATTTATAATATAGATATGGATGAACTTATCAATTATTTAGCAATTCTTGCTAATTACCGTAATCTTTGTGCTCATGAGGATATTTTATATGAGAATAAGACACAGAGAAGTATTAATGATACTGTTTTTCATCTTTTAATGGGTATTGAAAAAGATGAATTTGGTATCTATAAAAAAGGAAAAAATGATTTATTTTCTCTTTTGATTATTTTAAGACAAATTTTGAGAAATGAAGATGTAAAGAATTTAATAATTGAAATAAAAAGGGAAGTTAATAATTTAGAATTTAATTTACATTCGATATCTATTCAAGCTGTTTTAGATCGAATGGGATTTCCAGCTAATTGGGAAGAAATAGCAAATATAGAAAAGAGGCCATATTATGAGGAATAAATTATCGATAATTATAATAGGAATATTATCTTTTGTAATAGGTATTTTGTTTACTCTTGTAATTAAATTATTACCAGAGAAAAAGGTAAATACTGTTGAAGAAGAAAAAGAAATGATTGTAAATAAATATACAATTAACGAATCAGGAATTAGCGTTCCGGTTAAAAAGGTATATGATTCGGTTGTTTTAATTGAAAATTATGATAATGTTAAAATACAGGGGTCTGGAAGTGGATTCGTTTATAAAAAGGATAAGGATTATGCTTATTTATTGACTAATCATCATGTAATAGATAAAGCAAAAAAGATAACTGTAACTTTTTCAAACAATAAAGTAGTGGAAGCAAAATTATTAGGAAGTGATGAACATCTTGATATAGCAGTTGTTAGAGTTAAAGCTGAAGAGTACATTAAACCTTTAAAATTATCAACTTCTAAAAATTTGGTTTTAGGAGAATTAGTGTTTGCAATTGGAACTCCAGTTTCTAGGGAATATTTTAATTCGGTAACTGGAGGGTATGTATCGGGATTAAACCGTAAAGTAGAAGTAACTTCTGGATTAGTTCAAAATGTAATACAAATAGATGTAGCGATTAATCCTGGAAATAGTGGAGGACCTTTATTTAATATAAAGGGAGAAGTAATTGGTATAAATTCATTAAAATTAGTAAATGATAAGATTGAAGGAATGGGATTTGCGATCCCAATTGAAGATGCTATAGAATATGTTGATGAATTGGAATCTGGTAAGAAAATTGAAAGACCAAAGTTAGGTATTACAAATACTTCGGTAACAGATGCTTATAACTTGTTAAAATTTAATATTAAACTTGATGAGAGTATTAAACAAGGAGTAGTTATATTAGATGTTGAAAAAAATTCAGTTATGGATAAAGCTGGATTTAAAAAAGGTGATGTTATAACAAAACTTAATGGTGAGGTTATTACAACTCCAGGAAATTTAAAACATTCTTTATATAAATCAAAAGTAGGGGATACCTTAAAAATTACTTTTATTCGTGGAAAAGAGACGAAGGAAGTAAGCGTTAAATTAACTGATAAAATTAACTAATGAAAGAAAGTTGAAAATATGAAGAACAAAAGGAATACTTATATTGGAGGAGCTTTAATAGCATCCCTTGGGATGATAGTTAGTAAAGCCTTAGGAATAATTTACGTTATTCCTTTTTATAATATAATAGGAACAACCGGAGGAGCCTTATATGGTTATGCTTATAATATATATTCGATATTTTTAGGTATATCAACAGCGGGTCTTCCTTTTGCTATTAGTAAAATGATAAGTGAATTTGATACACTAGGTAATCATCGTGCCAAGGAAAAAACCTTTAAAATTGCAAAGTATATATTAGGGATTTTAGGCCTATTATCTTTTTTCACAATGTTTTTATTTACTGAGCAAATTGCTTATTTAATAATTGGAAATGTAAAGGGTGGAAATACTATTGAGGATATTGTTTTTGCTATTAGAGTAATTTCATTTTCGGTTTTAATAGTACCGATATTAAGTATATATAGAGGTTATTTACAGGGACATAGAATAATTACTGTTACAAGTGTTTCACAGGTATTAGAGCAGTTATTAAGAGTTTCAATAATCCTTTTTGCTTGTTTCTTCTTAAAAGACGTTTTGAGTATAACAAATATTGTAATGGTTTCATTAGCAGCAGCGACAATTGGGTCAGTTTTTTCCTGGTTATATTTAGTTGGGAAGGTTAGTCGCAAAAGAAAAGAAAATAATGAATTAGTAACTGAAAAAGATCAAGAAGATATTTCATATAAATCTTTATTAAATAGAATTATTATGCATGCATTACCATTTGTTTTTGGAGATGTTTGTAAATCGTTATATAATTCTATCGATACCTTCTTCGTTGTTAAAACTCTAACAAATAGTCTGGGTTATTTAGTAAGTGATGCGGAAACAGTAATTAGTGTTATTACCTTATGGGGAAATAAGCTAAATAGTATTGTTCTAGCTTTAGCGACTGGCTTTGCTACTAGTTTAATACCTCATTTAACAAGATCTTATGTAAAAAAAGATTATGCAGGAATTAGCGATAAAATAAATAAAACCTTTCAGATATTAATTTATGCAACTCTACCTTTAGCAGCTGGGCTAAGTTTTTTAAGCGGTGAGGTATGGCATGTTTTATATGGAAGTAATGTATTGGGAGCAAAGGTGTTTTCAGTTTCTATATTTGGAGCTTTTTCAACGGTTTTATTAACAACCTGTACAGTAGCTTTATTAACTTTACGAGAATATAAAACAATGTATAAAGCGCTGATTGCCGGATTAATCTTTAATGCAGTTTTTGATGTCCCATTTATGCATTTATTTCACCTAATAGATAAAGCTTATATAGGTGCATCCTTTGCAACGATTTGTGGAAATTTTGTTTCGATACTAATGGTTGTTAGATTTTTACATAAGGAATATAAAATAGACTTTAAGAAGACCTTTAATATGTCGGTTAGAATAGTTATAGCAAATATTATTATGGTAATGGTTTTATATGGATTTTCAAAGGTTATTCCTCAAGTGTTTATTTCTCATATGAGAATTAATTCAGCAATAAATATTGTTATATATGCTGTTATAGGATCAGTTATTTATTATCTATATACAAAAAAAATAGGTTTATATAAAGAGATTACGAAAAATGTTAAACTTAAAGATTTGTTAAGGGGTGTTACGGAATGAAGTTAGTAGAACTTACAGAAAAAGAATATCGTAATTTTATAAAAGGTAGAGATGATTTATCTTTTATGCAGATGCCGGAAGTTGGCAATTTAAGAAAGATTTATGGTAGTGAGGTAAAATATTTAGGGATTAAAGATAGCGAAAAAGTAGTAGCAGCATCTCTTTTCCTTATTACTACAACATTTATGAAAAAGAAAACTTTTTACGCACCTCGTGGATTTCTTCTTGATTATAATGATAGTAAAGTTTTAAAAACATATCTTGAGGAGTTAAAGAAATATTGTAAGAAAAATAATGGTTTAATGATTAAAATCGATCCCAATATTAACTATCAAATTAGAGATAATAAAGGGGAAGAGTATCCTGATATTAATAAAAATGATAAAGTAATAAATGATTTAAAGAAACTAGGCTTTATTCACTATGGCTTTAATACAGATCTAATTTATACTCAATCGAGATGGAATGTTTTGTTAAGTTTAGATAAACCCTATGAAGAGGTCGTTAGCAATTTTTCTAAGAGTACAAGGAAAAACATCGAAGAAGTTTATCGAAAAGGCCTTAAGTGCCGTGTGGCTAAAAAAGAAGATTTAGCGATAATTCAACCGATTTTTGATCTTACAGCTGAAAGAAAAGATTTTAATGCTAGAGATTTAGATTATTATAAGAATATGTTTGAATGTTTAGGAGATAAGATGCGTATTTATATTGCCTATTTAGAACCAGATCATTATTTAGATAATTCTAAAGAAAATTTAAGAGTTGCTGAAGAAGAACTAAAGGTTGTTCTAGATAAGATGGCAAGAGAAAAGGTTGGTAATAAATTAAAAGAACAAGAAGCGGTAGCTAATAAAAAGGTAGATAAATGTAAAGAGGAATTAGAGCTAGCTAAAACTTTTAAAAAAGAATATCCAAAAGGAAGAGATATCGCAGTCTTAGTATCAATTAAATCAGGTCCTGAATATCTCACTCTTTATAGCGGATATCTTACTGAGTATGCAAGATTTACTCCTAAATATATGCTTTACAATGAGCATATAAAAGATGCTTATGAATTTAAGATGCTTAGAGTTAATTTTTATGGAATAACCGGAATCTTTGATCCTAAAGATAAGAATTATGGAATGTATGATTTTAAAAGAGGTTTTGGAGGAGAGGTCCAAGAACTTATTGGAGAATTTACTTATCCACTTTCCTGGCATTATCATTTATATATGATGTTAAGGAATTTAAAGAGAAAAATTAAAAAAGTAGATTAGGTGATTTTATGAAATTAGAAATATTAAATAATATTGAGTTTGAAGAATTTGCTAAGAATCATAAATATGCTAACTTTTTACAAAATATTTATTTTGCTGAACTAAAAAAGAAAAATGGTTGGGATTATATCTTGTTAGGTGTAAAACAAGATAAAAAGATAGTAGCAGGTACTCTTCTTTTAATAAAGGATTTTAAATTTAAAAAGAAGATCTACTATGCTCCTCGTGGATACTTAGTAGACTATGATAATAAAGAGTTATTTTTATCTTTTGATAAATTAATAACTGATTATTGCAAAAAAAATAATGGAATGTTTTTAAAGATTGATCCGAATCTAATCGTTGTAGACCGTGATAAAGATGGTAATGTAGTTGAAAAAGGAAAAGATAATAGAGATTATATTAAATTATTTAAATCAAATGGTTATAAAGAAGAAAAGAAAAATCCTTTACAGATGAAGTGGATTTATACTTTAAATATTAAAGATAAGGCCTATGAGGAAATATCAGCTTCTATGACATCAAAAACTAGACAGATGATTAGAAAGAATGAAAAGAATGGTATTATATCAAGAGAAGGTAGTATTGAGGAGTTAGAGAGATTTAAGGACATTTTAGATGCAACAGGAGAAAGAAGGGGATTTGCTTCTCGTTCAATTAAATATCTTAAGGATATGTATGAAATTTATGCTAAAGATGGTTATGCTAAATTAATCTTCGCAGATATTATGATTAAGGATAATTTAGATAGCTTAAATGAAGAAGTAAATAGATTAACAATTGATTTAGAAAAAGCAAAAAGAGAGAAAGAACAGGGTAGAAATAAGATAACTGATGCTAAACTCTTAGAAAAAGAAAGTGAAATAGATAAGTTAAAAGAAAAGGTTAAAGAATATGAAGTATTAAAAGAAAAATATGGATATAAAAAGACCATTGGGGCGATTCTTTATATCAACTATGGAAAAGAAGTTATGTCTTTTATCGGTGGGGCCTATGAAGAATTTATGGAATATCAACCATTCTACACGATTCATAACGATATGATTAAATACGCGATAGAAAATAAAAAAGAATGCTATAACTTCTATGGAATATCAGGAGTCTTTGATCCAAAGGATTCAATGTACGGAATTTATCAATTTAAAAGAGGTTTTGGAGGGCAAGTTGTCGAATTAATAGGAGAATTTGATAAGAAGTTGTCATGGATGTATTATCCTTATAAAATTGCCTATTCTTTATATAGAAAGATAAAAAAAGGAGACTAGTTAGTCTCTTTTACTTTTTCTTCTTTTTTTAATAATTTTTCGATAGGTTGGTATTATTTTGGTGAAAGCTAGATACATTGGTTTATTAAGGACAAGATCAAATTCTCCGATAAATTCAATGTATTCTCCACCAAATCCGCTTTTAAACATATGTATTCCAAGTAGTGGATTATCTTTATTTAAATCGCCAATAGTGCCGAATTGATCAAATATTTTAATACCTTTTTCTTTGCAGTATTTTATATGCTCATAATAGGTTTTATAATTTGAATAGGAATTCATCAATATATTGTGGTTAGCAGCATATAATCCCCAAGCCCTATCATTATAGATAACTGCAACATGAATATTTAAGGTTATTTCCTCTCCGTATTTTTCTAAAGCTTCTTTATATTCAGTAATATACTCATTTACTTTTTCTTCTTGGCTAATAATTTCCTTTAGCATTCCACTTTTACGAGGATTATTTTTAATCTTTCCTATTTCTTCTTGCAGTTTTTCTTTTTCATCTTCATAATCTTTTAAAACCTTTTTAATATTTAGTGAACTTACAAAAAAAGTCATCTCATTATCTTTATTGTATATCTCATAAAAGTTTTTATAGTAATCATAGTTATAAGAAATAAAGTCTTTTCTTTTTTCCGTTATATCCATTAAATCACTAAAAGTCTTAATGTCATCAATATTACCGATTCTTACTTTTGTATGGAGTTTTTCGGCTTTGTTAATTCTTTGTTTGGTAGTCTTTGAAAAATTATCAAAGATATCATTTTTTAAATTAATTCTAAAACTATAACGCGGTTGAGTAGATTCGAAGTTTTTAGTAAAACCTAGATGTTTAAATCCAAGATTTTTAAGGTTGTTAAATATCTTTTCATAGTCTTTAGAGTGTTCGATTACTTTTCCTTCATTATTAAATTTATTAATAATTATATCTGGATCAATCTTTATAAAAATTGATTTCTTTTTTTTAGCATATTTTTTAATTTCATTGGTAAAGAACTTTAATAGTTCATTATCTAAAAAATTGATTACAAAACCACGAGGTGAATAAAAGTATGAATAACCTAGAGGTAATTTTTTTTCAAGAAGTAGGGCAGTTGCTACTAATTTACTATCTTTTTCAACCCCCACATAGTGAGGAATTAATTTACGGTTTTTTTCTTGAATTTCTCCCCAGGCATAGCTTTGTAAAAAATGACACTTTTTATGTCCTTTAACAAATTCTTCATATCTTTTTTTATCTATATTTTCGATGAATTTCATATAATACCTCTATAAAAAATTATATAGGCCTAGATATTAAAAGTCAAACCATATAGTTAGCACATTAATTTGACAAGTGCTAAAATTGATGTTACTATTTTAAATAGGAGGAGAAAAATATGAGTAAAAAAGAATTTAAAGCAGAATCGAAAAGATTATTAAATTTAATGATTAATTCAATTTATTCTAATAAAGAAATTTTCTTAAGAGAATTAATATCAAATGCTAGTGATGCGATTGATAAGTTAAATTTTATTTCTCTTACGGATAAAAAGTTAAAAGTTAATAGAGAAGATTTCGCTATTAGAATTGATGTAGATAAAGAGCATAATATCCTTACTATTAGTGATAATGGTATTGGTATGAATGAAGAGGAACTAGAAAAGAATTTAGGCACAATAGCAGAATCAGGAACTTTACTTTTTAAAGAAGAAAATAAAGATAAGGTTGAGGATTGTATCGGTCAGTTTGGAGTGGGGTTTTATTCAGCTTTTATGGTAAGTAAAAAGATTGAGGTTACAACTAGAAGATATGATTCTAAAGACGCTTATCTGTGGGAAAGTGATGGAGTAGATGGTTATACAATTACTAAGACTAAAAAGGATGATATTGGTACAACTATTAAATTATATCTAAAAGATGATACGGAAGATGAAATGTATTCAAAATATAGTGATGACTTTACTATTCAAGGTTTAGTAAAAAAATATTCCGATTATATAAAGTATCCAATTAAGATGATGATAACTCATGAAAAGTTAAAAGAAGGTTCAAAAGAGGAGTATGCGGAACATACTGATGAACATGTAATTAATAGTATGGTTCCAATATGGAAGGAACAAAAATCAAAGGTTAAAGACGAAGATTACGATAAGTTTTATATGGATGAATTTTATGACTATAAGAAACCGTTAAAAGTTATTCATGCATCAGTTGAAGGAAAAGTAAGTTACGATACTTTAATGTTTATTCCTTCACAAGCTCCACATGATTTTTATTCTAAGGACTATGAAAAGGGTTTAGCACTCTATTCTAATGGAGTTTTAATAAAGGAAAAAGTTAGTGAATTAATACCGGAATATTTTAGCTTTGTTCGTGGACTTGTTGATACTCCTGATGTATCTTTAAATATTTCAAGAGAAATGGTTCAGCAAGATTCTCAAATCAAAGTAATTGCTAATAGTCTTGAGTCAAGAATAAAAAAAGAATTGGAAGCGATGCTTAAAGACGAAAGAGAAAAGTATGAAGAATTCTTTAAGGCTTTTGGAATTAACATAAAATTCGGTATATATAATAGTTTCGGACAACATAAAGACTTATTAAAGGATTTATTATTATTTTATTCATCAAAGGATAAGAAGTTAATTACATTGAAGGAATATGTTGGGAATAAGAAAAAAGATCAAGATAAAATTTATTATGCTTGTGGAGAGACTCTAGATAAGATAGATTTATTACCACAAACTGAAAAGGTTAAAGAACTTGGATATGAAATTCTTTATTTAAATGAGTATGTTGATGAATTTGTTGTTCAAATATTACAAGAATACGATGGATTAAAATTTGTTAACATTAGCAGTGAAGCCCTAGATTTAGATAGTGAAGAAGATAAAAAAGAATTAGAAAAATTAAATAAAAAATATCAAGAGATGTTTAATGAAATGAAAAAGATTATAGATGTTAAAGAGGTTAGATTTACTAAAAAGTTAAAGAAACATCCAGTGTGCTTAACTAGTGATGGAGCAATTTCGGTTGAGATGGAAAAGGTTATCAATGCGATGCCTACGGATCAAAAGATCAAGGCTCAGTTAGTGCTTGAGGTTAATGCTGATCATAAGGTTGCTAAGAAGCTTCAAAGTTTATATAAAGAGGATAAAAAGAAATTAGATAAGTATACAAAGATTCTTTATAATCAAGCGAGATTAATCGAAGGTTTACCAGTTGAGGATTCAACGGAATTAGCAAGACTAGTATGTGAAGTAATAGCAGATTAAAGGTTTAGTTTTAACTAAATCTTTTCTATGATAAAATTATTTTAGGAGGATATATGAAATTTGAATATTTACAAGAAAAGGATTATGAAAAATATCTATTGTTAATTAAAAGATCTTTCGCATCAGAAGGTACGGTTGAAAATTTAAAAAAGCTTGATTCTAATACTAAGATATTAGTTTTAAAAGACAAGGATAATTTAGTAGGTACGGGAATGATAAGATATATTTATAATCCTATTAAAGATAAAAAAACCTATTATTTAGATTATATTTGTGTATCAGGAGATTATCAAAATCAAGGAATTGGTAAAAAGATAATGAATGAAATAGAAAGAATTGCTCTTGAAGATGGAATTGATAGGCTAGAATTAACATCTAATTCTAAAAGGTGTTATGCTCAAAAATTATATAAATCATTTGGTATGGAAATTAGGGATACCAATGTCTTTGAAAAAACAATAAAAAAAGATAATGAATAATTATCTTATAAAGACTTAATAGATTCTATTAGTCTTTTTTTTATCTCTTCATTATCATATTTTTCATCGTTAAGATATTCGTAGGAGTCTTTTTTTGTTTGAATTAATATCTTATAATCATTTTTTAAATTTGCTATTTTAAAAGTCATATCTCCACTTTGTTTAGTTCCAAATAAATCTCCTGAACCTCTTAATTTAAAGTCTTCTTCGCTTATTTCAAAACCATCATTAGTCTTTTCCATGACCTTTAATCGAGCTTCTTCTTCTGTATTACTGATCAGTAAGCATTGAGACTGAATATTACTTCTTCCAACTCTTCCTCTTAATTGGTGAAGAGTAGATAGCCCAAATCTATTCGCATCGAATATTACCATCATTGTAGCATTACTAACATCAACTCCAACTTCGATTACCGTAGTACTAATAAGAATATTTACCTCGTTATCCTTAAACTTTTTCATGATTTCGTCTTTTTCTTTGGATTTCATCTTACCATGAACAATGTCGATGGAATATAGATTACCAAAAAGGATATTCATCTTATCTCTAAGCATATAGACATTAGTTAAATCTAGGGTTTCACTTTCTTCAATAAGAGGTGAGATAACATAGATTTGTCTTTTTTCTTCTAATTCCTTTTTCATTAGGTGATAAACTTTATTAATATTTTTGGTATTAAATACTTTTGTTTCAATTGGCAGTCTTCCTTTAGGTTTTTCACTTATGATAGATATATCCATATCGCCATAAATAGTTAAAGCATAAGTTCTAGGAATTGGAGTAGCACTCATATATAAAACATCGGGTGTAAGGCCTTTATTCTTTAAGTTAGCTCTTTGATTAACTCCAAATCTTTGCTGTTCATCGGTTACTACTAAACCAAGATTGTTATATACTACGTTTTCTTGAATTAAAGCATGGGTTCCTATTACGATATCGATTGATCCATCTTCTAATCCTTCATAGATTCTTTTCTTTTCTTTTTTAGTAGTTGATCCGGTTAATAATTCAATATTAACATCAAACTCTTCAAACATCTTTTTCATATTATCAAAATGTTGAAAGGCTAAAACCTCGGTTGGTACCATTAAGGCGCTTTGAAATCCACATAGTTTAGTATAATACATTGCAATTACCGAGATAACGGTTTTACCACTACCAACATCACCTTGTAATAATCTATTCATTTTTCTAGTGGATGCTAAATCATCGATTATTTCTTTTAAAACCTTTTCTTGATCATTAGTTAAAGTAAAAGGTAATTTCTTTATAAATGGATTTAATGATCTCTTTGTTTTCTTTTCGATTCCGGTATTATTAGTAAGCATCATCTTTGAATAGTTTATCTTAAACATAAATTCAAATAATTCTTCATATTTTAATCTAATACTAGCTTCTTTCATCTTTTCATAATTTGGAGGATTATGAATTATGTTTAAAGAAGTCTTTTTATTTAGAAAATCATATTTATTAATTAAATGTTTTGGAATACTATCGTTAATCAAATTAGATTGATACAAAAGAGCATTATTAATCGCATTACTCATAATTTTTTGACTAATTCCACTAGTTAAGCGGTAAACAGATTCAATTCTTTCTTTATTTCCTAAAACACCAAACTTTATATCACTCGCAATTATTATATTAGTATTTTTGTCAAACTTACCTAAGACGATTATCTTAGTTCCAACGCTTAGATTATCTTTTAAAAATCCTCTTCCAAAGATAGTAACTCCAACTACTTTATTAACAGTTCTAAAACGAAAGCTTAATTTGTTTTTTCCACCTCTAAATCTAAGTAGAACAGGATAGGATTCAACGATACCATCTACTACAATTTTTTGTTCAGGATCTTCAATTTTATTTAAATCATCTCTTCTTAAGACATCGTAACGATATGGATAATGAGTTACTAAATCATTAACAGAGTAAATATTTAATCTATTAAATAGACCGGCGGTTTTTGGCCCGATTCCTTTAACACTAACTAAATCATCCATACCATCACTCCTAGGTGTATATTATATCATAAAAATCTTTAAATATTAAGGATAAATTGATATAATTTTTATAGCTAAGGTGATTATATGAAACTAGATTTTTTAAATGATAAACAAAAAGAGGCGGTTCTTTATAAGGATGGTCCTTTAATGATACTTGCAGGAGCAGGTTCCGGTAAAACAAGAGTTATTAGCACGAAAATATATTATTTAATCGAAGAGTGTAAGGTTGATCCTTATAATATTTTAGCAATTACCTTTACTAATAAAGCAGCTAATGAGATGAAAGAAAGAACGGAGTTAATGCTTGGTAGAGTTGTTGATAATCTTATTATTAGTACCTTCCATTCTCTAGGGTTAAGAATATTGATGTATCATTATGAGAAGTTAGGCTATTCAAGTAACTTTGTAATAATGGATACTAGCGATTCATTGGGGATAATAAGGACTATTTTAAAAGGTATGAAATTAGATACTAAGGAATATCCGCCAGGGGAGCTTTTAAAAAGGATTAGCAGTTATAAAAACAATCAAGCTAAAGTTGAAACTGATGAGTTATTTTTAACGATATATGAAGAGTATGAAAAAACTTTAAGAAGTAATAATTCGGTTGATTTTGATGATTTGATATTGCTACCTGTTTATTTATTCAATGATCATCCAGAAGTATTGGAATATTATCAAAATAGATTTAAATATATACTTATTGATGAGTTTCAGGATACTAATGATATTCAGTATCAGTTTGCTAAGGCTTTAGCAGGCAAACACCGTAATCTTACTTGTGTAGGTGATATCGATCAATCAATTTATAGTTTTAGGGATGCAAATTACGAAAATGTTTTTATGTTAGAGGAAGATTTTCCAGAGTTAAAGACTATTAAATTAGAACAAAATTATCGTTCGACTAAGAATATTCTTAATGCTAGTAATAGTTTAATAAAACATAATGAGAAAAGAAAAGAGAAAAATTTATGGGCAGATTCTGATGATGGAGATAAGGTCTATCATTTTAGGGCTTATAACGAAGATAATGAAGCTGATTTTATTATGAAGGAGATTATCAAACTTCAGTCTCAAGGAGTAGATAATAAAGAGATAGCAGTCCTATATCGAAACAACATTCTTTCAAGAAATATTGAACAAGCTTTTAAGGTTAATAGAATATCTTATAAGGTTTTTGGTGGAGTTGGTTTCTATGATCGAAAAGAAATTAAACTGGTTTCTGCTTATCTTAAATTTATCTATAACAATAAAGATAATGCTAGTTTAGAGAGAATTATTAACTTTCCAAAAAGAGGAATAGGTGAGAAATCTTTAGAAAAACTAAATGAAAAAGCAATTGAAGAAGATAAATCGATTTATGAGGCGATTGAATCCGGTAAAGAATTGGAATTTAAAAACTTAATTGAAGAGTTAAAAACTAGTTTTGAAGAGATGACGGTTCCGGAAATGTACGAGGAACTTTTAGATAAAATCGATTTAATTAATGAATATGAAAATAGTAATGATATAAGAGATCATAATCGAATAGAAAGTTTAGAAGAATTTAAAAGTGTCGTTGTTAAAAATAGCGGTGATGAAAAAGGGCTTGAGGCTTTAGGTAAATTTTTACTTACAACATCCTTAGTAAATGAAGTAGATGATGATGAGGCTTCTTTTGACCGAGTTAACTTAATGACTATTCATTCATCTAAAGGTTGTGAATTTGATTATGTTTTTGTAATTGGATTAGAAGATACAATTCTTCCTTCGATTATGGATGGAGCCGATATTGAAGAAGAGAGAAGACTTTTATATGTTGCAATAACCAGAGCTAGAAAAAAAGTTTACTTAATAACAACTCTAAGTAGAGTTCAATACGGAAAAAGCCTAATGCGTGGGCCTAGTCGATTTATAGAAGAAATTGATGAAGATTATATTGATTTTTCTTATCGAAAAGAAGAAAAGAAAATCGATATCGAAGAGATGTATAATGAAGAAATTGTTGATTTTTCTGAAGGTGATAATGTACATCATAAGATTTTTGGAAGAGGAAAAGTTATCAGATTAATCGATGATAAATTAATAGAGGTTAAGTTTGTTTCTCAAAAAGAAACAAAAATAATAATGAAGCAACATAAAGATTTAGTAAAATATTAAGATATGGTATATAATAAATATTATATAGACTAGGAGGTTAATATGGATGAACTAATAAAAATATCAATAGATGCTAGAAAGCAGGGGATATTCACAACTTATGATGTGAAAAGACCAGAGAATTTAGAAAAAATAGAAGATCTATTTAAAAGGATTGAAGCTTTAGGAATGGATTGTAAGACGCAGGGCGAGTTTGAAGAGAAGTTTTCTTCGTCGGAATTAGCAGGAGAATATAGCAACCTATTTATAGACCTTAATAAGACAGAGAAAAACAAATATTATGATCCGTCTGGCGAAGAAGATGATACAGAAGAATATATTAAAGAAGAGGTTAAAGATGAAGCTAAATTCCAAGCTAAACAATTAATTGGCGGAGCATTCTATGGTAAGGTTAGCGATTTGCTTGGAACCAATTTTGCTGCAAGAGAGGCTTTTGATTTGGCAGATGATTTAGCACATGATTTAGCACATGATAAGTACGATCAATATAAGGAAAAGAAAGAAAAAGAAAAAGAAGAGGAAGATTTTTAAAAATTAAAATAAAATATGTTATTATATAAATAAGAATAAAGGGTGAGGTAAATGTACGATTTTGGAAACAATTTTCATCTTAATTTAGATGATTTAAAAGCTAAAGACGATGCGATTATATTAGGGAAAAAATATCGAATAACGATACTTACAGAAAGACTTATAAGGCTAGAATATAGTCCGTCTTTTATTTTCAATGACCTTGCTACTGAACTTGTGGTTTTCCGTAATTTTGATTTGCCTCGCTATACAAAAAAAGAAGATGATACTTATTTAGAAGTTGAAACCGATTATTTTAAACTTACTTATGAAAAAGAAAAACCATTCAAAGGTTCGATATTTAATCCAACTAAAAATCTTAGAGTGGAGGTTAAAAATACTAATTCTATTTGGTTTTTTGGACATGCAGAAGCTAGAAATTATCATGGATCTAATATAAGTACGGAAGTAAAAGAAAGAGAAGAGGTCTATAATAAGGGATTATTTTCTCTTGAAGGTATGGCATCCTTTGATGATAGTAAGAATTATCGAATAAATCAATTAGGGAACTTTGAGGCTCCAATAAACGGAAATGTAGATACTTATCTATTTATCTATAACAAGGATTTTGGTTTTTGTATTCAAGACTATTTTAAATTAACTGGAATGCCTTCGTTAATTCCAAGATATGCTCTTGGTAACTGGTGGAGTAGAGATCTAGCCTATACAAGTAACGATATAAAGCTGTTGGTTGACAAATTTAAAGATGAAAATATTCCACTATCGGTTTTTATTCTTGATAAAAAATGGAAAAAAAGCGATGAAGAACCGGCTTATTATTCATTTAATCCAAAATTAATTCCGAATCCGAAAGAGGTTACGGATTACCTTCACTCTAAGGGAATAAGAGTAGGATTACATATTGATCACAATGATCCAATTACGGTTAATGAAAAAAATTATGATGAGATTAGGACTTTCTTAAATTTAGAAAAAAAAGAAGATATTTATATTAAAGTAAATGATCCTCAAAAATTAGATGTCTTATTGAAATATGTCTTGGTTAATTTAGAAAATGATGGTATTGATTTCTTTTGGAATGCTAATAAGGAAGATAAAAATTTAAATGAGTTATGGCTTATCGTTCATTATGTATATAACAATATGACTAGAAATCCAGCTAAAAGAGGTATGATTTTATCAAGAAATTCAACGAAAGCTGCTCATAGATATCCGGTTTTATATGCCGGTACATCTGAGGTTAGTTGGACGAACTTTATGTCGATGCCATTTTTTACCTTATCCGCATCTAATATAGGTGTTTGTTGGTGGAGTCATGATATAGGTGGATATAATAAAGGAATTGAAGATCCGGGTTTATATATAAGATCAGTCCAGTTAGGAACATTCTCACCAATTTTAAGGTTCCATTCAGCAGAAGGAAAATATTATAAAAGAGAACCTTGGAGATGGGGCACTAATGTCTTTCAAATTGTTAGTAAATATTTAACTTTAAGGCATCAATTAACATCGTATTTATATACTGAAGCATATAAATATCACAAGACTGGTTCGATGATCTTTCAACCTTTATACTATTATTTACCAAAGGTTTATGATGATAAGGTCTATCGAAATGAATATTTCTTTGGAAGTGAGTTATTAATCGCTCCAATTGTTAATAAAAAAGATCCAATTATGAATAGAACTATTCATAGATTTTACCTTCCTGATGGAGTTTGGTATGAGTTTACTACTGGTAAAAGATATAATGGTAATAAGAAATATATTTCTTTCTATAAAGAAGAAGATTATCCAATATTTGCTAAGAAAGGAAGTATAATTCCTTTATCGATAAAGAGTAATGTAAATAATACTTCTAATCCAACTGATTTGGAAATCCATGTATTCCCAGGAAAAAGCAATACTTATCGTATGTATGAAGATGATGGTATAAGTAGTCTTCATAAAGAAGGATTTTACCTTATAACAGAGGTTGATTATAACTATTTACCAAATAACTATACTTTAATTATTAGATCGGTTGAAGGTAAAAGCGGAATAGTACCGGATAGAAGAAATTATAAGATTAGATTTAGAAATACTAAATACACAGATGATGTAGATGTTTACTTTAATTCGGATAAGATAGAAATAAAGAACAAATATGTTAGTAAAAATGATTTTATCTTGGAAATTGAAAATGTTGCAACCGTAGGACAGCTTACGGTTAACTGTAAGGGTAATGATATCGAAATTGATGCGGTTATGGTTTTAAATGATGATATCGATAATATCCTTTTAGATTTACAATTACCAACAGAATTAAAAGAAGAAATAGCTGATATAATCTTTAGTGATGATGAATATAAGATAAAGAGATTAAATATAAGGAAGTTAAAGAAAAAGAATCTTGATAAATCATTTATTAAGTTATTCTTAAAATTAATTGATTATATTGAAACAACAGATTAATTAATAATGTAGATACTTCGGTATTTACATTTTTTAATTTTTATACTTGAACAATTGTTCTAATAATGTCATAATATATTTAGAGATGATTTATATGAATAAAGTCTATATTTGTATTGATTTAAAGAGTTTTTATGCCTCAGTTGAATGTGTTGAAAGAGGACTAGATCCCTTAAACACTAATTTAGTGGTGGCAGATGAGGCTCATACTGATAAAACGGTATGTCTTGCGGTAACTCCACCTTTAAAAGCTTATAAGATAGGGGGAAGAGCAAGACTTTATGAGGTTAAAGAAAAAGTTAAAGAAATAAATAAAGAAAGAAGAAGAAAAAGTAGATTTACTGGAAAATCATACATAGATTCAGAGTTAAAAGAAAATCCGAATTTAGAGCTTGATTTTATTATCGCACCTCCAAGAATGAGGCTTTATATGGATTATAGTGTAAGAATTTATCAAACATATTTAAAATACATTTCTAAAGAAGATATTTATCCATATTCAATTGATGAGATATTTGCTGATATTACGGAATACCTTGATTACTATAAATTAACTAGTGAAGAGTTAGTTATTAAGATGATAGAGGATGTTTATAAGGAAACAGGGATAACTGCAACCGCAGGGATTGGTACTAATATGTATTTAGCAAAAATTGCGATGGATATTATGGCTAAAAAGATGAAACCTAATGAATCTGGAGTAAGACTTGCTTATTTGGATGAAGAAAAATATAAAAAAGAGTTGTGGGATCATCTACCTTTAACTGATTTTTGGCGAATTGGACCAGCAACAGCCAGAACATTAATAAAAAACAATATCAACACAGTTGGGGATATTGCAAGAATATCTATTGAAAATGAAGATTTATTATATGATTTATTTGGAATTAATGCCGAACTCTTAATTGATCATGCTTGGGGATATGAACCATGCACTTTAAAGGATGTTAAAAATTATAGGCCAGAAACTAATAGTCTTTCTCGTGGGCAGGTCCTACACACGCCTTATAAATATGAAGATGCTAGATTAATCGTAAGAGAAATGGTTGATAGTCTAGTCCTAGATATCATAAAAAAAGACATGGTTACTTCGCAATTTCTTCTTATTGTTGAATATGATGTTTCTAATTTAACTGATGGGAAGATATATAACCATTATTATGGAGATATTGAAAATGATCGTTATGGAAGAAAGGTTCCTAAAAGAGCTCGAGTAACCGTTAATTTTGGCGAAGATACCAATTCTCTTAATGTAATAGTTGATAAGGTTTTAAAATCCTATGATCGAGTAGTTAATCCAATTTTATTAGTAAGAAGATTAACAATTTCGGCTTGTAATTTAAAGGAAAAGAAGTTGGAGAAAATAACAAGGGTTGAACAATTAGATATTTTTACGGATTTTGAAGAAAAACAAAAAGAAAAGAAGAAAAAGAAAAAAGAAGAAGAAAAAGAATTAAAGATTCAGGAGGCGATAATCAATATTAAAGAAAAGTTTGGAAGTAATTCTATTTTAAAAGGTAGTAATTTAGAAGAACATTCAACTGCGATTGAAAGAAGAAGCGATGTGGGAGGGCATAGAGGATGAGTAAATATGAAGATATTATTAATTTAACTAGGCCAAAGTCTAAAAGAGGAAAGATGCCTGTAAATGATCGCGCTGGTCAATTCGCTCCTTTTTCAGCTTTAACTGGTTATGATGATAAAGTAATAGAGGTTTCTCGTCTAACGGATAAAGAAAGATATATAGACGATGATAAAAAGGAAAGAATAAGCAAGAGGATAAATCTACTAGGAGATAGAATATATGATAGAATACAAGTAGAAATAATTTACTTTGTGAAAGATTTAAAAAAAGAAGGCGGAAGTTATAAAAAGGTAAACGGTTTTATTAAAAAGATAGATTTAGTTAATAAAAGAATAATTTTAGAAGATAAAAACATTATCTATATAAAAGATATAACGGAATTAAATTCTAAGATATTTGATTAATTTAAGGAGTAATATATGTCCATAATAAAAGTATCTAATTTAACATTTTCCTATTCAGGTAGTTATGATAACATTTTTGATAATGTTAGTTTTTCTATTGATACTAATTGGAAATTAGGCTTTATTGGACGAAATGGAAGAGGTAAGACAACATTTCTAAATTTACTTATGAATAAATATGAATATAGTGGAAATATTGCTAAACAAGTAGAATTTGACTATTTTCCTTTTGAGGTAAAGGATAAAGAGAAGAACTCTTATGATATTGCTAATGAAATAAAATTAGGTTTTAAAGATAATTGTGAAAATTGGAAGTTAGATAGAGAAATAAATCTTTTAGAAATGGATGCCAAAATATTAAGTAGACCATTTATAACTTTAAGTAAGGGAGAACAAACGAAAGTTTTATTAGCAATATTATTTATTAAAGATAATAATTTTCTTCTTATAGATGAGCCAACGAATCACTTGGATGAGGAATCAAGGGATGTAGTAGCTAATTATTTAAATAGTAAAAAAGGTTTTGTTTTAGTATCTCATGATAGAAAATTTCTTGATTCTTGTGTTAATTATATTTTATCGATTAATAAAAACAATATAGAGATTCAAAAGGGCAATTTTTCTTCTTGGATTGAAAATAAAAATAGGCAAGATAATTATGAATTAGCAGAAAACGAAAGATTAAAAAAGGATATTAATAGATTAGAGAGATCTGCTAGTATAGCTAGAGACTTTTCAATTAAAGCGGAAAACAAAAAAAGAAGAGATCTTACTCAAAGTGATAATAGGGTGGATACGGGATTTATCGGTAAAAAGTCAGCTAAAATGATGAAAAGATCTATAAGTTCTTTAAAGAGAAAAGAAAGCGCGGTTGAAGAAAAATCTCAATTGTTAAAAAACATCGAGGAAGTTGAAAGTTTAAAGATAAATCCTTTAAATTTTAAAGGTAATAGATTAATAGAAGCAGAAAACTTATCTATTTATTACGATGATAATATAATATTTGAGGATATAAGTTTTATTGTAGAAAAGGGCGATAGGCTTCAAATAAAAGGGAAAAATGGTACAGGAAAATCTAGTCTTATAAGATTAATATTAGGTCAAGATATACCTTATAAGGGTGAAATTAGAATTCCGAATAGTTTAAAAATATCCTATGTGTCGCAAGATACAACTTATTTAAATGGTAATCTAACTAATTATTCAATTGAAAATAATATAGATGACAGCTTATTTAAAACAATTTTAAGAAAACTTGGATTTGAAAGAATACAGTTTGAAAAAAATATTGAGGATTATAGTGAAGGCCAAAAGAAAAAGGTACTTATCGCTAAAAGTCTAGCCGAAAGGGCGGATATATATATTTGGGATGAGCCTTTAAACTATATTGATTTATTATCGAGGATTCAAATAGAAGAACTAATCTTAAATTATTCTCCTACAATGATCTTTGTAGAACACGATGAGGCGTTTTCAAAAATAATCGCAACCAAAATAATAGAATTAAAAAAATAGTTGTTTTATCAACTATTTTATTTTATCTGTAACTTTTTTAATAAAATACTTAGCTATTTCTAAACATTTATTATCTTTGTCTTTAGCGTGATTATATTCGACAAAATCAAAGGATACAATGTTTGATTTATTTAGTATTTTATCTAAAATAATATCCACTTCTTCAACTGTAAATCCACTTTCTACCGGTACTGATATTGCTGGAAATATTTTTGGATCCATCGAGTCAAAATCAAAGCTAACATGAAGATTTTTATTATTTACTAAATCGATAATTTCGTCCATTATGATTTCTATTCCTTTTTCTTTAATTTCATCATAGTAATAGCCTTTAATATTATTTCTTTTAATATATATTGCTTCTTCTGGATCAACGTCTCTAAGGCCTAGATAAATGATGTTTTCGTGTCTTATATTTCCACCAAGATTTGCTAATTCTCTTTTTCCTTCGCCAAGTAAGAATCTTAAGGGCATTCCATGAATATTTCCAGTAATAGTAGATTCTTCACTATTGATATCTGAATGTGAATCTATCCATAGTACATGTAAGTCATCATAATTTTTAGCAGAAGCTGCGATACTTCCTATTGCAATAGCATGGTCTCCAGCAAATAAAATAGGTTTTAATCCTTCTTTTATAAGTTTACCGGAGTAATTATATACCTTTGTACAAGAGTCAACTATCGCCTCAAAATTTCTTAGTTTTGGATTAGAAAAATCAAATTTATCTAATTCATCAAATATTATCATCTCTGGATAAATATATTTTTTAATAGAGTACACACTATCTTTTAAATTATCAACATGTACTCCTTTTGAATTATTCATTCCATAAAAATTTTTGTTCATATTAATACCTCATTCTTGTCGGTTTATATTAAATAATAACTTAGAAGTTTACATAAATCAAGAGAGGTATTTTTGACAATAATTAATTCTTTTGCTATAATCTAACAATAGCAGGTGTAAAAAAATGAATTATAATGAAGATATTGAATATATGTCCCTTGTGGATGATATATTAAACCATAAAGAATTTGAAAAAACAAAAGACATTAATCATCATGGATTAAATAGATATGACCATAGTATAAGAGTATCATACTCTTCTTATAAAATTGCCAAATTTTTAAGATTAGACTATGAAGAGGTAGCAAGAGGTGGTCTATTACATGATTTCTTTTTAACTAATGGTAAAAAGATTAGTAGGGGAGAAAGATTAAGTACTTTAGTTAGACATCCTAAATATGCGGTTGTTTATTCTGAAAAGTTTTTTAGACTTACTGAAAAAGAAAGAGATATTATAAGAACGCATATGTTTCCAATATCGCTTACTTTAATTCCAAAGTTTGCTGAAAGTTGGATTGTAAATATAATGGATAATATCGTAGGTTGTTATGAACAACTTTATGTTAAGAATAAATTGCTTAGTAGATATGCTAATACATTCTTAATTAGATTAATGAAATTTATGAAATATTAACTCTTTAAAAAGAGTTTTTTTATGGTATAATTACCTTGTTAATGTTCTCGTAGCTCAGCAGGATAGAGCAGTCCCCTCCTAAGGGACCGATGTGGGTTCGAGTCCTACCGGGGACACCATAGAGAATAGAATGCCTTTAAAGGGCATTTTTTATTTATCTTTTAATAGTATTTTATTATAAAAAATGATAAACTTTTATCAATAGGAGGTCTTATATGGGATCTTATGTCTCTTCAATTAAAATAGGTTTAATTATATTTCCAATATTAGCGCTCCTAATTACAGTTCCTTATATGATATATCAATATCATAAATATGGATCAATTCCTTATTTAAAGACAATTATTGTTTATTCCTTTGTTTTATATCTTTTAGAAGCTTATTTTATGGTAATTTTACCACTTCCCAAGATTAATACAGTTAAATATTCAACAAGGGATTGGGCACAACTTGTACCATTTAACTTTATAACAGAGATTTCAAATAAGATTAATTTTAATCCTTTAAGTTTATCTTCATATATAAAATTTATAAAACATCCTTTAGTTTATCAATTATTATTTAATATCTTTTTAACCGTACCATTTGGAATTTATTTAAGATATTATTTTAAGAGAAGCTTAAAAGAAATAATTATTTTATCATTTATCTTAAGTCTATTTTTTGAATTTACCCAGATTACCGGTTTATATGGTCTATATCCAAGACCTTATCGTGTTTTTGATGTTGATGATTTAATAGCTAACACTTTAGGTGGGACCTTGGGTTATTTGTTAACCCCATTATTTACCTTCTTTTTACCTACTAAGGAAGAATTAGATAAAAGGGCATTAGAAGATAGTCTAAAGGTGTCTTTTCCTAGAAAATTAATAGGAAATATAATTGATTTTTCATTAGTATACCTTATTTTTTCTCTAATTGTTAGAACAAGTATCAAGCATGAATTTCTTTTTTTTAGTCTTATGCTATTAATTTACTATATTCTATGTACTTATTTATTTAGAGGATATACTCCTGGAAAGTTTATAGTTCGAATAAAATTGGTAAATGAGGGAGAAAAAAGAGTTAAATTTTATCAATTATTATTAAGATATCAAGTAATTTTTATCTTGTTTTTTGAAGTATTTTATTTTTATTATTACTTTAAGATAAAATATGTTTTTACTTTATTAATAATTTTAACCTTTATTATATATCTTGGATTATTTATAAACTTTTTGAGAAAAAAAACAAATATTTATGAAAAGATAAGTAAAACTAAGCATATAAGCACGAAGGTTTAGAAAGAGGTAGTTATGAAAGAAGAAAAAATAACAGGACTAACAGAAAAGGAAGTAGAAGAAAGATTTGCTAATAATTTAAATTATAAAGAGGTATCGGTTGCTACTCTTTCAATTGGCCAAATTATTAGAAAAAATTTGTTTACTTTATTTAATTTTTTAAATTTTGGTCTAGCTTTTTTACTTATAATGGTAGGAAAGTATAAACATATGCTTTTTATAGGAACAGTTATTTTTAATATGGTTATTAGCATTATCCAAGAGATAAAAGCTAAAAGAATAGTTGATAAATTATCTATATTAAACCAAGGAGAAATAATTGTTTTAAGAAATGGTAAGGAAATTAGTTTAAAAAGAGACTTGATAGTTCTTGATGATATTATGGTTTTAAGAAATGGTTCTCAAGTAGTAGCAGATTCGATATTAGTTGATGGAGAGTGTTTGGTTAATGAATCTTTTATTACTGGAGAAGATGTTCCAATAACTAGAAAAAAAGACGAAATGATTCTATCAGGAAGTTTTATTGTTGGTGGTAAGGCCTATGCCAAGGTTTTGCATATTGGAGAAGATAATTATACTTCTAAGATTAGTTTAGATGCTAAATATATAAAGAAATTAAATTCCGTTTTAATGATGACTTTAAATAAAATTATTAAATATATTTCTATTTTAATAGTTCCCATTGGAGCGGTTATGTTTATTAATCAATATTTATGGTTAGATAATACTTTAACTCATTCAATTGTAGCAACAGTAGCAGCTCTTATTGGGATGATTCCAGAAGGCTTAGTATTACTTACAAGTACAGTTTTAGCAGTAGCAGTCATTAGACTTAGCAAATATAATGTTTTAGTTCAAGAACTTTATTGTATTGAAATGTTAGCAAGAGTAGATGTGCTATGTCTAGATAAAACAGGAACCTTAACAGAAGGTATTATGGAGGTTAAAGACATGGTTCCTCTAAGCAATTATTCGGTTAAAGAAGTAGAAGAATTAATGGAAATACTTTGTGTTACCTTAGACGATTTATCTCCAACGATGAAAGCTCTGAAAGAAAGGTTTAAAAACGAAGAGGTAAGACCCTTTAAATATGATGAGTTAATACCTTTTTCATCCGATAAGAAACATTCTAGATTAAGGGTAGGAGATTTAACTTATTGTTTGGGAGCACCAGAATATATAATTAAGGGATTTGATACTTCTAAATATAATAAGGATTATCGTGTGATCTTAGTAGCTGTCGAAGAAAAAAAGAAAGTTACACCAATTTCTCTTTTCTTAATACAAGATAAGATTAGGAAGGAAGCTAAGGATACTCTTAAGTATTTTAAAGAACAAGGAGTAGAATTAAAAATAATATCCGGGGATAATCCAGAAACCGTATCTAATATTGCTAAGAGATTAGAGATGGATAATTATGATAAATATATTGATCTAACAGGAATTGATTCTAAGAAAGAATTAAAAAAAGCTTATTTAAATAACACTATTTTTGGAAGGGTTAGCCCACAGCAAAAAAAGGAATTAATACTTTTAATAAAGGAACTTGGTCATACAGTTGCAATGACTGGAGATGGGGTTAATGATTGTCTTGCTTTAAAAGAAGCAGATTGTAGCATCGCGATGGCATCCGGTAGCGATGCAGCAAGAAATGTAAGTCAATTAGTTTTAATGGATTCTAATTTTGATTCTATGCCTAAAGTTGTAGAAGAAGGAAGAAGAAGTATTAATAATATTGGTAGAAGTGCTTCATTATTCTTAACAAAAACAATATATACGATTTTAATTGTTTTAACAGTAATTTTCTTGCAATATCAATATCCATATCAGCCAATTCACTTAAGCATGATGAATTTGATTACCATTGGAATACCTTCTCTTGTTTTGGCTATGGAACCAAATGATGAAAGAGTAAAAAGTAATTTTTTGGTTAAGATTATCGCCAATGCTTTACCAACCGCACTAACGGTATATACAATACAATTCTTAATATTAGCCTTATCGGTACATATTAATATAAATCATTTAGAAATGTCTACAATCGCTGTTATTGCTAATACAACAATTATGCTTATTTATATTTACAAGTTGTCTTATCCTTTTAATATGGTTAGAAAGATTATGTTTTACTCGCTTATTACAATATTTTTAATTGAGGTTTGTTTCTTTAGAGACTTTTTCTCACTTGCTAAAATAGATTTAAATTTATTGATGCATATTGGAATTGTCTTAACTTTATCTATGATATTGTGGAAAGCATATGATGAGTTTTTTGAAAGATTAAAGAAAACTAAAAAATTTAAAAAAATGTTTGAATAAAAAACCAGTATTTACTGGTTTTTGCTTCTTAAAAATTTTTTTACTTTATTTTTAATTTCTTCTTTTTCTTTTTTATCGCCATTATCTAATAAACTAGAAATATAATTATTAAATTCATCCTCTGTCATTTCAATAATCGGATCTAATTCTATCCCTGAAAAAATATCGAAAAGGATATCATAGTTTATACTTTTGAAGGAATCCACTACAGTATAAAGGCCATCTATGTTTAGAACTGGCCATAACAGTTAGTTGGTGATAAAGAGGAGCGACATTATTTTCGTTATCAATTTCAATTGTATTGCTATATAAGTCATAACTTGATAATTTTTTTGGGATAAATGATAGAAGATCTAAAAGATTATTTGGTAAATCTTTTATATTTAATCTGTTAATATTATTATAAAAGTTTGTTAAATCTTCATCATTAAAGTTCTCAATCACCTTTTTGGCAAATTCTACAATATCTTCTCCACATTTCATTTGAGCTAAGCGATCAAAATCAACAAAATCAAATTCTTTCCTAAAATAAGGAGTAAATCTTATTTGTCTTATATCCTTAGGATAATTTTTATTGATAAGTTTCTTACTATTTATAAGTCTATATGTATTTTGATATATTTTAAGTGATAAAATTGGATTAAGAATTAATAAAAGCGTCAATAAATCCATAATAAAACCTCCTTTTTCATTTAGTGCTATATTATAACATATATATTATAAAAAAAACATAATTTATTATATATTTATTAAGGTTTACGAAAAGTACTTTATGATGTTATAATACATATATATTAAAGAAAAGAGGTAGAATTAAATGTTTATAGGTAAATTTAATAAATCAATAGCTATTTCATACTTAGGGGTAGTATTTGCAGTTGTGGGAATGTATTTTGCTTTTTCAGAAAATTTTAAATTATCAGCGATTTGTTTAATGGCTGCAGGGGTATGTGATCTCTTTGATGGATTGGTAGCAAGAAGTATGAAAAATAGAACTAAAGATGATGAATTATTTGGAATTCAACTTGATTCTTTAGCTGATACTGTTAATTTTGTTGTTTTACCAATTGTAATCGGATATAACCTTGGACTTAGAGAGTGGTATCATATAATTGGATTTTCTTTACTTGCAATAGCAGGAATTCAAAGATTATGCCATTTTAATGTTGTTGTAATTAATAAGAAGGATTCAGGACCAGTAAAATTTTTCAGTGGGCTTCCGGTAACATCAACATCGATAACTTTTCCATTAATTTATTTAATATCAAAGTTGATTAGTCCAGGAACATATCATATTGTATATATTGTATTAGTTTATCTAACAGCATTCTTTTTTGTATTAAATATTAAAATTCCAAAATTAAAGGGTATTGCCTATCCGATAATGGCTATTTTAGCATTTGCTTTTACAATTTTATTGGTAGTGATTGAATGAGTAAAATTATTAATAGAAAGACAAAAGAAATTATAGAAAATAAAAACCCAAAAGGTTCTTATTTTTTGTATAGTAGCTTTTTAGGAAGATTTATTTTAAAAATAGTTAATAAGCGATTTTTATCTGTTTTTGTTGGATTTTTCCTTAATAGAAGAATATCGAAATTACTAATAAAAAAATTTATTAAAAGTAATAATCTTAATATGGATGAATATGAAGATGTTAAATATAAGTCTTTTAATCAGTTCTTTTCGAGAAAAATAAAAAATGGTAGTAGAAACTTTCCTAAGAATAAAAAGGAATTATGTAGTCCAGCGGATTCTAAATTGTTGATTTATAAAATTAATAAGGACTTAAAATTTATAATTAAGAATAAAGAGTATAATATTGAAAGAATCCTAAAAGATAATGAGTTAGCAAAAGAATTTAACAATGGTTATTTATTAGTTTTTAGATTAGAAGTAGATGATTATCATCGCTATTCATATATTGATGACGGTAGTGTTATATTGAGAAAAAAAATAAAAGGATTATATAATACCGTTGCGCCAATCGCCTTTGATCGTTTTAAGGTTTTTGAAGAAAATATTAGAGAATATGAAGTTCAGGATACAAATAAATTTGGAAGAGTAATTCAAATGGAAGTAGGCGCGATGTTTGTTGGAAAGATAAAAAATTATTATCTAGAAAATTTTAAAAGAGGCGATGAGAAGGGTTATTTCTTATTTGGTGGATCAACAATTATAATGATTTTTAAAGATAAATCTATTACAATAGATAAAGATATATTAGAAAATTCTAAAAACAACTTAGAAACAAAGATAGTTTTAGGTGAAAAAATAGGAGAAGTTTATGAATAGATTTAAGAAAGCAATATTGATTATTCATGGTTTTGCTGGTGGTACTTATGACCAAGAGGATCTAGCAACTTCTCTTGAAACAAAGGGAGGGTTTGATGTATATTCTTTTACTCTACCTGGGCACGAGGTGAAGGATAAGACAAAAAGCACTGCCAAAATGTGGATTAAAGAATCAGAAAGACAACTTCAACTTTTAATTGATTCTGGTTATAAAAGTATCTATCTAATTGGCCATAGTATGGGTGGAGTTATCGCATCTCATTTAGCAGCAACTCACAAAGAGGTAAAAAAACTTGTTTTGGGTGCTCCAGCATTTTCTTGCCTAGCTTCAAAGGGTGAGGGTGGTTTATTAAATATAATTAAAAATAGTTCTCAAATTATTAAGGATTTTGATTTAAAGGAAGTTATATCAAGAGCTAAAAAATTACCAATTTCAGCAGTTAAAGAATTTTTTGATTTAGTAGAGCAATATAAGGATTCTATATACAAAGTAGAGGTTCCAGTATTAATAATTCATGGAGAGCATGATAATGTAGTACCAATAAGCATGTCTAAAAATATATTTAAAAATATGAAAAATAATAAGAAAGTTTTAATCGTTGTAGAAGATTATAATCATGCTTTATTTAGGAGCAAGGAAAAGCAGGATTTGATAAATAATGAGGTAAGAAAATTTTTAAAAACAAATAAATTTCTTATAAAAGAGGTAGAAAAAAGACTATAAATGTAGTTTAATAATGGTAAGGAGATAAAAATGGAAGAAGATAAAATAATTAAAGAAACAGAAGAAAATATGAAGAAAGCGATTGAAAATTTAAAAAATAGATTTTCAGTGGTAAGAGCAGGAAGGGCTAATCCAGCTATTTTAGATGGAATAATGGTATCTTATTATAATGTAGATACACCATTAAGACAGTTAGCAACAATTTCGGTACCGGAAGCTAGACAGATATTAATTAAACCTTTTGATAAAACGTGTCTTCAACAAATTGAAAAGTCTATTTATGAAGCAGATATTGGTCTTACACCGGGAAATGATGGAGAAACAATTAGACTAATTATTCCGCAACTTACAGAAGATCGTAGGGTTGAACTTACTAAACAAGTAAAGCAAATAGCAGAAGATTCTAAAATATCTATTAGAAATATTAGAAGAGAAGCGATTGAAGATATTGAAAAACTAAAATTAGGTGAAGATATTGAAAAAAGAAAGTCTAATGAAGTACAAGACTTGGTTAATGAGTTTAACAAAAAAATTGATGAGTTGCTAAAAGAAAAAGATGAAGAATTAATGAGTATTTAATAAAAATAAGAATTGGATTTTATTTACAAAATTCAATTTTTTATTTGTTTTATTGTTTATTTATTATAAAAAAGAGGTTATTTTAATAATAGGATAGAGGTATTTATGAAAAGTAAAATTAAAAATCAAGGAAAAGATAATAAAAGTAAGAAAAAAATAGGTTTTACTTTAATAGAATTATTAGCAGTTATTATTATTTTGGGAATATTAATAACAATTGCAGTAGTAGGTGTATCAAGATATATAAGGGATTCTAGAAAAGATTCGTATGTTGCAACAGCAAAAAGCTATATATCTTCTGCTTTAAATTATGTGAATTCAGAAAAATTAGAAATGTTTGATGAAGGTATTACTTATTATTTACCTGAGAAATGTGTACCTATGGAAAAAGCAAGAAGAAGTCCAAATGGTGACTTTAAGGAAGCATATGTTGCGGTTACTTATGATAAATATAGATTTAAGTAAATTTAACACTATGAACGTAACTGATATGAGCTGGATGTTTAATTATTGCAATAGTATGACAAATATAGATTTAAGTAATTTTATAATATCAAATGTAAAAACTATGAAAGGTATGTTTTGTCAAAATCAAAAATTAATTAATTTGGATTTGAGTTTTTTTAACGTTGCAAAAGAAATAGATATTTCTAAAATGTTTTATGGAAATTATGAGCTTACATATTTAAATATTCAAAATTTTAATATTAGTCTAATTGAGAATTCTGGTGGTCTTTTTCGAGGCTCATCTAGGATTAAGACAAGAGTAATTGTAAAAATCAAGAAGTTAAAAGTTTTCTTGAATCTAAATATTTAGAGGGGAATCCTAATTTAGTAATAACAACTATCTAAATATTATAGCAATGATAATTATTATAAAAAAATTCAAGTAACAAAAGATAAAATATTATCAAATAAATATCCAAATTTAAATTTTGTTATAAAATAATATTTAAAGTGTAGAATTAATCTACACTTTATTTGTCACTTAAAAGTTTTTTTAAGATAAATTCTTTCAATTTCTTGTATAATTAATAACTAAATGATAAGATTATTATGATAGTAGGTGACTATATGTTTATAATTGAATTTTTTAGAGATGTTCTTTCAGGTCCACTATACTTTGTTTATTTAATAGTGTGTATTGTGGTTTTTTTTGCTCTTTTAGGAGTGGTTGGCGATAGTAAAAGAGAAGCGATTGAGAAGAAATTAAAGGAGAAAAAATCCTATGATATTTCTTCAGGTAGAGAAGCTGAAATAGCATCTCTTGAATCAAAACAGGTATTAGATGTTATGACAGAGGAAAAACCTAAAGAAGAAGAGGTTCCTCAGGTTATTGTCTTGGATTCTTCTAATCAAAGTACAGAAGGTAATAAGGATATTGTAAAAGAAATACCAATGGCTAATACTCCAGTAGTAACTAATCAAGATAATTAGGAGGACTTATGAAAATTACTGTTGATTTAATAATAGATATAATAAAAAGTACTGTAGATATAATGTTAGTTTGGCTAATGTTTTATTATCTAATGAAAAGTATAAAAAACAATGTAAAACTAACACTTATTTTTAAAGGAGTATTAATAATCGCTCTTTTAAAAATATTTAGTGATACTTTTGATTTAACAACTATTGGTTTTTTACTAGAATATGTAATTATGTGGGGGCCATTAGCAATTATAATAATTTTTCAACCGGAAATTAGAAGTGTTTTAGAGGATTTAGGAAGAAGTCAACTTTTAGGTAGACATAAAACCTTAACAGTTGATGAAAGAGAAAAAATGGTTTATGAAATCGTTCAATCAATGGATTATCTTCGTAAACATAAAATAGGAGCTTTAGTCGTAATAGAAAGAAATGTAAGCTTGTCTGATTATATTGCTAAGGCAAAGAAAATATATGCAGATTTAACAGCTGATCTTTTAATATCGTTATTTTTCCCAAATAATCCAATGCACGACGGAGGAGTAATTATTCAAGGTAATAAAATAAGTTGTGCTGGAGCGGTATTTCCTACAAGTAGTAGTGAAAAAATAAGCAAAAGACTAGGAACAAGACATAGAGCAGCAGTTGGAATATCAGAAGAGACAGATTCTATTGCTATTTTAGTATCGGAAGAAACTGGTAGATTATCTCTTGCTATTAAGGGAGAACTATTCTACAACTTACCAATTGATGAGGTTAGAATGATGCTTATCGACGAGTTAAGACCAAAGAAAGAATTATCGTTTGATGATGAAGAAGAGGATAGTATTTATGAAGAGAATATATAGATATTTAATTAGATTTTTCAAAGGTATTTCAAACTTTTTTGATACTTTTATAATTAGTCCAATAGCAAAGATTTTTGTTAAGATAATCGACTTTTTTTTAAATAAGAAGAGTTCTAAATTTGAAAAAGTTATGGTTAGTAGAAATTCTCTTGTTATTATTTCTCTATTATTCGCGGTTTTATCCTTTTATATGGTAGAAAAAAAATATATTTCAGTAGTTGATAAATCAGCGGAGATTTTATACAATCAAAAAGTTAATATTAATTATAATGAGGAACTTTATGTAATAGAGGGAATTCCTGAATCGGTAGATGTTACTTTAGTTGGAAGAAAGATGGATGTTTATTTAGCAAAGCAAAAACCAATAGACGGGGTAACTCTTGATTTAACCGGATATTCTATTGGTAGTTATAATGTAACATTTAAATATGAACAAGCAGTATCTTCAGTAGATTATAAGGTAGATCCTTCTTCAGTAAATATTAGAATATATGATAAAATTTCGATAAATAAAGAAGTATCAACGGATATTATTCATAAGGATTATTTAGACTCTAAATTAAATATTGAAGGTGTAATATTAAATAGAGATGAAGCAATTGTAAAAGGGTCAGCTCACAAATTACAAGAGGTAGCAATCGTTAAAGCTTTAATAGATATGGAAAAAGTTAAAAGCGACAAGGAAGGAACAACGGTATTAAAGGATGTACCTTTGATTGCTTATGATGTTAAGGGAAATAAATTAGAGGTTGAAATTGTTCCAAAGGTTGTTGATGCGACTGTTAAGATAACTTCACCGAGAAAATTAGTACCGTTAAAACTAGTAGCAGAAGGAACGCTTGATGGAGTTGCTGTTAAGAGCCTAACATCTAATGTTCGAGAAGTAACAATTTATGGAAAGCAAGAAATCGTTGATAAAATTGAATTTTTAGAGGTTAAAGTAGATGTTAATGGTGTAAAAGATGATAAGACTTATAATATTAATTTAACTAAACCAGTAGGAGTAAGAGATATCGATATTAAGAGTATTACAGTAGAATTAAAAATCGATAAAATTAAGTCACGTGATATAAAAGATATTCCTATTGATGCGATTAATTTAAATCCTAATTATACAGCTCAAGTAATAGGAGAGGATAATAGGACAGTAACTGTAATTGTTAATGGTAGTGGTGAAATAATTGAAGTGATTAAAAGTACTGATATCACTGCTTATGTTGATCTAAAAGGATTAGAACCAGGAGAACATACAGTATTAGTTAACGCTAAAGGAACAGATGATAGAGTTACTTATCTATCAAGAGTTAAGGAAATCAAAATAAAAATAATAAAAAAATAGAAAGCCTCAAACTTGAGGTTTTTTCTTTCTTTTTAATAAGAGAGGTTTATTTTTAATTTTAGTCATGTTATAATTTTTATGGTGATATATATGAAAAAAAATAATAAAAAAGTTTATTCAAGCGACAGTGAAGAAATAATGAATATGGGGAAAATATTACTTGGTATAATTCTTTCTTTAGGTTTAGTTTATTTGGTATTTGGTATTATGTCTGGAGAAATCAAATTAAAAGAAGAAATTAAAGAAGTGGAAATAAATTATGAAGAGGTTTTAGGTGGTACTATAGCTAGTATAAAAGAGGAATCTTATTATGTATTACTTTATAATTTTAAGGATTATGATTTCTCAAGAGCGATTGATATTGGTAATTATCGTTCTAAAAAAGTTTATAAAGTTGATTTAGGAAAAAGTTTTAACTCTCAATATATGGTAACCGATCAAAAAGATGTAAATTTGAAGGATATTAGTTCTTTAAAGGTTTTAAATCCTACTCTTATAAAGGTAAATAATAAAAAAATAGTTAATAGTGTTTTAGGGAAAAATGAAATAATTAAGGAACTTTTAAAAGAGGTGAGTTAATGGAAAAAAAGAAGACTACTAAGCGAAAAGTTAAAGTAAGAGAAATAGATTTAAAGAAATTTAGTGTTTTAGAAGTAGTTATTCTAATATCTTTAACGGCTTTGGTTTTTATGTTTGTAGGAGCTTTTATATTTTATAAAAAATATGATGGTGGGAAATTAAAAAATGGTAAGAATATAGGTGCGATTGAAGAAGTTTATAATTCGGTTTTAAAAGAATATTATGGCGAAATCGATGAAGATATATTAACTGATTCAGCTCTTTGGGGTATGAGTAAGATGGGAGATAGTTATGCAAGCTATATTCCAAAAGACGAAGTAGGTCTTAATAATGAAATATTAGATGGATCCTATATAGGACTTGGAGTTAATGTTATTAATAACAAAGATAATTATTTAGAAGTGGTTATAATAAATGATGATTCACCCGCTAAAAAAGCTAAAATAGAGTTAAACGATATAATTTATAAGGTAGATGATTTATCTCTTCATGATGTTTCGATGGAAGATGTAATAAAATACATAAAAAATTCTAAAAAAGGTGATAAGGTTAAACTCTATATTTTAAGAAATAATGAAAAGATAGAATTAGAAGTTGAACTTGATGTAATAGAGCATCAAACAGTATCTTCTTATATAATAGAAAAAAATAATAAGCATATAGGGGTTATTAAAATAAGTTATTTCTCTAAAAATACCGCACTACAATTTAAGAAGATTTATGAAAATTTAGAAGCAGATTATTTAATTATTGATTTAAGGGATAATAAGGGTGGTTATTTATCTAATGCATCGAATATATTGGAGTTGTTTTTAGATAGTAATTCGACTATTTATAGACTTAAAACAAAGGAAAAAGAAGAGTTTATAAAAAGTAACAAAGAGAAATTAATCGATAAAAAGGTAGTTTTACTTGTTAATAATAATACTGCTTCTTCATCTGAGATGTTTGCAGCAAGCTTAAAAGATAATTTAAAAGTTAAAATAATTGGTGTTCCTACTTATGGAAAAGGATATGTCCAAAAAGTTTTAGAGCTTAGTAACGGTGGTTTATTTAAATTTTCTGCTAGAGAAATATTAACTCCTAATGGTATGAGGATTGAAGGAAATGGAGTTTTGGTTGACATATATGTTGAACAAAATGAAGATGATAAGATAGATTATCAACTTGAAAAGGCGATTTTGGAGGTATTGAAATGAGAAAAAATAAAGGTTTTACCTTAATTGAAATTATTGCAGCGATTATAATTATAGGAATTATTGTACTTGTTGCTAATCCATTAGTTCAAAGCTTTATTATAAGTTCAAGAAAATCTTCCTTTGCATCGAATGCTAGTGCTTTTTTAGAAACAGTTAAAGCTAAAATGGAAATGTATGAATACGGTGAAATTGCAGAGACAGAGAGCATGATAGTGCCTCTTCGTTATGTAAAATTAGAAAAAGGTTCAACTGTTGATAGCCCATTTGGAAAATATGATTTGGATCGAAGTTATATAATTATTACTAATCACAATAATTCAAAAGGCCCAGCTTATCTGTATCACATTAATTTGATGGATGAGACAGGACATGCTATTAAAGAGGGGACTTTTAATACTTTAAATAAAAATAAAGTAGAAGCAGGAGATCGAAATAGAATGCCAACCTTAGTAGAAATTGCAACAAATGGTTACAATTGTGAGGTTGCTAATACTAATTGCTATGAGTTTTTAGAAAAAAGAGATATCTCTGGTGCAACTGGTATTGCTGGTTCTGAAGTCTTAATTTTAATTAAAAGATAAAATGTAAACTAATATAATTATAAGGTCAATTAAATAGACACTTTTATTTGTTTGTTATATACTGAAAATAGAATGGAGTGGTGTCATGAAGAAGAAATTATTGACAATTATAATTATATTTTTTATTTTTTTTCCTATGGCTTTTGCAAAAGAAATAGAAACAGCAATAGTAAACGCTCCAGCAGGTTTAAGATTAAGAGTGACTCCTACTACGGATGCATCAATTATATTATCAATGCCACATGGCTCTAAAGTACAAGTTTTAGAAAAAGGCTTTACAGGAACTGGATGCGATGCAGGATGGATGAAAGTTGTTTATAATAGCAAGGAAGGTTATACTTGTTCAGCATATTTAATCAATTTTAAAAATGAAACAATACCCGATGATCCGGTTCCGCCAGTTAATCCAATATATAATACGGACGAAGAATTTTATGCCTATTTAAGAGCTGAAGGATTTCCAGAAAGCTATTTTGCTAAGTTAAATGAATTAAGAAAAAAACACCCTAATTGGACTTTTAAAGCGATTAAATCTAGAGATACATGGACTAATTTATTAAATTATCAGGATTTTTCAGGAAGAGCATTATTAGGAGTATATTTAAATTCTACTTATGAAGGATGGCTATCAACTAGACAAGGGGATTATAATTGGGAGACAAATATATTTAAACCATATGATGGGTTAGTGTGGAAACAAGCCTCTAGGGAGGTAATCGCATATCATATTGATCCGCGAAATTATTTAGATGAGAGAACAATTTTTATGTTTGAAACATTAAGCTACAATAGAGATATTCATACGACAGAAGTGGTTAGAAATGTTTTATATTCGGACTTTTTAAGACAATTTACATCATTATTTATGAAAGCAGCCGAAGTAACTAATGCTTCTCCGCTATTTTTAGCTGCGGTATCAAGACAAGAGGTAGGAACATCTAGTACTAATATTGTTACTAATGGTAAAGCTGGAGTTTTATCCGATGGAGTTGATTATACCGGATACTATAACTTTTTTAATGTCGGTGCTTCCTCATCATCAGATCCTAAATTAAAATCATTGCAATCAGCTAAGGCAAGAGGATGGAATACTCAAGAAAAATCAATTACTGGTGGAGCTCAAGTAATCGCTGGAAATTATATTAAATATGGACAGGATACTTTATTTTATCAAAAATTTAATCATGCTGGGTATTCGCTGACTTATATGTGGAATCAATATCAAACTAACATATCCGCACCATCTTCAACAGCGGTAACAACTTTTAATAGTTATAATAATATGGGAATAATTAATTCTTCCTTTGTTTTTCACATCCCTGTTTATGAGGAAATGCCAGAGGTAACAACTCTTCCACCTTTAGGAAATCCAAATAATTGGTTAAAGAATTTAAAAGTTAATGGAGTTACATTAACGGGATTTTCTGGTTCGATTACGGATTATAAATTAACAGTATCTGGAGATGTTATAAAAATAGAGGGGACACCTGTTTATGGTAAAGCTCAAATAACAGGTCTTGGTACCTTTGATTTAAGTGAGTCTAAAACTTTTGAAGTAGTAGTTAAAGCTGAAAATGGAAGTCTTAGAAAATATAAAGTTGAAGTAACTAAAACCGAATTACCTGAAACCGATGTTACAATTAATCAAGTTTTAACAAATTCAATATATAAGACAAAAGATAATAAAATTCATAATATAGCTTTAGGAACTAATGTAGCAAAATTTAGGGATAATATTATAAAAGATAATATAGGAATAAGTATAAATATAAAGGATTCTAGTGGTGCAGCAAAACTAGAAGGAACGATTGTTAATGGGGATATTGTTACAATATCAACGAAGAACGAAACAATAGTATTTTATGTAATTATTTATGGAGATGTTACAGGAACTGGACAAATAGGTATAGTTGATTTAGGTTCAATTCAAAAGCATCTATTAAGTGTTAAAAAATTAGAAGGAAATGATTTTATAGCGGCAGATGTAAATCGCGATGGTAAGATTACGATAGTTGATTTAGGAATGCTTCAAAAACATTTGTTAAAAATAAGTTATATTAATCAGTCATAGGAGGCATTATGAAGAAATTTATCAAATTATCAATATTAATTGTTATCTTTTTCTTAAGTGTTTTAATTGTAAAGGGTGCAGCAAATAGTATTACAATTACCTCAAATACTAGTAAGGTTGTAGTAGGAAACAAAGTAACTTATACTGTTAAGATAACCTCTGCTAAATCTTTAATTGCGCTTCAATACAGCATCTCTTACGATACATCTAAACTGACCTTAATTAGCGGAACTGCCAAGGGGGTAGATTACTATACTGGCCCAAGAACATCGGCAACCTATACCTTTACTTTTAGAGCCAAAGCAAGTGGAACAGCAAATTTTACTTTTAAAGCCGAAGGAGCGGCCTATTCAACCGATGAGTCGATTAATTTTGGAAGTAAAAGCAAATCGATTAGTATTATTACTCAACAGCAATTAGAAGCTAGCTATAGTAAAAATAACAATTTAACTTATTTAGAGGTTACAGGATATAAAATTACTCCTGTCTTTAACGCTAATACAACAAATTATAATTTGGTTGTTGAAAATGATGTAAGAGAAGTTATTGTTAAAGGAACCTTAGCAGATTCTAGATCAACAGTTAAAGGATTAGGAAAACATAGTCTAGAAGAGGGTATAAATAAAATTGTTGTTACGGTTACTGCTCAAAATGGAGTATCAAAAAATTATACGATTAATATTGAAGTAAAAGAGTTAGAACCAATAATAGTAGAAATTGAAGGAGTAAAATATAATGTAGTTAGAAAAGCTAAATTATTAACTAAACCTAATAGCTTATTCATTGAAAAAAACACTAAAATAGGAGAATTTGAGGTACCCTCTTTTTATAATGAGGTATCTAATATTACTTTAGTGGGACTTAAGGATGAGAGAAATGATATTCATCTATATGAATTTAATAATGGTAAATATATTTTATATAATGAATTAAAATTTTCAGAGATAATAACAGTATTTAAAAAGTTAGATAAAATTCCCAAAGGATATAATGAAACAAAAATCAAATATAATGATAAGGAATATATAGCATATAAAAAAGATAATATTTATTTGATTAATCTATTAAATTTAAAAACAGGTAAGACAAAACTTTATCGATTTGATAATAAAGAAGGTACTATTCAAGGTTATAATTTAGATGAAGAAAACGAAAAAATTACTCTGGAGAAAAATAATAAAATATATATTTATATAATAATAATTCTTTCTGGTATTATTTTTACTACTTATTCCGTTCTTATTGGCTATAAAATTAAAAAGAATTTAACAAAAAAGAAGAAAAAAATAGAAAATAATGATAAAATAAAAGAAGAGAAAAATAAAGGAAAAAAATAATCTTCTTTTTTCAAGGAGGAAATATGGCTAAAAGAAGAAAAAAGATAAGAATTAATTCATTTTTATCAATTTTTTATATACTATCAGCTCTTTATTTAATAAGAGCAATTCTATATTTTAACAAAATAGAAAATAAAATAAGATATATCGTTGTGGGCGTAATAGGAATCTCAATCTTAATTTTTCTATTCCTAACTTTTATTAAAAAAGGTGGTAAGAAGAAAAAAGGCTTAACGATATCTTTAATATTTTTATTAATTTTTAATATTTATGTTGGATATAATCTATCTTCTATTTATGAGCATATTTCTAATTTAAATAAAAAAGTTGTTTATTCAGTAACAATGGTTACTTTAAAGGAAAATGAAAACAAATATAACGATTTTAGCAATTTAAAAAAGAAGAAAATTGGCCTATTAAACAAGGAAGTGGATATTGAAATATATAATCTTTCAGTTTTATCAATTAATAATAATAATTTAAATAATAATACTATTATCGACACTTATGAAGGTGAATTTACAATGATTAAGGATCTTTTAGATAAGAAGATTGATGTAGCGTATTTACCAACTAATTACAAAGAGGCATTAAATCCTGAATTATTTGGTGGAGAAGAGGCAACTAAAAAAGAATTTGATAAATTAGTAAGCATTAATAAGGCACAAGTTGAAAAAGAAGTATCTAAAGAAGATGAAAAATTAAGTAGTAAACAAATTGATATTAATAAACCTTTTACAATGCTTTTGATGGGAATAGATTCAACAACTGATAGCATTGCAAAAACTAATTCAACTAATGGAGATTCCTTAATGGTTGTAACATTTAATCCTAAAACAATGAATATGACTATTCTTAGTTTACCAAGAGATAGTTATGTTTATATAACATGTATGGGAACAGAAAATAAATTAACTCATTCGGCCCAAAGAGGAATGAAATGTGTAATTAGTACAATAGAGGGATTTTTAAATGTAAAGATCGATTACTATGTAAAGATTAATTTTAATGGAGTAGTTAAGTTAGTCGACCAAGTAGGTGGAATAGAAGTAGATGTTCCATATAATGTCTGCGAACAAGATAGTAAAAGAAGATTTGGAAAATATATGGTTTATATAGATAAGGGATTACAAAAACTTAATGGAGAACAAGCTCTAGCACTTTCAAGAAACAGAAAGATTCATTATGAATATTGTAAGGGTAAATATACTGAAGGATATAGAGATGACTTTACAAGAGGGCATAATCAACAGTTAGTAGTAATGGGACTTTTAGATAAAATAAAAGAATATACAAATGTTAATAATTTTAAAAATTTATTAAAAATAGTGGAAAATAATATAGATACTAATATGAGTCAAGATACAATATTTTCTTTTTATGATTTATTTAAAGAGATAATGAAGAATTCTTCAGGAGAACAAATATTTAATATTCAAAGACTGGTTTTAAAAGGTAATTCACAAATAATATTTGATGAGAGAAGTAAGTTAGAAATGGATAATATAATTTTAAATCCTAATAGTCTTAAAGCGGTTAAAGAAGCGATGAAGGCTAATTTAGGGAAGGCATCAATTACTCCAAATAAAACATTTAGCTATAAATACGGAGAAAATTATATTAAAAATATTATCGGAAATATTACCTATGGGCAAAAATACTATACATTATTACCTAGTTTTATAGGTAAAACGGAAGGTGAAGTAAGTACTTATTGTAAAAATAATGGTCTTACTTTAAATGTAGAATATGTAGTTAGTAGTGGTAAAAAATCAGGTACAGTATTAGAACAAAATTATCCTGAAAAGAAAAGAGCGGATTTAATTACTGATAAAATATTAAAAATTAAAGTAGTTAGAAATGAAGTCGATTGCCTAACTAGTACGGATAAGGTTTGTAATTTACCGGATTTCGAAGGAAAGAAGATAAGTGATTATAATGCTTGGAAAAACAAAATATATAATAAAATTACTTATAAAACAGTAGAAGTAGAAAGCGAAAAAACCGAAGGAACGATTATTTCTCAGTCGGTTTCCGCCGGAACAACGGTAAAGGAAATATTAGAGGCTAATAAAATAATCACTTTTGAAATCGCTAAAAAGAAAACAATAGAGGAGCCAACTCCATAGGAGATTTTATGGAAAAATATCGCGAAATAGAAAAAAGCATTATAAAGAAATATCGAAAAGAAATATGGAGTAAATTTGTAAGATCAGTTCAAGAATATGAGCTTATTGGAGAAAACGATCATATTATGGTTTGTATCTCAGGTGGAAAGGATTCCTTTCTTTTGGCTAAATGTATTGAAGAATTGATAAGACATGGGAGGATTCCTTTTAAGGCCACCTATGTGGTTATGGATCCTGGATATAATAAGGAAAATAGAAAGTTAATAGAAGAAAATGCTAAAACACTAAATATTGATCTTCATATCTTTGATAGTGATATTTTTGAGGTAATTGATAAGGTTGATTTTAAAGCTCCTTGTTACATGTGTGCTAAGATGAGAAGAGGAACCTTATATAATAAGGCTAATGAATTAGGCTGTAATAAGATAGCCCTAGGTCATCATTTTGACGATGTTATTGAAACTACTTTATTATCGATCTTTTATGGATCAGAGGTTAAAACGATGATGCCTAAACTTTACAGTACTAATTTTAAAGGATTAGAGTTAATTAGGCCTCTATACTTAGTTAAGGAAGAAGATATTATAAGTTGGCAGAAATATAATGGATTAAAATTTTTAAACTGTGCATGTAAATATACAACTAAAGAATATATCGATGAAAATAATAGTAAAAGAAAGGTTCTGAAAAGTCTTATTAAAGAGTTAAAAAAAGATAATCCTAATATTGATTATAATATTTTTAAATCGCTAGATAATGTTAATTTAAACTGTGTTCTAGGAGTTAAAAAGGATGGGGTATATAAAAGCTTTTTAGATGATTATGATAAATAAGAAAGGATGTTAATATGCGCTTAAAAGAGATTACTTGTAGTGGATTTAAGTCGTTTGCTGATAAAACTACTATTGCATTAGATGATAAAGTAACCGCAATTGTTGGTCCTAATGGTAGTGGTAAGAGTAATGTAGTAGATGCAGTTAAGTGGGTAATTGGCGAACAATCGATTAAGAACCTTAGAGGAACTGATTCGATGACCGATGTTATTTTTGCTGGAAGCAAGTCAAGAAAACCTTTAAATGTTGCAAGTGTATCTTTAACCTTTGATAATAGTGATAATTTTTTAGCTACTCCATATAATGAGGTAGCAATAAAAAGAAGGGTATATAGTAGTGGAGAAAGCGAATATTTTTTAAATAATGCTAAATGTCGTCTAAAAGATATTACGGATTTATTAATTGACAGCTTATCTAGCAGAGATTCTTTTAATATTATTTCTCAAGGCGAGATATCTAAGATTATCTCTAATTCTAGTTATGATCGAAGATTAATCATCGAAAATGCAGCCGGAGTTTTAAAGTATAAAAAAAGAAAAGAAGAAGCAATTAGAAAGTTAGAAAGAACAGAGTCTAATATTGAAAGAGTATTAGATATTATAAGTGAACTTGAGTTACAGCTTGATCCCTTGAAAGAAGAAAGAGATAAGGCTAAAGAATATCTTGAGGTTAAGAAAAAATTAGAAAATATTGAAGTAGCTCTTTTATCAAGAGAAATTGAAAGCATTTCTTATGAGATAAAAGAATTAACTAAGAAAAGTGAAGATATAAATAATAAGCTATTGAAAATAAATATAAAGTTATCAAATAATGATTCATCGATAATAAAGAAAAAGGATGAACTTTTTAAGATTAAAGAAGAGATAAAGAATGCAAGTAATAAATTAATTGAACTTATAAAATATGAAGAGCAGTTGGATAAAGAAAAAACTTTATTACAAGAAAGATCAAAATATGATTCTAAGGACATAAAGGTTTACAATAATATTTCTAATTTAAAAGAGGATGAATTAAAGTATAGTAACCAGATAGAATTAATTAATAAAGATATTGAGAATCTAGAAAATAGCTTAGTAGAAATTAATAAGGAAATAAGCGAAATAGAAATAGATTTAAATAAAGAAAAGGATAAAAAGAATAGTGTATTAACAGAATTTAACTCTAAACAGAGAATTTTTTATGATTTAGAAAGTAAAATTGAAATAACTAAGGATAATATCGATAATAATGTTGGAGTGCCTTCCTCGGTTAAGAGTATTTTAAATAATCCAAGATTAGATATATACGGAACAATTTCTTCGTTAATAGAATGCGAAGATAAATATTTAAAAGCCTTAGAGGTATCATTATTAAGTAGTAAAAATTATATTGTTGTTGATTCTTCTGAAAAAGCCAAAATATGTATTAATTATTTAAAAGATAATAAATTAGGAAGAGCAACTTTTTTTCCGCTTGATGTAATAAAACCTCGTTATGTTGATTTTGATACAATTGATGAGGTAAAGAAGGTAACTGGATATATTGGAGTTTTATCAGATTTAATTAGATATGATAATAAATATTCTTCAGTTATAAGAAATCAAGTTGGAAATATAATTGTGGTAGATGACTTTGAAACGGCTAAAAGAATAGGTAATATAATTAATAATCGCTACCGAATCGTTAGCTTAGAAGGTGATGTTATCCATACTGGCGGAAGTATTACTGGTGGTAGTGTTGAGGTTGGTAAAAGTAGTATTTCATTAAAGAATGACTTGTTAGATTTAGATAGAAGATATACTGAGATAAAAAAAGAATTAAAAAATTATACAAATAGTATTAATCTATATCAAACTAGTATTGAAAAAATAGAGAAAAAATATCTTGATACAAAAAATAAACTGTATGAGATATCGGAATTAATAAATATTAAAAAAGATGTTTTAAAAGAAATTACTAAAACTAAAGATGAAATTACATTAGAATTAGAAACTCTTGATAATGTTGCAATTGCTAACATTTCTAAACAAGAAGAAAATCTTATGAAAGAATATTATTCGATAAATTTAGAAAAGGAATCTTTAATAAAGGAAACTTCAATATTAGAAAGAAATAGAGATACTTTGGAACAGAGTATAGATGAAGAAGAAGGAAATTCAAGATTAAACAATTCGGAGATTAACAAGCTAAATAAGGAGTTAAAAGATATTGAAATTACTCTTAATAAAAATAATATGAAATTAGATAATTATTTGAATATATTAAGTGAGGACTATTCTTTAACTTATGAAAGAGCCAAAGAAAATTATTTTCTTGAAATAACGCTTGAAGAAGCAAGAAAAGAAGTCTCTAAATATAAAAATATTATAAAAGATATTGGAATGGTTAACATTTCTTCAATAAAGATGTATGATAGTATAAATGAAAGATATCAGTTTTTAAGTAGTGAAAGAAACGATTTAATTGGTGCTAAAGACACTCTTTTAGAGATTATATCCGAGATGGACGCAGTAATGGTAAAAGAGTTTAAAGATACTTTTGATGAGTTAAGAGTAGAGTTTCAAAAGGTATTTAGAGAGTTATTTAAAGGTGGTGAAGCTGATTTAGTTTTAACAAATGAGGATAATCTGTTAGAAACAGGAGTTGATATATTAGCATGTCCGCCAGGAAAGACTTTAAAGAAAATATCGCTACTGTCTGGTGGTGAAATGACTTTAACTGCGATAAGTTTAATATTCGCAATATTAAATATAAGAAAAGTGCCATTTTGTATCTTTGATGAGATAGAAGCGGCATTAGATGAAGCAAATGTTTGTCATTTTGGTAATTATTTAGAAAATTATAAAGATAAGACTCAATTTTTAATAATTACTCATAAAAAGAAAACAATGGAATATGCAGATACTCTTTATGGAATAACCATGCAAGAAAGTGGAGTATCTAAATTAGTTAGTGTTAAATTAACAAATATAAAATAGGAGGATTTATGAAAAAAATATTATATGGATTTATTTTAACAATGATGTTATTTGGGGGAATGTTGAATGTAAAAGCTGATGTGTTGTTAGGAGACTTGAAATGTGGAGACTCTGAATATTCTGTAAAGATTAAAAATGGGCAAACTGTAGAATGTACTTTATTTGCTGGTGAAAGTTCTGGTAATTTGTTATTATTTAACGATGCAACTGTTAAGATAGTTGGATTTCAAGATGAAGTTGGTACTAAATATATTGATTTAACTTATCGTTTTGAACCAAATAGCGCTTTGACTAAAGTTTCAGAAAATAATGGTACTTATACATTAAAAAATGAAAATAATAAGGTAAAAGATGGAAATATTGGAAAATTTTATTTAACATTTAATAATGCTGAAAAGATCAAACACGGTGTTAATTTTAGTGTTATAGTTAAATTAAATGGAGAAGATTATTCAATGGATATATCTAGAGATTTTTATAATGAGGATAATGTTTATGAAATTTATTCAGAAGGTTATAACAATGATACTAGCTTACATAATATAATAATCGAAAATTATAATATTGATTTTAATAAGGATAAGAAGGAATATAATTTAAATATAAATAAAGAAGATAAATTAGATATTGTTTGTAGTACAAATGATTCTAAAGCAAAATATGAAATAAAAGGAAATGAAAATTTAAAAGATGGCAGTAAAATAGAAATAATTGTAACGGCAACAAATGGTGCGACAGATACTTATGTAATTAATATTAAAAAAGAGGAGAGTTTGGATACATCTACTATCGCAATAATTGGATTAAGCGCAGTTGTTGTAATTTTACTTTCTTATGTTATCTATATAAATTTAAATAAAAAGAAAGTTTATTAATTAGGAAGGAATATTATGCTAAAGTATTTAATCATATTTTTAAGTTTATTATATATAGATTTTGTTTTTGTAACCTTAACATATGGTGGGATTGATCTTTATTCGTTTATAAATATCTTTCTTTTTAATATGATTAATTCTTGTATAATATTCTTTTTAACCTCTCTTTTTAAAGATAAAGTTAATTCGTTTTTTAAATACTTTATCTATACATTTTTAGCTTTTTGGTATTGTACATACTTTCTTTTTAATATGGTCTTTAAAACACCTTTTTCAATATCGCTTATAAGACAAAGTGATCAAATAGCAGGTTTTGCTGGTAATACTATTAATGTAATAATTAATAATTTACATATAGAATTGTTGTTCTTCTTACCATTGATATTATTAATAATTTTTAGAAAAAAGGTAAAAGAAATAATTGTAACTAAAAAAGATAAGATTATCATAGGAATAGCTTTTCCAATTTTAATAATTGCTTATTTTATAAATCCTTATTTACAAAAAAGAGGAACCGGTTTAACTTATAACTTGCTTTTTGAAGACAATAATACTTCTCTTAACATAAAAACCTTAGGAGTTATGAGTAGTACTTTTCTAGATATTTATCGAGGCCTTTTTGGGTTTGAGGAAAAAATTAAAATAATAATCCCAGAAACACCTGAGGAACCAGAAATACCAGAAGAGCCAGAGGCTCCTGTATACGAATATAATAACTTAGAATATACTTTCCCAGGAAGTGATCAAATAAGCTCATTTATGAGGGCGGAAACTGGAACTTTAAAAAATGAATACACTGGAATGTTTAAGGGAAAAAATCTAATTTATATAGTTGCCGAAAGTTTTAGTGAAATAGCAGTTGATGAAAAATTAACTCCTACCTTGTATAAATTAGTTAATGAAGGTTTTTACTTTAAAAGATTTTATACATCTAATAATTTAAGTACAATAGGTGGAGAGTTTCAGGCATTAACCGGTTTATATGCAGATAATGATTTACTTACTAGGTGGAGATCTGGAACTAATTATTTTCCATATGGATTAGCAAATATTTTTAGAAAAGAAGGATATAATACCTTTGCCTATCATAATCATAATGCCTATTTTCAGGATCGTCATAAATATTTAAAAAGCCAAGGATTTACTAATTTTAAAGCATGTAATATGGGGCTTAATCGTTTGATGAATTGTAATTGGTGGCCAAATAGCGATGTTGATATGATCGATGTAACAGTTGGAGAATATGTAAATAGCGATAAGCCTTTTATGACTTATTATGTTACGGTTTCAGGGCATTTTAATTATACAAGAAATGGTAATAGGATCGTTTCAAAAAATTGGAATTTAGTTAAGGATCTACCATATCCAGAACGAGCTAGAGGTTACTTAGCAACTCAAATGGAACTTGATAAAGCATTGGAATTATTATTAAAAAAACTTGAAGAAGCAGGTAAATTAGATGATACGGTAATTGTTTTATTAGCAGATCACTATCCATATGATTTAAGTTATGCGGAGATTAATTCGCTTTCTGATTATGAAAGGGATCCGATGATAGAAGTAAATAGTAATAATTTGATAATTTATAATAGTGCAATGACACCAACGACAATTGAAAAAGTTGGGATGAGTATCGATGTTATACCTACGGTTTATAATTTATTTGATATTTCGTTCGACTCGAGATTGATTATGGGAAAGGATATTTTGAGCACAAGTGAAGGGCTAGCTATTTTTAAAGATCGAAGTTGGGTTAGTGATAAGGGAGTTTATATAGCGGCACAGAAGAAATTCATTTTAAAAGAAGGCGAAGAAGTTGATGTAAACTATGTAGATAGGATAAACAAAATAGTTTCTAACAGGATTTCAATTAGTAAAAATATCATATTAAAAAACTATTATATTAACTTTAAATAAAAGCTACTTATTGTAAAATAGGGTGTATAGTTGTTGATTTTAAAAAAAATATATGCTAATCTTTTATTATAGAAAGGAGTACAATATGAAAAAGGAAAAAGGTTTTACATTAATTGAATTACTTGCAGTTATTATTATTCTAGGAGTATTAATGACAGTTGCAGTAGTTGGAGTAACAAGATATATTAACGATTCAAGAAGAAGTACTTATGCTACTTCAGCAGGAACATATGTAAATGATGTTATGAATGCGGTTAATGGGCAAAGAATTTATGCTAGTCAAGTTGGAACTTTATATCTTGTACCAGTAGGAACAGAAAGTGCAAAAACTTGTGTAGCATTAGAAAAGGGTGGTGTATCACCATTTAGTAAAACTTGGTCTTATGCATATGTTGGAGTTAAATACGACGGACATTCAAATAAATATTTTTATGTAAGTCTTGATGGTGCTAACCATGCTATTAACTTTACAACAAATGAGATTTTATTAGATCAAGGTGGAAAATTAATTGCTACAGGTGCCGATGTTACTACAGTTGATGAATTACAACCTAACTATGGTTTAACAAGTAGTAGAAGTTTCTTTGTAGGAACAGGAACGCCTCCAACAGGTATGACTAATGGTTCAGCTAATCTTAGAGCATTGGCAGGAGTTGCTGGAACTGATGTTACAATTGTAACATTTGTTGGAACAGACGCTTGTAATTAATAAGTTATTATTTAATTAAATAAAAAAGGATATTATTAATCCTTTTTTTTGTGCTATACTTTATTTATGATGAATATATTAGATATAATTTTATGATATATAAATGTTTTTAACAGGAGGGCATATGAAGAAAAAAGTAGTAGTTCTTGGCGGTGGGACTGGGATGAGTTCGCTATTAAAAGGACTAAAAGAGTTTCCAATGGAAATTACAGCAATTGTTAGTGTTTGTGATGATGGTAAAAATACCGGTAGATTAAGAGAAGAATTCCATGTTCCAGCAATGGGAGATATTAGAAAGGTATTAATTTCTTTATCGGAGACGGAACCATTAGTTCAAGATTTATTAAAATATCGATTTAAAACAACAAGTGATTTAGATGGTCATTCGGTAGGAAATCTTATGTTAACTGCTTTAATTAATATTAGCGGTAACATGTCAACTGCGGTTGAGGCCTTAGGTAAGGTTTTAAATTTAAAAGGTAAGATATTGCCATTGACAGAAGAAGAAGTTACTTTAGTTGCTAAAATGGAAGATGGTAGTGTTATTGAAGGTGAACATAACATTACAGAATATAAGGGTAAAATAAAAGAAGTTTATTATAAGGAAGAGCCAAAATTAAATGATTTAGTAGAAGATGAAATAGAAGATGCTGATGCGATAATCCTTAGTATGGGTAGTATTTATACAAGTATTATTCCAAATCTATTGTGTCCTAAAACGATTGAATTATTAGATAAGAGTAAAGCTCCAATAATATATACATGTAATCTAATGACTCAACCAGGAGAAACCGACGGATTGAAAGTTAGCGAACATATTAAAATCATCAATAATTATTTAGGTAAGAGAAAAATAGATGTAGTAATTGCAAACGATGGGAAAATAGCCGAAGATATGCGAAAAAAATATGAAACATTAGAGCAGAAGGATCCGGTTTTATTAGATAAAGAAAAGATAAAAAATATAAAGATAATATCAAATGATTATGTTATTATTGATGATGAAGGTTATTTACGACATGATGCATTCTTTTTATCTTTAGATATTTATAAATTTTTACTAGGAAAGTAGGTTTATATGTTTACAGGAATTTTGATTTTAATTTGGTTACTAAAGTTTTATGATAATCTTAGCGATGGAAAAAAAGAAATAGTTAATTATATAATTGTTGGTGGATTAACAACCGTTGTTAGTTTGCTTTCTTATTATTTATTTAGGTTATTTATTACTGATTATATGGTATGTACAGTTCTTTCTTGGGTTTGTGCAGTTTTATTTGCCTATATAACTAATAGACTTTTCGTATTTAAAAGTAGTAATAAAGTATCAGGAGAGTTGGTAAGTTTTGTTGGTAGTAGAATCCTATCTTTGTTGTCTGAGATGGCTACGATGTTTATTTTAGTAGATTTAATTAAAGTAAATGATAAAATTTCTAAAATATTAGTTCAATTCTTAGTTTTAGTGTTGAATTATATCTTTAGTAAAATATTTGTTTTTAAAAAGAAAAAGGTTAGTTAATTACTAATTTTTTTTATTTGATTTATCATATAGACAAAATTGTCTAAAAAGAGCTAAATAATTTGCATTTATCGACCTAAATTGGTTATAATAAATGAGTAGAAAGGAAGAGATTAATTATATGAAATATGTTTATAACTTCAAAGAAGGAAACAAAAGTATGAGAAATACGCTTGGTGGTAAGGGTGCTAACCTAGCAGAGATGATTTCAATTGGACTTCCAGTACCAAGAGGATTCACTGTTACAACTGATGCGTGTAATAAGTATTATGAAGATGGAAAAAAGATTTCATCAGAAATTGAAAAAGAGATTAAGGAAAATCTTACAAAGTTAGAAAAAGATACAGGTAAGACTTTGGGAGATCCTCATAATCCACTATTAGTTTCAGTAAGAAGTGGTGCGAGAGCATCAATGCCTGGAATGATGGATACTGTTTTAAATCTTGGATTAAATGATGAGGTAGTAGAAGGACTTATTAAATTAACTAATAATCCTCGATTT
>CAYMAV010000005.1:54250-55009 GCA_964388545.1 uncultured Clostridium sp.
CGATTTGCTTATGATTCATATAGAAGATTTATTCAAATGTTTTCAGATGTTGTTATGGGATTTCCAAAAAGCGACTTTGAAAGAAGATTAGATGAGATTAAAGAAGAAAAAGGTGTTACATTAGATACAGAGTTAACTGCTGATGATATGAAGGAAGTAGTTAAGGAATTTAAAAACTTATACAAGAAATTTGCTAAGTCTGAATTCCCAACAAAACCATATGAACAGTTAATGGAAGCAATTAAGGCAGTATTCAGATCATGGAATAACGATCGTGCAATTTACTATAGAAGAATGCATGATATTCCATCTGATTGGGGAACAGCTGTTAATATTCAAGAGATGGTATATGGAAATATGGGAGATGACTGCGGTACAGGTGTAGCATTTACTAGAAATCCATCAACAGGGGAGAAGAAACTATACGGAGAATTCTTGATGAATGCGCAAGGAGAAGACGTAGTAGCAGGTATTCGTACTCCTAATGATATTGAGGTATTAAAAACTATTGATAAAAACAGTTATGATGAATTTGTAAAAATTTGCGATATACTTGAACATCACTATAGAGATATGCAAGATATGGAATTTACTATTGAAAAAGGTAAATTATTCATCCTTCAAACAAGAAATGGTAAGAGAACTGCTCAAGCAGCGATGAAGATTGCAGTAGATTTAGTAAATGAAAAAATGATTACTAAAGAAGAAGCAGTATTAATGGTTGATCCAAAACAATTAGATCAATTATTACATCCTAAT
>CAYMAV010000006.1:0-32631 GCA_964388545.1 uncultured Clostridium sp.
TTACAACTCTAATTGTATATGGGAATACCTCTTCACTAGGTATTACTTGTTGAAGTGCTCGCTCTCCTAATGAACCATGTCCAATTTCTCTTCTACCAGGTGAACCATATCTACCAGTTTCTCCTACTGAATATGATGGAAAATTATAGTGAAGCATAAATCTTTTTTCCGCTTCTAGACTTAATCCATCCAATACTTGATGTTCACCCATCGCTCCTAATGTTACAACCCCTAAACATTGAGTTTGACCTCTTGTAAACAAAGCTGACCCATGAGTTCTAGGAAGTATATCAATTGCTGTAGATAATTCTCTTATTTCAGTCATTTCTCTACCATCGGGTCTAATATGTTCTTGAACAATTATTCTTCTAAAGTCTTCATATTCAATCATATCTAATATTGTTTTAACCTTAGCAACTAATAAGAACATTTCATCTTCTTTTAGTTCTTCGTTATCAGCTTTATATTTTTCAACTATTTCTTCTTTAATCGCATCAACTGCTGCATATTTTTCTAACTTATCTTTTATTCTTAAGGCCTCATCCATTCTAGTACCAACTAATGATCTAATATCTTTTTTCATTTCATCAGTTAATTCAAGAACTTCATATTCCATTGTTTCTTTTCCAATTTTAGCAATTATTTCTTCTTGAATTTTACAAAGTTCTTTTATCGCATCATGAGCAAACATTAAAGCATCAAGCATTAATTCTTCGCTTACTTCCTTACTTCCAGCCTCTACCATGTTAATCGCATCTTTATTACCTGCTACGGTAAGATCAAGAACAGATTTTTCAAGTTGAGCTGGTGTTGGATTAATAATAAATTCTCCGTCTATAGAACCAACGTTAACTCCGGCAATTGGTCCATCAAAAGGTACCTCACTAATTGATGTTGCTAAGCTTGATCCAAACATTGCCGTCATCTCAGGTGAATTATCGGTATCAACTGATAACACTGTATTTACAATTTGAACCTCATTTTTAAATCCTTCTTTAAACATCGGTCTAAGCGGCCTATCGATCATTCTAGCTGCTAATACTGAAGCATCTGTTGGTCTACCCTCTCTTTTGATAAATCCTCCAGGAATTTTACCTACCGAATATAGTTTTTCTAAGTAAACTACTGTTAAAGGAAAGAAATCTCTTAGGACATTTGATTCCTTACTAACTACTACCGCTGTTAAAACAACAGTATCTCCATATCTAACAAGCACACTACCATTAGCCTGTTTAGCCATTTCTCCATGTTCTACAATAATTTTTCTACCATGGAAATCATATTCAAATATTTGTTTTGACATTTTTTAATCCCTCCTTAAGCAGACATCATATTATTGTAATAGATTCAATAATCATTTATTAAATCTATTACAATAACATAATATATTTATCTGCAAAACATCAAAATAAAGGCACTAGAAAATTAGTGCCTTTTATTATTTTCTTAATCCAAGTTCAGATATTACTTTTCTATAACTATTAATATCTTGTTTAGCAAGATAAGCTAATAATCTTTTTCTTTGTCCTACTTTTTTAAGTAATCCTCTGTTAGAATGAAAATCTTGTTTGTGAGTCTCCATATGTTTAGTTAAAGCATTAATTTCTTCAGTTAAAATTGCTATTTGAACTTCAGCTGATCCAGTATCTTTTTTGTTTTTAGCAAACTTACTTACGATTTCACTCTTTTTTTCTTTTGTTAAAGCCATACTTTCCTCCTTATATTAATTCATTCTATCCACGAAATGGTCGGAAATTCCATTACCTAGATAAAACAACCGATATAAATATACCTTAAAAAAGAACTTTTTTCAAGTCCTTATTTACTATTACATATATTTTTCCATTTGTTTCATCATTTGATTAACTTGTTTTTGATTAGGTGTTCTACCCATCTGAGTCATCAACACTTTAATCATCTCTTCATTAATTGGCGGGTTCTTCTTTAAATACTTTTCCATATATTTCTTTGCTATGAAAAATCCTATTACAATCCCCACTATAAGTATTCCTAATACTTTAAGAATATCTAAAAATATTTCCATCTAATCATCTCCTTTTTTAATTATACTATAAATATTCTATTTTCTTAACAATTTTTCGATTTTTTCTTCAATTCTTTGGGCAGATACTTCAAATTCCTTTAAAATATCATCCTTTTTTGCACTCATTCCAAAATCTCTTATATTAAATAAATAGTCTGAACTTTCGATAAATTTATACCAAGAGCTACACGAAGAAAGTTCGATAACAAAGGTCTTAACACCCCTTGGTATAACACTTTCAATATATTCCTTACCACCACGTTCAAAAAGCCTTTTAGAAGGTAGAGAAACTAATCTAATTCCATATCCTTTTTCTGTTAGTCTTTCATAAACTAGTCTTGCTATTTCAAATTCTTCACCGCTTGATATAATTGTTCCATCTAGATCTTTTTCTTCTTTTTTGGCAATGTATCCACCTAGCTCAACTTTCGAAGAATCAGTACAATCTTCTATTAAAACTTCATTTCTACTTAAAACAATAGCTGCCGGTCTTTTCTTTTCAATTATTGTTTTATAGGTTCCTATTAACTCATTAACATCACTCGGACGGTATACCTCAAAATTAGGAATTGATCTAAGCATTGATAATTGTTCAATTGGTTGATGCGTTGCTCCATCTTCTCCAACCGTTATTGAATCATGAGTAAATATATAAATAACCGGTAAATCCATTAAAGCAGCTAATCTTATACTTGGTTTTAGGTAATCTGAAAAAACAAAGAAAGTCGATACAAAAGGAATTATGTTTGACAAAGCTAATCCATTAGCAATACATCCCATTAATCCTTCACGAACTCCAAAGTTAATTGTTCTCCCACCATGATTATCTTTAGCAAATACACTGTCGTTTATTTTAGCTTTCGTAGAAGATGATAAATCAGCTGACCCTCCCATAAAGAAAGGATAATCCTCTGCTATTTTATTTATTATTTTTGATGAAAAACCTCTTAAAGATTCTTTTTTATTTTCAGGAATATCATATTTAATATTACTAAACCTATATTTCTTATTACCGATCAAATACTCTAAATCCTTCTTTTTTTCTTCTGGTAATTTATCAATATTTAGCTGCCATTCATCATAAACTTTTTTATTTCTTAAATTAATTATTGCTGTCATTTTTTCTTTAAGATCATTAGAAACTTGGAAAGGTTGCTCCCATAAATCTAGTTTTTTCTTAATATTTAAAATATCTTCTTTATCTAAAGGACTACCATGAACTAAATGTGTACCCTCTTTTTTACTATATTTACCTATTACCGTTTTTACCTCTATTATAGTTGGACCATTTTTATTAGCCTTTGCCTTACTTATCGCCTCATCAATCTTAACATGATTTTCTCCGTCATCAACAAGCAAATAATTCCACTTACAAGATTTAAATCTCTCTTCGATATTATCTGAAAAAGATAAATCAAGACCTCCATCTAAACTGATATTATTTGAATCATATAAAACTATTAATTTATTTAGATTAAGATGACCTGCTAGCGATGCAGCTTCATATGATAATCCTTCCATTAAATCTCCATCACCACATAAAACATAGGTATAATAGTCAATTATATCCTTACCAAAATAATTTCTTAAATAAGCCTCTGCTATTGCCATACCAACGCCGGTTGCAAATCCTGTTCCTAATGGTCCAGTTGTTAGATCAACGCCTGGCGTTAATCCATATTCTGGATGTCCTGGTGTTACCGAATTAAGTTGTCTAAAATCCCTTAAATCATCTAGCGTAATATCAAATCCGCTCATAAATAAAGTTGCATATAACAAAGACGAACCATGACCGGCTGATAAGATAAAGCGATCACGATTAATCCATTTTTCATCCATTTGATTAATTTTTAAATGATTAGCATAAAGTGTAGTAATAATGGGTGCTGCTCCAAGTAAAATGCCAGGATGCCCACTTTCGGCTTTATCAATCATATCAATTCCTAAACCTCTGATATTATTTATTATTTCTCCTAAATCATCTTGTTCTTCATTTTTAGTCCTATTAATCAAATTAGCAATATTTATCATATTAACTCCTTTTCATAAGTTCTAAATATAAATTATTTAAAACTAAATATACTCCATTATTATCATTAGACATCGTAATAAAATCCGCTTTTTCTTTTAATTCTGGAATAGCATTTTCAACCGCAACCCTATAACCTGCTATATCAAACATCGACTCATCATTATAGGAATCTCCGATAACCATAACCTTATCTATATCCATTTTTAAATAATTACATAATACTTTAAGTGCAGTACCTTTAGATACATCCTTATTTACTAAATCATAATATAATAATTCTCCTTTTTTTATATTTCTGGTCTTATTAATTATTTTTAAATTAGTATTTGAAATATCTTTTCTAAATAGTTTCATTTTTTCAATATCTAAACTTTGTATAACTATTTGAGTTATTTTTAATTCCTTTAATTCTATAAAGTCTTTAATATAAATAAATGGAGAATCTTTTTTATTTGTATAGTTTTTATCAACGATATAAACAGTAAAATATAAATCATATTTCTTTACATAATCATTTATTTTTATTATATCTTCTTTTGAAATAATGTTTCTATAAATTATTTTTTTATTAATATAATTATATATATCTGCCCCATTAGATGCAATTAAATAGTTGCTTAATCCATATTGTTTGCAAATAGATTCGCTATATAAAATAGAACGCCCAGTTATCAAAACAACACCCACTCCTATAGACGCTAATTTATCAATAACCTTCTTATTAACGATATCAATAGTCCTATCTTCTTTTGCTAAAGTACCATCTAAATCAACAAAAACTATTTTGGTTTTTCTCATATCATCACCATATATATTATATCAAAAAAATATTAATCTTTCATTAACATAAAATTATATATTTTTTTACTTAATCTTATTATAATTATGAATTATTTCCGTCATTTCATAAATTACTGAACTATCTACCTTTTCTTTTGTTTTGTAATTTATTAATAAAAAATTTAAAGCCGTATTTTCTTTACCATCAAATATCAAACATATTGCTTCAAAATCATTAGTTATTGTTTCATAATAGACAAAATTTAACCCATTAAGCTTCTTATAAGAAAAATCTTTTATTTTTAATCCTGAACTTTCTTCATAGGCTTTAATAAATTTGTCCTTTAATAAATATATATCTTTTGCACTTTTATAATTTAACTCTGTAATCCCAACTAAAGTATCATCATTTATCATCATTATGTCATTTCCTACTAAAGTTTCTTTATAACCTTTAGGAAAATATATTTTACCACTATTCAATCTATAATATTGATCTGAAAACTCAATTATTTCTTCTGTGTCTTCTTTTATTTCTTCTGCTGATGGTTCTTTTTCTTGTAATTTTTCTTCACTATCTTTAAATTTATTACTATTTAGGTAATTATAACCAAAATAAACTCCTAACATTAATAAAAGTATAAATACAATCACTATAGTTATTTTAAATAATGATTTGTTTTTTTGTATTTCTTTCTCTTTTGTTTTTAATGAATAATTATCAACTTTAGAAATATTTATTTCTTCATTAGACATATTATCAATATTTTTATCCTTGATAATATTTACTATTGGAGAGACAACTCTTTTTCTTTTAGTCTTATTATAACCTTTATTTCCTTCCATTATAATCGCCTTCTTATAATAATCATAACATATTAATTATTTAAATAAATAAAAAAAGAGATTTCTCTCTTAATTATTATTTGGTATTAGTTATCATACGTATCATATCTTTTATAAAGCCATCATTAGGATATTCACTATTCAAACTACCTGAATTAACCATCGTAATGAAAAGACCAGTACCATTTTCTAAATTTATATATATTTGAGATACTTTAACTCCTTCTGTTAATGTTTCTAAATAAATATATTTTTCTCCTAAATCCTGTTTATATTCAAATCTAGATACAATAAGTCCCATGTCATTATAAGTTTTAAGGAAAGCTTCTTTTTGTGAATATAACATATCAACTGTCTGCTTACCTGTTTGATTTAAATTAACTGTAAATCCTTTATATTCAAAACTAATATTATTTATTATTTTTGATCCAGATGGTGGAATAATCTTGTTATTATCAACTAATAGATAATTATCATCTTCAATTATTGGATCGTCTTCATCCTCATCCTCATCCTGATCATTATCATTATCTTTGTCATTGTCATTGTCATTGTCTTTATCTTTATCTTTGTCATTGTCATTGTCATTGTCTTTATCTTTATCTTTTTCCTTTTCCTTAGTTTCCTCTTTGTCTTTAGTTAATGCTTTATATCCAAAATAACCACCTGCTGCTAAACCAACTAGTAACAAAATAATTAGCAAAACTATACCAAGAGTTTTAAGCCCTCCACCTTTTTTAGGTTGCTGAGGACCATAATAATATTGCCCTCCAGGTGCTGACTGATTCATTGGTTGATTTTGAACTGGAGCTACATTCTGCTGTACTTGTACAGGTGCTCCACAATTAGCACAAAATGCTGTACCATTTTTAATTTCACTTCCACAATTTTGACATTTCATATTTTTTTCCTTCCTTTATTATAATATATCATATTAATTTATAAAAATCATCTATTGTTTTTGCAATAAAGTCCATTTTCTTTTGCGTTAAAGGATTTACTAAAACTAGTTTATAAGCATGTAAGTAAAGCCTTTTATATTTTTTTTGACCAGTTGAATATTTAACATCTCCGACAATTGGAAATCCAATATCTTTTAATTGTACTCTAATTTGATTTCTTCTTCCCGTTCTAATTCTTATATCTAATAATGAATAATTGTCTTTTGATTTTAGCAATTCATATTCAGTAATAGCTAATTTACCTTCTTTACCAGAATATATTAAATTATCTTTTTCTATCAAATAACTTTCTAGAACCTCTTTCTTTTTAGGTTTTCCATTTACAATTGCATAATAATATCTCTCGGTTTTGTCATTCCAGTCTTCCTGAAGTTTGCTCATTAATATTTCTTTTTTGGCAAATAAAACTAAACCCGAGGTATCTTTATCAAGACGGTGAACAACAAATAATTTACTATTAGAATTCTGCTTTTTTAAAAATTTTAATACTATTGAATATAAATTATTTTTATTATCATAATCTTCTTCTGTACTAATTGTTAATAATCCTTCTGGCTTGTTTAAAACAATGAAATCCTTATCTTCATATATTATCTCTATACTTCCATTATTATAAACTATTTCTGTATTACCAATAGTTATAATATCTCCTTTTTTTAATAAAAAATCATATTTAGTTTCTACATTATTATTAACTAAAATATTTTTTCTAATCAGCATTCCTTTTATATTGTTTTTACTACAAGATAAATTAGCCCTTAAATATTCAAAAAGTGCTGATTCTTTTTCTACTATAAGTTTTTGCATAAGCTCCTTTCTCCATAAAATCAGATGGATTACATTCCTCTATCTTCGATTTTGGATCATTTATATCTTCTATAGGTAATTTATATTCCTTTAGATTTAAATTTAATGGTTCTTCTATTCTCGGTGGATTTACTAAATCTTTTTTAGGACTTAACATTTTTTCTCCAAGATAATAACCAACGCTTAATCCTAAAATTACTGCTGCTGTAAATATACATATTTTTCCCTTACTTATTCGTAAATTTTTTTTCATAATACTCCTTTCAAATTAGAAATCATATTTTATATATTTTATTATTTATTCTCGTCTTTAAATTTTTCCTTTTTACTTTAGCATCAAGATTAGTAGTTGCTTCAGTATCTCTTTCTTCAATTAATGTAGATGGTAAATCTCTACTTGGCATAGTAGTTTCTCTTTCAATTACTAATTTATGTTTTTGTTCTTTTTCGTAAGCCTTTTTACAAATTATAAAAGTTTTCACCATACCAAGAGTAGCAATTACTGCTGCTATGCTCACTATTCTTATCGCCCTTTTTGGAAAATTTGCTTGATTCTTCATCTTTTATCATCCTTTCATAAACATTAAAATATTCATCTCTATATAATAATTTATAATCATTATCTATCTTTAAAAAATAATTTAAGATAGATTTTTCCTCTATTATAACATGAGTAATTTTATATTTTAGAAATAATTTTTTATAGTCTTTAGCCATGTCTAGATTATCCTTAAAAATAGTAATATTTTTATTAAACTCCTCAAGATAAAGATCTGCTCTTGAGTCAATAAAAACCGGTATTCCCCTAAATAACAAATAACTTCCATAATTATAATCATTATATAGACGAATGTTTTTATAGTCTAAATTTTTTATAATATAATCGCTCGCATCAACTGGATAAATTTTTTTATTTATATAATCTACTTTTATATTAAGAAATATAGTTATTATAGAAAAGGAAAACATAAATAAAGTTATTAAAGTTTTAAATTTTTTCAATTCAAATACTCGGTTGATTTTTTCAGTATTAAAATTAGAAAAAAGTCTAACAAAAGAAAAACTTCCTAATATTATAAACAAAGCATAACTTCTTCTGGATAATAAAGTTAATAGAAATAGACCAATTAACATAAATAAGTCCTTTAAGTAAATACTTGTCTTCTTATTTAAAAATGTTATAACTAGAATTAATAAAATTATATATAAAAAATAGTTATTATTAATTGTAAAAGGAAGATGCTCTGATATATAATTCATAGATATTCCTTGATTAGTTTTAATAAAATAAGTAAATGGAACTAAAAAATTTGGAGTTAGAAATCCAGTTAAAATTGTTAAAACAAAAGCAATAATAGTGATTTTAAATTTTGGTTTTTCTAGTATAATCCTATAGTCTGTTAGCAACTTTATTTTTTTCTTTTTTATAATAATGCTGATTAAATCCTGAACAATAAAAGGAAGAAACAAAATAAAAATAAATGGCCACATTGCAAGATGTGTGTTAGCAATAATTAAAGAGATAATTAGAATATATAATATATATTTTCTTTCTTCTTTCTCCCTTAGTTTATTTATTAAAAACAATAATATAGATAAGTTAATATAACTTAAAAGTTGGGCTCTCGATGTTATAAAGACATTAATAGTAAAAGATAAAAAAAAGACTGTAAAAAAAGATAAACCTCTATTTTTTGACAAATTATAATTTAATTTATATAGAATTACTAATAATATCGTTGATAATATAATTGTTGATATATAAATCGCACTAAATCCGTTAATAAAATAAATAATATATATTAAAACATCATATAACCAATGTGGATAGGTATAAGCTAAATTGCCTAAGAAAGAATAATGGTCGATCATATCAACACCATACTTTAAGATATCTTCTCCTATTTTTATAGTATAAAAAACATCATTTTGAACTTGCTTTTCCGTTATTATAATAGAAACTAATAAAAATAATAATATTATAAAAATGTTTTTTTTCATAACCTCTCCTTATATATTTTCATTTTTTAATGAATCTAAAATATTTTCCTTTTTTATCTTTTTAGTTGAATATATTGTAATAATTATAATAATTGAAATAACCATTACAACTGCAAATATTAAGCCCATCCATGGTATATAATACTCTCCTATATATAGGTCATTAATTGTATTATTATATATGGCAATTATCGTTATTACAAACGGTAATGAAAATATTATCGCTTTAATACCAATAAAAATACTTTCAAGAACTAACATTTTATTAAATCCATTAGGAGTAAGCCCAATACTTCTTAAAATAGCAAATTCTTTTTTTCTTAAATTCATACTAGTTGCTATTGTATTAATTAAACTAGTAATTCCAACTAAGGTTACTAATAAAATAAAACTATAAGTAAGGCCATTTAATACTAGTAATAATTTATTAAAGTTACTTATTAACTCATCCAAATTAACAAAATCATAATCAATATTTAATCCGCTAGCATAATTTTCCAAATCCAATTTAAAGGCATTAGGATCATCAACATCTAGATAAATCGTTGTTGTTGAAAACTTTATTTTATCTTTAAAATAGCCTTCTGGTACAATTAAAACTCCTATTGAAGTTTGAGAATTAAAAATATTATCATTTTTATATTTAAAATCACCTAAATAAAAATCATTTATCTCAATACCATTATCAAGAACTATTTTATCAGGTTTTTTTATAAACTTCTTTTGCTCTATCGTAGTCCTTTTCGTTTTCTCATAGTTATTTATTATTTCCTTATTATATAAAATTGGTTTTATATCGCTTTTTCCCATAGACTTTAAAATATTTTTATAATTATCAATATCAATTTCATATATATATAAAGAAATTATCCCATTTTTAATATAATAATCACTTTCATATAATGTTTTATCCTCTAAATTAGATACTCCTATATACTGTTCATTGATAATCATCGCTTCACTAATATTTTTATTATTCATTATTTTTTTTATAAAATCATTTCTTTCTTCCATTGAAATATGATCATTACTATTAATATAAACTCTTGAGTTTTCTTGAAACTCATTAGTTGCTGAATAAATAGAGCTTCTTATCCCTGTAGAATAAGTATATCCTGCTATAAAAAGGATAATTGAAATGATAATTGAGACCATTGAAATTCGATATTTCTTCTTATTTCTTTTCATATTTTTAAAAGAGATACTTCCTTCAATTCCAAATAATTTCTCGATTATCTTAGGAGATTTTATTTTTCTTTTATCAATTTTAATATCATTATTTTGCCTAATTAATTCAATTGGAGATGTTCTACTAGCCATAATAGCAGGAGATATCCCAGAAACAATGATGGTTGCTATTATAAATGTGATTGAAATTAATAAAAAAGAATAATCGGTATATACTGCTATCGTTATTGGTAATAGATCTTTAAATAAGTAATTAATTATATAAATTGCAGAATATGATAACAAATATGATATTAATCCACCTAAGATTACACCGACACTGCCGACTATAAATATTTCATAAAAAACCATTTTAATAATTTGAAACCTTGTTGTTCCAATACTTGATAATGTTCCAAATTGTTTTTTCCTTTCAACTACACTAATTGCAAATGAATTATAAATAACAATTGAGCATCCGATTAATAAAATTATATTAATCGCTTTAATTATATTAGAATAAACCCTATTAATATTACCAAATTTTACATCACCAAGTACAGTTAAAAGAGGAAGATTTAATTGATAATTATAAATTTTTGTCCTATTTACAATATCGATTTTTTCCTGAACATTATTATTTTTTTTAAAATAAACAAATAAACTAATATCTCCTTCTATATTATTAAAATCTTCTTCCAATTGATAATTATTAGCATTTGATATACCGATATAATTACTACCCAAATCCTGCTTTATAATACCAACAACGGTTGTTTTTTCTTCCTTGCAATCAGTAATTTTTAATTTTTCACTATAACGTGCATCTTCTATTAAAACATCTCGATTATTAATTTTTAATTTACAATGATTAACTAAATAAGTATCACCTATTTTATATTTATTATCAGATACTATTATTTCGTCTTCTTTTTCTGGTAATTTACCTTTTGATAATTTTATTTTTTCTAAAAAATTCCTATTTGCTTTAAAAGTTACATTATAGTTACCATCTATACCGTTAATACCAACTGCTTTTCGGAAATTATATTTTTCAATTTCTTCTACTTTTATTATTTCCTTAACATCATTATTTTTTAAATGACTAAATTCTGCATGATAATCACCATAAAAAGAACCGATTAAATCTATCTGTAGCTTTTTAAAGGTTGAAAAAGAAATTCCAACACCTAACATTAATATCGTTGAAAGAGCAATTGCTAAAATTGTAACAATTGTTCTTCTTTTGTTTAATTTTATATGTTTGTTTGTTAAGTTATTTAGTACATTCATATTACTTTACTTTCTCATCATTAATTATCTTACCATCGGCAAGAGTAATTACCCTTTTAGCATATTTAGCTATCTTTAAATCATGAGTAATCATAATTATCGTTCGATTATATTTTTGATTGGATAGTTTCAAAAGTTCCATTACATCTTTACTTGCTTTAGAATCAAGATTCCCTGTAGGTTCATCAGCAAGTATAATTAAAGGTCTAGTGATAAGCGCTCTTCCGACACTGGCTCTTTGTTGTTCCCCACCTGATAATTGATTAGGTAAATTAAAAACCTTCTTATTCATTCCTAAAATGCTTATTATTTCTTCTAAAAAAACATTATCGACTTTTTTTCCATCAAGCTTAACTGGAAGCGTTATATTTTCAACAACATTTAAAATAGGCAATAAATTATAAAATTGATATATTAGTCCGATTTTTCTTCTTCTAAAAATTGCTAGTTTACTTTCATTATATTTATAGATATCCTCTCCTGCGACTAAAACCTTACCGGATGTTGGACGATCTACTCCGCCAATTAAATGAAGTAGAGTACTCTTTCCACTACCGGATGCTCCTAATATGGCAACAAATTCTCCTTGCTCAACGTCAAAACTTACACCATCAAGTGCTTTGGTAAGAGTATCTCCTTTTCCATAATATTTTTTTAAGTTATTAACTTCTAATATTTTCATAAAACTCCTTTAAATTACATATAAAATTATTGAAAAAAAGTGTAAAATTGATCCCGCTAAAACAAATAAGTGAAATATAGAATGAAAATATCTAACTTTTCTGCCAAAGTAATAGAATAATGCTCCCAGGGTATATGAAATTCCACCTGATATCAATAAAATAAAACCTTCATAATTTAAAGCTTCTTTTATTGGTTTAAAAGCAAATATTACGATCCATCCTAATAAAATATAGCTTATTTGAGAAAATATTTTAAACTTCTTAATATTTATAGCATTCAAAACAATTCCTAAAATAGAAATACTCCAAATAATTATAAAAATAGGTATTCCATAATTTTTAGGAAGGGCTATTAAAGAATAAGGAGTATAAGTTCCTGCAATTAAAACATAGATACTACAATGATCTAAAATTCTAAATATATCCTTTGCTTTTCCCGTTTTTAAAGAATGATACATAGTGGACATCATATAAAGAATGATTAAACTTATACCATAAATTATTGAACTAAAAATATTTAGTAATTTTCCAGTTTTAATACTAAATATAATTAAATATATAAAGCCAATTAGAGAAAGTAATGCCCCTATGCCATGAGTAATAGAATTAGCTATTTCCTCGCCTAAAGTATATTTATTCTTTTTCATATTCTTACGAAAATAAGACTCAATGCCTTATTTTTGCTTCATAGTAGGAAATAAGATAACTTCTCTAATAGATTCTTGCTCTAAAAACAGCATCATTAAACGGTCAATTCCATAACCAATACCACCAGCTGGGGGCATACCATATTCTAGTGCTTCAACAAAGTCCATATCAATGTCATTTGCTTCTTTATTTCCTTTATCCCTTTCTTTTATTTGTTCTTCAAATCTTTCTAGCTGATCAATCGGATCATTTAATTCGGTATAGGCATTACTAAATTCTTTACCACCAATAAATAATTCAAAACGTCCTACAAATCTTGGATCTTTTGGATCCTTCTTTGCAAGTGGAGATATCTCAATTGGATGTCCATATAAGAATGTTGGCTGAATTAATTTTTCTTCTACATATTTTTCAAAGAATAAGTTAATTATATGTCCTACATTTTCTTGGTGTTTTTCTACTGGTATAGAATGTTCTTTAGCTAATTTTAATGCATCATTAACAGTCATTTTCTTTTTAAAGTCTATTCCTGTTTCCTCCTTAATCGCATCAACCATACTAATTTTTTTCCATGGTCCCTTTAAATCTATTTCGTTACCACACCAATTAAATGTTGTTTTACCAAAAACATCATTAGCAATTGAAATAAACATTTCTTCTGTTAAATTCATCATATCTTCTAAATCACCATAAGCAAGATATGCCTCTAATAAAGTAAATTCTGGATTATGTTTAGGATCCATTCCTTCATTTCTAAATACCCTACCTATTTCATAAACTGCTTCCATACCACCAACTAAAAGTCTTTTTAAAGGTAACTCTAAAGCAATTCTTAAATACATATCAATGTCTTGTGCATTATGATGAGTAATAAATGGACGAGCTGATGCTCCAGATAATAAATTAGTTAATACTGGTGTTTCAACCTCAACAAATCCCTTACTATCTAAAAAATTCTGAATTTTTCTAATAATTCTAGGACGAAGAAAAGCAATATTACGTGATTCTTCATTCATTATTAAATCGACATATCTTCTACGATATCTCTCTTCAATATCTGTAAGTCCATGAAACTTTTCTGGAAGTGGTTTTAAAGCTTTAACTAGGTGAGTAAACTTAATACATCTTAAAGTTACCTCGCCTGTTTTAGTTTTCATAACCCTACCATAAACACCAACGATATCGCCGATATCAGAATTTTTAAACAATTCATATTCTTCTTCATTATCGTTAATTGATATATATATTTGAATATTTCCTTTTTTATCGTTAATTGTAAAAAATGATGCCTTCCCCATTCTTCTAATAAGCATAATTCTTCCTGCTACTGTATAAGTATCATTTATATTTTCTATTTCTTCATGAGTATGATCTTTATATTTTTCTTTTATATCAACTGAAAAACTATCCTTTTCAAATCTTTGCCCAAAAGGATCTATTCCTAACTTTCTTAAATCTTCTAATTTCTCTCTTCTAACTGTTTCTTGTTCAGTATAAACTCTTTCCATAGAAGCCTCCTTTAATGGTTTAATTATACACTATATTATTTATTTAGAAAAGAAAAAGACTATTTCTAGTCTTAATACAAAATTAAATTATTCTGGAATTTTATAATTAGCACCAATATCACTTAAAAGTAAATTTATTGCATTATCAACATTACTATTTGGAGGAATCTCATATATTCTAGGATTAAGCTCTCCATTCATACTTACTGTAAATTGTCCTCCATATGTTTCATTATAGGTATAATCGATATTTACAAATCCATTATCAGTCTGATACTGAACAAATGTTCCGTCATTTATTTTATCTGAAGAAAGATTTTGGCCTAAAAGATTTTTTAAATCTAAATCAACAGGGTGTAAATTTTTTACATCACTATTTGACTTACGCCACAAATTATCTGGATTTTTAGTATCTTGTATATAATATGAAGAATCTATAACTTTACCGTTTGAGTCCAATTGTACAACTTTTGTAATTTTTCTAGGACCGTTAATCACTATACCTTTTTCTAATAATACTATACCATTAGGAACATTCATTATATCATCTGGCTTTCCATAGTTATCTGATGTTTTTGGAACTTCAACATTAAGTTTTATAAAGCTACCATCTCTATTTTTAACATCGACAACAGTTTTTTGATCGGTACTATTGCTTCTTAGTAATATATCTAAGGATTCATATTCAGTAAATGTATTTATTCTTAGACCATCAAAAACAACGATTAATTTTTTTTCACCATTTTCTTGTAATGTTCTAAGTGTACCCTCTTTATCACCTATAGTAACTTTATCTCCATCTTTTACTTGAGTTAAAAATGTATCATATCCAAGTGTTTCTCCTGTGGCTGCTAGTTTTGCTGCTTCTTCTGCTGCGGCCAATCTTGCAGCTTCTTCCTCTGCTGCTAATCTCGCTGCTTCTTCTGTCGCTTTTTGTGCTGCTTCTTCTTCAGCAGCTAATCTCGCTGCTTCTTCCTCTGTTGCTAATCTCGCGGCTTCTTCTGCTGCTTTTTGTGCTGCTTCTTCATCTCCAGCTGTATCTGCAGGTTTTCCAGATTCTCCATTTAATCCTTCAGGAGCAACTGGCATATCAAATTTTTTACCATTTACTTTTGCAGTATAATCATTTGCAGCAGTAATTGCTGCTTCCTCTGCCTCAAAAGCGTTTTTGGCTTTTTCTCTTTTACGATTTTTTGCAGCTTCTATTTCTTTTAATTGCTCTTCCGTTGGATTATCAAATGATGGAATAGATGCATCTTTATAAATTTTATACAAATCCAAATATTTTTTTGAACTATCTATTATATTTTGAACTAAATTAGACAATAATTTCATTGGATCATCTACTATTTTTTGCTGTTCTTTTATAAATTTATCTATTGACTCAGCTCTATCACCTATAGCCGCTCTTACTTTATCATCCCAATTTGCTGTGCTAGTTGAGGTAAGAACCCCCATAAATCTAGTACTTAAATTCGTTAAACTTGTACTCATATTTTCAGCAAGACCAGAAATTGAAGTTGGATTAGAATTACTTAAATTATCATACCAATTTTTTATATCATCGTTAAATTTTAAATCAATCATATACGCACCTAATTATTAATAGTCTGAAAACTATTATCTATAACCTTTCCAATTTTTTCTTCCTGTTTTTCATACAATTCAATAGTTTTTTCAAGGAAAAATATATATTTTTCTAGTTGGTAACTAATTTTTTCAAAGGTAGTAGAATACTGCCCTAACTCCTCTTTTAGAAGATCCCCACAATTTCCACTCCATATATTTTCAATGTTTTTTGAATCATCAAAAACATATCCCATCGCCTCATCGATCTTTTTCTTTTCTATTTTTAATTTTTCTATTTTTTCTCTTAATAAATCGGTGTCAATTTTAATTTCCTTCATAACGTCCCCCGTTTTTATCTTGCTCAAACAATTCTGTTTTTCTTTTAATATTTTCAGAATTTTCATCAATTACTTCATTATATGATTTAGCCCCCGATGAATAAAACTTTCCTAGTTCCATCATGTAATCACTATCAGCTTTTAAATACTCTAAATAATTAGTTGCATTATTTATAAAATTATAAGCATCTATTCCGCCCCAGCATTCATCTAAAGATTTAATTATATCAAGATAATTTTTTCTTCCTTCCTCAAACAAAACAGAAGTATTAATAGTCTTTTTTCCTAATTCATTAAGATCTCTCCAATTAACTTTTAAAAAATTTTTCATATCTATCTCCCTATTTAACTATTACTCAAAACCTTCTGTCGGAACAAAAGAATCAGAAATCGGTTTATTCTGTTGCTGAGGTAATTGTTCTCCATATTCTCTATATATAGGCATCATCTTATCATTAAACAAATTCATAGAATTATTTTTAAAATGATCATCAGAACATTTATTTAATAATCCAAGGTAACTTCCATAATTATTAACACCTAAAACTGCATTTAAGATAGACTCACTATGTGTATCATCAGCAAGTAATTCTTCAGTTGAAATTTCTTTTTTATCAGAGATATAATCCATGATTGTTCTAACTAAACTAACTCCGTCTTTACTTATCTTTTTATCATCATAATTTCCATCGTATATCGATTGAAGTTGATTTCTAAAAGGTGCTAACCCTGTATTTTTATCAATAGATGATAGACTTTCAGTAAATAATTCACCAACTTGATTAAGCGTTTTAATAACATCATCTTTAACTTTCATAGAGCTAATCATTGAATTGCTAGTTAATCGATCTTCCATCATTTTATCTACAAAGTTTTTAACTATTTGCGTAGATATCTCATCAAGTTTAAATAATTTATTATCTTTTGATAACAATGATAATATATATTCTGAGAAACTATTAAGATCTGCTGCTTGTAATTCTTTTTTCAAATCATCAGATATATTTGATTTTAATAAATTTTCTAATAACTGTTTTCTTCCTCCTTCAGTTTTTAATAGTTCATCCAATTTTACTTTTTCACCATCAGCCATGGCTAAAACCGTATCAATTATTGAACCATAATCATTTGTTGAAATTTTATTAACATCAAATGGCTTTGTTGGAATTTCTTGTTGTTCTGGTGGTTTTGTTCCATCATCTGTTCCAGCTCCAGCTCCATTTCCGTTTCCGTTTCCATTTTCGTTTCCATTTCCACCACCATCATCTTGATCTCTTCTTCTTGGTAATAGTCCTACTAATTTATTATCTTGCTCAACTAAAGCTGCAATTGCATTTTGAGCATCTGTAATTGCACTATTAAGTCCGTCTATTATTGTAGTAATTCCCTTATCAAAATCTGCTGGAAAGCTAGATCCTAACCCTGCACTATCTAATGCTTTAAAAGTGGGATCATCTGCCGCTTTACTAATAGACGAAAACTCAGTAGACATAGCTGTCCACTCTGTTATAATATCTCCAACCGCTTCAAAGTTAATAGTTGTATAATCTTTACTTCCAAAAGAAACTAATGTTGTTTCCTTATTTTCATCATTTGCTTCCATATTATATTCTCCATTATAGTTTTATTGTATCATCTTTATACAAAAAGAAAAAGAGTTATTTAACTCTTTTTTACGATTGTGTCCAACATGCAACCCAACCCTTTGAATCAGGATCTGTATCTGCTATAAGTCCCATTACAAATTCAACTAAAAATACTACAAAGAATATTGCAATAAGAGCAATTCCTCTTTTTAATAGTTTTGACCATGTTTCCTTCATAAGCTTATCATCACCTGACATAACTGCCTTTGTTAAGTCAAATGCTCCAGTAATTATAAATGAAATAGGTGCAACTATCTTTATAATATTAAAAATTGTTTTAACAATTGATACTACAGGTCCTAAACCTTCACAAGCATCTGCTATAAATAATAAATCCATATATTTTCCTCCAAATTTCTATTCATATAATAATATATTTAATTATATTTGTCAATTATCTTGTCATTCCGAGTTGATTAATCAATTGACTAATTTCTCTAGGTCTCTCACGATCATTTACCGGTGGTATAACTGCAAACATCTTTATATTTGCTTCTTTAGAAAATTCTCTTACATCAATGTCGGATAAAACCGTTTTATTAAGAATTATTTTTTCCCCTCTTATTCTAGAAAAAATTGTTCTATCTCTAAGCATTAATTTATTTAATTTTATAACTGATGGTTCAATTAAATATATAATCTCATCACATATATTATCGGTATAATCATTTAAATCTACTAAAACAAAATCATATTCCTTTGCCCTAAGAAGTTCTGCAGCAATATTTTGCCTCTCTTTTGATATCATATTATTTTCTCTAAAGAATACAAAATCTCTTTTATTTATCTCTATACACAAAACATTATATCGATATCTTTCCTCTAATTCTTTTTTTATTAAATAAATAAGCGTTGTTGCTCCAGCACCATCTGTAACATTCCTAAATCCAATTATTCTAGAAAATCCCATTTGGTATCCATCGTTTTGAATTAATTCCGGCGGAGTCTGACCACCTGGGTTAGGAACTCCTTCTTTATGAAGATGGGCAACTTCGTTATATGTATTAGGATTATTTAGTAAATATATAATTCCATCTGTATTAGTTGTAAAATTATAAAAACCTAGGGATATTAAATTAGATAAAAACATACTACTAGCTACCCTTGAATTAGTCGGAATTAATAGTATTATTTTATCTACTGGAAGACCAACAGATATCTTTTGATAAGTATTAGGATCTTCGCTGTTTTGTAATGCAGTTATATCGATAATTAGTCGATTAAAGAAAAAATTGCTAAATGTATTAACCACCTCATCAGCAGAAAAAACACCCTTTAAGGTCTTAATTATCTCTATATTTAAAGCCGATAAGGTTTTTTCTTCCTTATTTATTATTAATACATTCATATATCACACTATCCCTTTTATTAATTATCTAATACACTCTGTAGCTTTACCTCTACATTCACAATTACTACCAGCTTCTACCCCCCAAGAAGAATCTGTATTTAATACACCTGTTTGAATGAATACTGTTTCTCCTTGTATTGGAATGTTAAAAGAAGAATTAATAACAGGCATTTTAAAAGTTGCATTAAGTTTTACAAACCAAAAAACCTTACTTGTATCATCGTTTTCTCCAACTTTATGCTTACATACCATGTAATTACTTTGTCTTGGATATCCGAATTCTGCAAGTTTAGTTTCTAATTCTTCTTTATTTCTAATTCCTTCATTTCTCTCTATATAGTCAATTAAATTGTTTTTTATTTTATAAGTAAAAGCATATTTAATTACCGATGCCATAAAGGTAATAAAAATTGAAAGAAAAATAAGAACAATCCAAAACAGTAATGTACCACCCATTGATTCTCTCATTTATTCATCCCCTCTTATATTATCCAATTAACACTAATTTGAATTCCACTCTACTCTATTCTCTGATGCATTATTCCATTCATTTTCAACAGAATTAAAAATTTTAGGTAAAAAAGTTGTTACAAATAATAATATACCAGCTACTGCTATAATAACAACAAGTGTCATATTTAATTCTCCTGTCGCCTCTTTCACTAATTATTCCTCCTCTCTATGTTATAAATTAATTATATAACATATTTATAATTTATTCTATATTTTATTACTTTTTTTGCACTATATACCAAAAAACATTAGCATTGATAACAATAGAATTAACATTGTTCCTCCGCCTGTAACCCCAAGCATGATCATTGTCTTTTTTTCCATCGTTTCTAATCTTTGTTTGTATTTATTTTCTCTTGCCTTGTTTTGTAAAGCTGATACAGATTTTGAAAATAACAATAATTGTTTATATTTATTTTCTTGAGCACCTAAACCTAATCTATAAAGAAGTCTCATCATTCTCATTGAATCTCTAACTGGATATTGTAAAGCAAAATCCATATAAGGTTGAATAGAAGAATCACCAGCATCTATTTTAGCTACTAATTCTCTAAGTCCTTGTTTAAATACCTGAGGCGCTTCCTCAATAGATCTTGAAAGTGCTACTGGAACAGTATAATTTTGGCAAAGTATTTCAAGATTTTTTAGATAATATGGAAGCATTAGGTCAATTTTCTTCATATGACTTTTTTGAAAAGTCTTTAATTGCATATATGGTGATTTATAGACAAAATAAGTTAGTGCCAATAACATTAACAAGTTTAAAAAAGATATATTTCCTACCATAAAAACAAGGAAAATTAAAAAACTGTAAAAAGCCGTTTTAATTCGTTTCATAAACGACTTGTTATAATCTACATTTTCTCCATATTTTAAGGCCATCAAAATATTGTAATCTCTTTCTTTAAAATCAAGAAACAGACCATCTTCTTCATTTAAAAAACGTTTTGTTTTAATTGTTTCTGTATAAAACAAAGCTATTAACAATAGTCCTACTACAATTACCGTTTCTAACATTATTCAACACCTACATTCTCATTATAATATTTTTCTCCATTAAGTAAGAAATAACTATTTATTATTATAATCGCATGTACTGCTATATTGGCTAGCGGATTTTCTAATAGTCTTAAATAGTCTTCGATACCAATTAAAAACTGTACTAATGCCATTAAACTATATAACATTAACCCATATTGTACAAACTGCTTATGGAACCTTTTTCGATCCATTCTGTCTTTATATACACCTTCAACTAAAATGTCGATATCAAGAAGCATATTTTCTAAAACCTCATTAGAATCTCTAGCACCTTCTCTTGTAATTTGCAAGAATAATTGATGCATATTCCTAGTCATATGATATTCATATTTTGAATTCATATACTCAATAGATTCTGTTATATCTCCATTTCGATAAGCAGAATCAATCATATATTGAACATCATCGGATACAGGTGACTCTAAAACTCCTGATTGCATTACTCCTTCTAGAGCTTTTACAAAGTTTTGAGTAGTTTGAAATTCCATTATCGTATTTGTTGTATAAACTTGTATTTGTTCGAACAAAAATTCACTATAAATTCTTTTACACCTTAAATATGTTAGATAAGGAATAAAACTAACTGTGATTATCATATACATCAAAGAAACAACCAAATTATAAAAATAAATATAGGATATTGCAAAAGAAAATCCAGCAAGCATTGAAATTTGGACAATATATTCTTTCTTAGTATATTCTTGCCCCATGGATTTTACCTTTTCTCTTATTTGTTTAAAAGAATAAGGTGCATATTTATTATATAAAGCTCCTCCGGTTTCAGTGATGAATTTATACATGGAGTCTCCCTTTTTAAAATAATATAAAACCGCATAACCTAATATAAGTATAAAAATTAATGATTCTATCAAGCTTTACACCTCCCTTTTAACCAATTGTTTGTTGCTGACTAACAAAACTATTTTGAGTAACCCCAGGATTTTGATTTACAGGTTGATTATTTACTTGAGGTTCTCTATTGTTCTTTTGACCAAATAAATTAGTAATATCTATATTTTGTCCCTCTAAATATTGTTTTAAATACTTAGATGGCTCTTGATAAATTTCTTCTCCAGCAATATTTTTTAAATATATATTATTAAATTCTGCTTGATTATCATCTGTTACAAAAAACTCTGTTACCCCAGCAATTTCTCTTACAAATCTTTGTTCTTCTGGGCTATATCTTCCTCTTACAAAAATACCCAATTGTACGTATCTATATATTGTTTTTAAAAATTGATCTACATCAATATTACTCTCAAGCAAACTATACATACGATGTGGTATACTTTCAGCCTTGTCAGCATGAATTGTCGAAAGAATGTTATGTCCTGAAGAAATAGAGTTTCTAACTGCCGTTACCGCTTCAGCACTTCTTACTTCCGATAATAGAATCCATTTTGGATTTTGTCTCATACAAGTAACAAGAACTTCCGAGTAGGATGCTATATTATTAGTTTTCATTGCAACAATATCCCTTGTTGGAAATATTCTATCAAGATGCAACTCTAATGTATCTTCTATCGTTATTAATTTTTCATTTTCTTTGGTATGTGCTGCTAAATATTTTACTAATTCGGTTTTACCAGAACCAGTTTCTCCGCAGACAATTATATTACAATGTCCTCTAACACAATTTATTAAGAAATCATGAATACTTAAAGTAATATACTTTTCATCTAATAATTTTTGCTTTTCTAGTCTTATCTTAGCAGGTGTTTTACGAAAAACTGCAGCAATTCCATTTCTAGCGATTGATTCGTGAACAAAATTCATACGAAGTTCAGCACTTTCAGAGTCTAAGAATGGATGAGCCATATTAAAGGTTTTTCCCATTACATTGGAGCATTGAAAGGCAATCTTCTCAATAAGAGAATTATTAACATTTTGTTGATCTGCTCGATAAACTCCCTTAGATAGAGATTTCAGCCATAATTGACCACCATTACTATATGAAATGTCTGTTATATCATCATTATCAAGATATGGTTTTAAAGGTCCAAAATCAATATTAGAAAAATTATCACTATCTCTTTCGTAATTACTTTTCCTAACAGTGGTATTTTTAAAATCTTCAACTATTGCAGCACTTTCTGGTTTATTTTCTAAAACAATACCATCTAAAAGATTTTGCCCGGTTGAAGTTATAACTTCCACTTTTTTTTCTTCTATGTTTTGCTCTGTACCTTGAACATTATTTTCTTCTTTATTTTCTGCACCAGAAACACTCCCAAAGCCAATATTACCAAAATTCATTGACTCGTTCATATTCTCTTACCTATTGATTTCCTTCCGTTTTTGGTTTTTCTGTTTGCGGAGTTTCAATATTAATATCTGGAATATCCTCTGGTATTGAAGCTGACATATTTAAAACATATTCTTTTAAATATTGACTATTTACTACTGTTTTAACAGATTCCGTTGTATCAGTATAATTAACTGTATTTGGTACTGGAATAAGCTCAATTCTAGCAAATCCAGAATTAGGGTTTGCTACCGAATAATTATTTATAGCATTTATCTTTCTTAGCAATAAATGTTGATCTTCTGGTAATGAAAATATAATTACATATGGAGTTCTTGATTCATCTGCATTTTCAAAAACATTCTTTCCATCAGCTGTCTTAACAGCTAAAACTTTTATATCCTTAATAAATTTACCAACTAATGCTTTATTAGAAAACTTTGTTGATAAATATAAATCAATATAATTACCTGGAAGAACACTATTAGTATAAGTAGTTAACATATTTACTGTTAAATAATATAAAGTTTCTCCTTTTGGTACTTCATACAATGAAGAATCCGGTAACTCCTCTCTAGATACTACCGCTTCCTTAAAAAACATACTTCCCTGAGGAATAATAGAATTTACATTTGAATATTTACCAACAATAAGATTAGGGTTATCATAATAATTCCCCGATAATCCTCCTTTTGGAACATTTCGATATTCAATCATATCCTCTGTTATTAACCTTCTAGGCTGAATAGTTTGTTTTGCTACTGGTATTTTAACAGGCTTAACTGCTTGATTAACCCTTATATTATAAGAAATCAAAAGAACAGCAACCGCTAAAACCGCACATAGTGCAGTAATAAACCCTTTACTCTTTAATAATCCTTTAAATTTTGAAGTATTTACATTCATTTAAATCACCCTTCCTACTCTAATTTAATATCCTTCTATGCTAATAAGTATACTATTTTATTTCAAAATAAACAACACTTTTTATAAGAAAAAAAGAACTATGTGTTCTCTTCTTCCTTTTCTAGTTCTATTTTTAAAACTTTGTCTTCACTACCTTTAGAAAATTCTATATTTTTTATAAATAGTGTTGCTCTAAAATCCTTAATAGATTGATTAATTGCCAATTTTAAATCATCGTTAGACGATATTAATATATTTTTAACCGGAGTTTTTAATGATACCGCTTGATTAGTTTTTTCTCCTCTTACAGCGCTTATTATATTAACTATTCTATCTCCAAGTAATAATTCTTGATTAAAGTCAAAGTCAAATGATACTAATTTAGTTAAATGAATAGATAATTCATCTTTATATAGTTCTTGATATATTTCCTCCGTGATATATGGAAAATAAATACTAAATGCTTGAAGCAATTTAAATAAAATCATATATACGGTTTTTTGACCAGAATATCTTGCAATATCACCAAATTCTTCTGGTCTATATAAACGATGCTTTACAATTTCTATATAGTTATCGCAGAAATTCCAAAAGAACTTTTCTAATAAATTAAGAGCAAGGCCTACTTCATATTCATCTAGATACTTAATATATTGATTTTCCATCTCTTGATACTTTCCAATTATCCATTTATCTAAATATTCAAAGTCATTAAATTCTTTATCTTCATAATCAGTTAAATGCATCTCAACAAATTTAGAAACATTCCATATTTTATTAATTAATTTTCTTCCTCTTTGCAGAGTCTCATCCGTAAATATAATATCTGTTCCTAATCTACCAGTTCCAGCCCAATACCTAATAACATCAGCTGAATGTTCATTAATTAATGTTATCGGATCGTTTTTAGCATTGTTTTTGGATTTACTAATTTTTTCACCTTTATCGGCCATTACAAATCCAGATATCATAATATCTTTCCAAGGAATTTCACCAAAATGATAATAACTTTTTACAATAGTATAAAAATCCCAAGTTCTAATAATATCAGAGGCATTACTTCTTAAGCTCATTGGTTTTAATATATCTTCAAGGCTATCCTTTGTTTTATATTTCATATTTATTAGAGGTGTAGTTGAAGATGTTGCCCATGTATCCATAACATCTTTTTCTGGAATAAATTCCTTGCATTTACATTTCGGACATTCCCTTATCTTAGGTTTATCAACTAATGGATTAACTGGTAAGTCTTCTTCATTTGCAAATATTATTTCACCACAATCCTTACAATGCCAAACCGGAAAAGGTACTCCAAAATATCTTTGACGAGAAATACACCAATCCCATGCAACATTATTAACCCATTCATTATAACGATGCCTCATATGTTCTGGATGCCATTTAATTTCCTCACCTAATTTAATAAATTTATTTTTATTACTTAAAATATCAATAAACCATTGTTTTAATACAGAATACTCTACTTCTTTACCGCATCTTTCATGAACTTGAACCTCGTGTTCTAACTCTTCTATATGATCAACGAAACCACCATTTTCTAAATCCTCAATTATCTTTTTACGAGCATCTTTTATCTTTAATCCGCCATAATTTGGAACCTTATTTACAATATATCCATAATCAGTGAATATTTTTTTTAAAGGTAGTTCATATTTTCTCCACCATTCAATATCGGTTTGATCTCCAAAAGTACAGCACATTACTATACCAGTTCCTTTATCCTCTGCTACTTTTTCATCGGACATTATTGGAACTTCTACATTAATAACAGGAATACGAGCAGTCTTACCTATTAGATGTTTATTCTTTTTATCATTTGGATTAATAAATACTGCTACTATCGCCGGCAATAACTCTGGTCTTGTTGTTGCTATTAAAAATTCTTCATCATCTGTTGTTTTAAACTTAAGATAATTAAATGTCGTTTTAATCTTTTTAGTTTCAAGTTCAGCTTGAGCAAATGATGTTAAACATTCATTACACCATAAAGCTGGACTTTCCTTATGATAACAATGTCCTTTTTTTACCAAATCTAAAAATGATAATTGACTAATTCCAATAGTTGATGGACTAACCGTTTTATAACAATGATCCCAGTCAGTACTAACACCTAATTTAGAAAACAAATTTTTAAATTCCGCTTCATATTTATCAGTTGTTTCATAACAAAGCTTAAAAAATTCTTCTCTACCTATCTCTTTAGCTTTTTTCCCTTGCTCTTTTTCTACTAGTCTTTCGCTTGGAAGACCATTATCGTCAAATCCAAAAGGATAGAAAACATTATACCCTATTAATCTTTTATATCTTGCTATCATCTCTGTTTGCGAATATGAAAATATATGCCCAATATGAATCTTACCACTTACTGTGGGTGGTGGAGTATCTATTGAATACACTTCTTTTTCATTTCTTTTAAATTTATATACATCATTTTCTTTCCAATATTTTAACCACTTTTCTTCTTTTTCTTTTGCTATGTATTTATTATCTAACATTTAAATCTCTCCTTTATATATTTCTTAACAAAATCTTTTATTTTATTAAACTCTTCCTCGCTACCCTCTTTTAATTTTATAGTTGATAACCATTTATCAAAATATCCTTTATCTCTTAATATTTCTAATGCTTCCTTGTAATTAAAGTCAAAAATAAAGGCGATTGAAAAGACGACTTGATCACTATAAGTTTTTCTATCCTCTTTTAAACATGATTTTTTACTAAGAAAATTTTTCCTAACATTTAAACTTAGATCATCTTTATCAAAATATTGATCGGATATTTTATTAGATATTACCCGATAAATATCCACTTTATCCATGTCTCTTATCATCTTGGAATATTTTAAAGAGTTATCATCTAAATTTTCTTCAATCTTAAACTTATTATGATTTTTAATAGAGTGATATATGACATCGTCATATTTGTCATCATTTAGAAACTTTCTTATATTACCAGTTTTAAACAAGTAATTAGCCCCTGCTTCTCCATGTTCATATTTAACATCATCAAAATTATTATTAATTTTAACTTGTTCAAATCTACCAATATCATGAAAAAGTCCTATTACCTTACTTAAGAATATTTCTTCTTTAGATAAACCTAATTTTTTTGATAATTCTTCCATTAATTCTGCTACCATTAAAACATGTTCAAATTTGATTTTAATAAGTTCATTATCATGATCATATTTTTTTAAATACTCTTTATACTTTTCTTCTATAATTTTATATTCCATTAAAAAAAGTCCCTCCTTTAATAAGGACGAACTTTTTCCGCGGTACCACCTTAATTCATATATAATATGCTCTTAATTCTTTTAACGCAAGCATGCGAATATCTCTATTTACTTAAGATATTAGTTCCATTGCTACCTTCTATTATATCAAATATCAATTTCCACCGTCCATTGACTCTCTTTAATTTTTTATAATATACTCCTCAACTTCATAACTTATATGGGTATTATATTATATTATTATTTATTTGTCTATTCTAACTTAAAGTATATGGTTGAGCTAATGTACCCGCTCCTGAGACTCTTACATTCGGTCCTAGATTAATAACTGGTCTTACACCTGAGTTATCTAATATTCCTTTATTATCAATCGTTCCACTTGGTTTAATTACATTTATTCTCGACGAATTATAATTACTTAATGTCCAATACTCTATATTAGCAGATGTAGTAAACATATCACCGATTTTTGGGATTCCAATATCGATATTAATTAAATCATTTTTAGGGCAAATTGAATTTATACTTGTATTCTCATCTATATTCATTCGACAAAAATCAGAATTTACTAGAGTAAGACTTCCTTTCCAAGTGTTTAAATAAGCTCCTATGTAACTAGAACTACTATAGAACGTATCGTCATAATGAAATTGCATATTAGCAATATTTAAAGGAGTATCTAATATTAGTCTAGTATAATCATTACTTGTAGAAACAATTCTAAACAAGTAATCCGCACCACCATTATTAAGGCGTACATATTCTCCAGGCATTCTTTCTTTTAACAATACTCCACTAACGATCCTTCCTTCTCCTTTTAAAACATAAGGATTAACAACGGTTCCAGTACCACCTTTATTAAATGAAATATTTGGTTTTAAAACAATAGAAGGTCTTACGCCATAAAAAGTTTTCTTTGAAATATTTCTTGGTGCATTTGTATCATTTATATACCAAGATCCTCCACTAGTAGAATTAGATAAAAGCCACCATTTTTGGAAAGTATTTAAAAAGCCCTTTACTCTGTCATATTCAAAATAATTCAACAACCCAACCTTTAATTTATTTGAACCAGTTGTTGGATAAACAGGACTTGATACTGCCCCATAATACCAGTCTTCTTCTACAATAAAATTAGTAGGATTCCTTAGGGACTGATAAAAAACTGTGTTAAGCCATATTCCAATATTAGTATTTTTAAATTCATTAAAAGAATCTGTTCTATCATATGTTATTGTTGTCACAGGGCCTTCTGTAACCAATTTAATTAAACCATTTTCTTTATTAAAACTAATAGCTCTCCATAATTTACCAGAATACCAAATATAGTTATTAGTTGCACTTCCATTTATAAAATAAAGATTATTTTGATATAAAGTGTTTGGAACATTTGTAGATAGTTGATTTAAAAGAGATACTGTTTCAACATTAGCCGCTACATATTTATTACATGCTTTAGTAGGTATTTTCTTCTCATATACAATTTTATTGTTTTTTATACAAACCATTGCTACTTCTTTTGAGATTCTTCCTTCTTTGTTAGTAATTCTTACATTTGATTCAAAACCAGTATCCTCATAACCAGAATTTCTTAAAAAACTTAAAGAAAAATCACCAGGGCTTCCGCAGATTGTACAATTTTTAACAGCTGAACCACCGTTATAAATATTTTTAGTTCTACATACTTTATCGGACTCACTATCAAAATATTTAATATACTCTTCCTCTATTAAATCTCCAATAGTAAAATCATTAACACATCCTTCTGCTTCTACTCCTCCAAGATCATCTCTTCTTGTTTCCACATACAAATCAACCGCTTCATTAACCATTGTATAATATAAATCATGTTTTTTCTTATTTTGATCTTTCATAAGATTAGATACATTTGGCAGTACAACTGCTATTAATAAAGCAATCATTACAAGTACAGCAATTAACTCTATCAAAGTAAACCCTTTTTTCATATACACTCCTATTATATTTAAATAATAACATAATTAATAAGTTTATTCCATATAAAAAAGTTAGTATCTCTACTAACTTTATTGTTTTTATTATCACTTCTTTATTTCTAAATTAGTAATATATTTAATTTTGAAATGGAGAGGCTCCTATTTTTTTTGATTCATCAGCTAATTCATTTTTTTTTATTGATACTAAATCATCTAATTCTATTTCGCTGCCTTTTGGTGTATTAATAAATATTGTGTTTTCATTAGGTCTTACAGAAACTGTATATTTTTCTCCATTATGCATAACAAAAATATTCATAGATACATCATTATAAGTAGCTGATAATAGTAAAGTATCTTTATTATCAAGCAATGTATCAAACCCACACATTGATGGTAATGTTTTTAACCCTACATCCAAATCTTTTTCATCAATATAAATTGGATCTTTTACTTTACCGCTTTCTTTTGCGCTTTTTAAAAAATCAATTAATTCACTAAAATCTTGATACTCATATATTTTTATAATTCTACCTTTAGAATAAGAGTCCATTTCTCTAATTTTTTCCATACTATTCTCCTATCTAAATTAATTATATCATATTTAAATATAATTAAAAACTATTTAATATCCCTATAAAAATTAATTATTATTTAAAATATTATTTGACTTTTTTTATATTTTATAGGCATCTGGAGTAAATCCTGTTGTTTTTAAACCTTCATCTACATATTCTACTCTTACATTGCTTTTTGATTTTTCATAATTTTCAAGAAAACTATTTAATGAAGCAGATACTGGGTTATTTTTGCCTGCTGCAATATCCACATCTGATCTTAATGTTCTAAAATAATTGTTTACTTGTGATTCATAATATTTTCCTAACTGTGTTCCTTGCGCTTCTTTTGGTAATTTTATTACAAATTCTCTATTATCGCTTATTACATCACCAGATGCATCTCTTATTACACAATTTCCATATGTTACTACTTCATTTAATCTTTCCACAATTTGTTTAAATGTTGAGTTTGGTATTGAATTTGGTTCGATTAACACTACTTCCGCACTATATGTTCTTGTTTCAGGATTATATGTACTTCCATACACTACATTTTTTTCTCCTGAGTGTATTGATTTACTTATTCCTCCTAATTCTTTTATTTTATTTCCATTCTCATCATATAATGCATCTCTTATTAATTTTTCTTCTGCATTTATTTCCAAGACTTCTTGATCAAATGACATTCTTCTTTCTTCTGCTGTCATTTCTCCTGTTATATTTGTTCTTCCATCATTTATCTCTACCCTAGATGTATCGCCTGTTTGCATTATTGTATCTCCATCTTTTGTTAATGGAATATCTGATAACGCATCCGCATCTCTTATTATTAGTGCTTGATCTTGTAAATCTCTAAATGTGCTTTCGTTATTTATTAGTTCTACTAAATATTCTTTATTAAATGATACTCCTGAACCTTGTACTTTTAATGCTTCTTCTATTTTATTTACTGCTCTTATCCACTCGTTTTTATTTGAAAAATCCGATATTCCTGATGTTGATTTACTATGTGACATTACTAATAATGCTACGACTTCTCTTCTTGATCCTTCTTTTAGTATTCCTTCCTCTGTTAATACTGCTAACGCTGAATTTAATGGATGGTTTTTTCTTGCTAGATTATCTATTTTACTTTTTAATGTTTTTTCATAATTTGCTTGATATTTTTCTTGTATTGTCGGATCATTTGTTGCTTTTTCCCATATTGGTTCTAATATCGCTTTTCCTTTTTCTTCAACACTTGTTACTGTTTGTCCGCTTCTTTGACTAATATAGCTAATCATACTTTTTATTAGTTCTTCTTTTGTATTTATTTCTGTTGTATCTATTCCCTTTCCACCTTCAAACAATTTATCAAGTTGTTTGTCTATATGTCTATCTATTCCTCCTTCTTCATCTCTTAATATTTCTTCACTTATTAATCCTTCTGATTTTACTGTTTCTATTACGTTTTCTTTTATCGTTCTCCAGATTACTTTTGCATCTGATTTTAATATTTCACTCTTATTTAATGTTGCTTCTCTTAAATCTTTTATTATCTTCCCATCAACAAATGCTAATCCTCCCATCATTCCAAAATCATGACATCTTACTGCATCTAGTATTTCTTGGGCTTTTATTCCTATTACTCCTGCATTTTCAATCAGTCTTTTTGCATATTTTGCTACTTCTGCTGTATGTAATGCGGCATGATCTCTAAATCCACTGAAGAATCCATTAAAATCTCTTTGTGCTGCGATTTTTCCCATTTCAAAGAATGTTTTTACTCTCTCGCTAAAATTCATGTTGCTCTTTAATTCTTTTATTTGATTTATATCTACTTTCTGTCTTATTAATTCATATATTGTTTCTGATTTTTCACGTAGATTCATTCTTTCAAATGTTTCCCTTGCTTCTGTTATCTTATTTAACTTTAATTTTTCGCCTATTTCTCTTGTTTTTTGTTCTATTTCTGTTAATATTGTTTCCTTTACTTTTTCTAATCTATTTTCTTCTGTTACTCTTGCTTGTTGATTATTTTCTGTTTGTTGAGTTTGATATAGTTGTGAAACTACCCCTGCTTCTATTAATGCTTGATTATTTACCTGTTGTGTTGGAGATTTTGTTTTACTTTCAAACGATTCTTGCGCAGTTGCTCGATTAATTTCAGCTTTTTGTGTTTGTGAACTTTCACTCCTAGATGTTTGTAAATCTTTTTGTTGATTATTTTGATTTTGTCCATTCTGTCTATTATTAATTAATCCCGATAAATTTGGCATAAAAGTTCCCAACCCAAGCGCTCCAATTCCAGCTGTTAATACTGCTGGATTTTGTTTAGTAATTGTATCATTAACCTGCGTTTGTGGTTGTACTTGTTGAGTTTGAGATGCTTGCTGAGTTACACTATTATTTATTTGCGTTTGTGGTTGTACTTGTTGGGTTTGAGATACTTGTTGAGTTACACTATTATTTATTTGCGTTTGTGGTTGTACTTGTTG
>CAYMAV010000006.1:32731-53799 GCA_964388545.1 uncultured Clostridium sp.
TACTTGTTGAGTTACACTATTATTTATTTGCGTTTGTGGTTGTACTTGTTGAGTTACACTATTATTTATTTGAGTTTGTGGTTGTACTTGTTGGGTTTGAGATACTTGTTGAGTTACACTATTATTTATTTGCGTTTGTGGTCGTACTTGTTGAGTTTGCGATACTTGTTGAGTTACACTATTATTTATTTGAGTTTGTGGTTGTACTTGTTGAGTTTGTATATTATTGTGTTGAATTTCTTTAACATCTATATAATCGCTAAGTGTAGTTCCATCTCTAGTAACTTCTGTTTTTAATTGTGCATCACTATAATTTTTAGAAAAATTTCCTTTATCCACTTCTGTAACTATTCTAGCAGTTTCCATTTTACTATTAACATCTTTTCCTTCAACTAAGAAAGTAAGATTTGTTTTTTCTGCAATATTATTAATTCTTGCTGAATTTGATCTTTCTACAACACTTTCTAAGATATTTACTTGTTCGCTAGACATATTTTTAGTTAGACCACTTATTTCACTCGGAGATAAATGTTCTATTACATTTCCAAGACGATTAGCATCTCTTTGAGATACATCCCCATTTGCATTTAAAACACTATCAAAAATTGTAGTAGCTTTATTTCCATAGTATTTACTTTCAATAGAGTTTTTAATCCCTACATAAGTTGCTGATCCTCCGGTTGCTATACTTACTCCTTGATTTAAAACACTCGTAGTTGTATTTGTACCTCCTTGAAGAATAGCCGAAGTTATTGCACCTTGTTTACCTGATTCTAATGCTTCGTTAAATGTTTCCCTAGATAGTAAATCATTTTTCTCACCTAATATTATATTTCTAAGTCCCTTATCTATATATGTTTGTGAGAATTCCTCTATTCCCTCACTAAGCATATTACCTACAAACGACTTACCAAGATTAGATACACCAGGAATACCTCCTAGGAATCTTTCTGTTACCGTCTCACTAGCACCAGTTGCTATTCCATACATATAAGCTTGTGCTGTTGTTACTCCTGCTTGCTTTGCTTCTACAGCTGAATTTCCGGCAATTGATGCGAACATAAGACCAGAAGACAATCCTTGACCAACAACAGGTATAAAAGATGCTAAAACTGGAACAACCATATTACCTACTGATTGCCCTGTTTGATAAAACTGATTAATACCAGAACACTGTTCTTCTGTAATTCCATATTTAAGTGCATTTTTATAAATAAGATCTGCTTTATATAATAATTCGTAATCTAGAGCTGACTTAGTTCCAGCTTCTGTCTCAGCTACTCTAAAGTTATCTAGGATACCATCCCACCAACCTCTTACACCATCTTTAAATCCTTCAAATCCACTATTTGCTAAATCTACTGGTTGAAAGCCATCTTTTAGCAACCAATCTACATATTGAGAAGCTTTTTCAAATCCCTCTCTTTGATTAAAAGCATCTTCCATAGCTTTTAAATAACCATTTGCAGTATTTTTATTAGTATTTGCTAATAAATAATCATAAAGTGCTACCTCTTGCAAAGACATGTATTTTAATTTATTTTTATCTACTAGGTTATAATCAGAATAATTTTTATTATAAAATTCTTTAAAATCCGGATTATCCATATAAATCTCATAAGGTAAAAGTTTTTTCATCTGTTCTAATTGATATATTTTTGTATCAGCAAAGTTTTTTGCCTCTAATAAAGCTCTATATTCATTAAACTCATTGTATATTCCACTATATGAATTATTAAATAAAACCATTTTATCAGCAAGATGTTTCCTCACATCTGTAACTGAACTATCCTTTCTTTTTACTCTGTTAATCATGTCATTTTCGGTAAAATTTTTATATATTGAAGAAAGTCCACTTGCTTCCCAACTTTCTCCTGATACATATTTATTTATTTTATTATGAACATCATTAATCTCCATAAAATTAATAATCTTAACAAATTGATTTAGTTTAAAAACAGGATTCCCATCAACTTCTTTAAAAAGATCCTCTTTTTTTACACCAGCCTGATTATAAATATCAAAGACATCAAAAATATAGTCGACATTTTTAAAATCGGCTAAATCTACTTGAAGATTATTTATATCTTCACCATATTTTAATTTTAAAGTTTCTGTTAAAAATTCCGAAACTTTCTTATAATTATCAATTAAACTAGTTACCGATGCTAACCTTTGCTCTAATGTTTCAATATCAAAATCAACATCATCATTTCCTAACATTCTATTTCCATATTGAGCATAATCTTCCATCGTATCTTCTAAATTTTTTATATCTTTTATTAGCAAATCACATTCAGCCTTTATCTTCTCTAGTTTTTCTTTCAATATTTTTATTTCTTCTTTTAGGCTAGCTGTTTGTCTTTCAAGTTCTTGTTTTTCTTCATCTGAAATATTAGAATTAAGTTTAAAAATTTTAGATTTTATCTCCTCATCTTTAGGTGCAAGTTCTTCTTCTAATTTTTTTAATTCTTCTAATTTTGGAACTAATTCTTCCATTGCCTTTATTGCTGGTTCAAATCCATTATTTAATCTTTCAGCAATTTTTTTAAACTCATCAACGATTTGCATAACATTTTCTTCTTTATAAGTTCCTGCTGCTTTTCCATTCCATGTATTAATAATAACATTTACAGAGTTTATTTCAGAATCTAATCTATATAAATCCGTTTTAAGTGTATCTATTTTTGATGATAGGTTTTTTCCATTCAATTCTTCGTAATACTTTTTATAATCACCAACAAAATATTTATAATTCATATTATCTAAAAAGATTTACCAATCAATTAACATTTAGGTTATCTTGATTCAAATCCAAATCCTTTCTGTAAGAACTTTCTAATTTCTCATATTTATCTAAAGTATCTTTTAAAAATCTTACATAATTATTAAGGGACTCTAAGACAGTAGGTATATTTTTTTTAAAATTACTATATTTATCTACTACAACATCTTTAGTTTTGCCTACCCAAATATTATTTTCATCTATATAATCCATATTTTTATTCGAATAACTAAATGTCTGTGACATTCTATCGATTGATTTCTCTATATCTTGAACAATTGCTAAATATTTATTCGAATCTTTGATAATAATCTTGCTCATTTTTATCACGTTCCCTTTCTAACTTCTTTTTAAACCTATCTTCAAGTTCATTATAAGATTTATTTGAATTTCCAATAAACGTTCCCATTACATTTAAAAAGTTAGGTAGAACCTTCATTCTATTTATAAAAATTTCAGAATTACGATAAAAAACATCCGCGTCTTCACCTTGCCATATATCTTTTAATTCTTCTAATTTACCTAAGATATAATCTATTTCATCTTCTAACTTAACCGCTGCCTCTATATTTGTTTTTTCTACTTTTTCAATTTCTAAATAATCAACCTTTAATTTCATAAAAATATCACTCATCTTTCTCTTCTTCTTTTACAAGTTCATAAGGGACATTTATTTCATTAGGATAATTATTATTATAAATATTATATAATTTTATATTGTCAATATCCTCTATATTTTTAAATTCAACATTATTTTGTAACTCATCATTACTAATATTACCCAATTTAGTTTTATTTATATCATAATTATCATTATATTCTGATTTATTTAAATTGATATTAGAAGAAAAATCTAAAAGATCCTCTTTATTAATATTATATAAACTTTCATTATCTATTATATCTTTATCTCTTTCATTACTATAAATATTGGATAATTTTTTATTAAATGCCAAACTTGATTGAAAGTCTAATTCCTCTTGATTAATCTGAGAATCAACCTTAATAGCTTGACCATCTCTTTTTTCTAAGATTACATTTTCATTGTTAAATATTGTATTATTATAGTTAACTACAAAATCCTGAGGAACCTCTATTGCCTCAGCTAAGTTTGATAACCTATTTTCATTTACAAACATTTCTTCTTTTTCTTTACTAACAACATTTCCTAAAGATGTTATTTTTTTTGATAGACCCTGAATTTTATTATTTATATTAGAAAAACCCCTGTTAAATAGTCCTGAATTATTCAAACATTCAAAATTCGAATTATTACTATTGGCAATATCTTCAATACCAACAGAACACTTATTTAGTTCAGCTGTATACTTTTCTATATCATTAGTATCCATTTCCATTGGTTTCATATAACACCTCAATTATCTTATTCTATCCTAATAATACTATATATTAAAACAAGGTTTTTATCAACAAAAAAAAGGTATATAACCTTTTTTTAAAATGTAAATACTAAGTATATTTGTATTTTATTAGTAAAAATATATGTTATTTATAACTATTTACTTATCTTTTCACTATGTATTTTATCAATAGCTTTTTCGATTCTATTTCCATATTCAATTGATTCATCAAAGACAAATCTAAGCTCTGGAGTATGTCTTATCTTTACTCTTTTACTTAACTCTCCACGAATAAAACTACTAGCTCTTTCAAGTGCCTCCATAGTAGATTCTTTCTTATCTTTATCAAAAACAGTTACATAAACCTTTGCAAATGATAAATCATTTGTTATCTCGCAATCTGTTACAGTTACAAATCCAATATTTGAATCATGGACTTCCTCTTGTAAAATATGGCTTATTTCTTTTACAAACTGACTATTATATCTTTCTATTTTCAAACTCATAATACACCTCTTGTCGTATAAATTATATCACAGTTTTTATTATTTTACATTGTTCTTGAAGAATATGTCGAATTATTTTCTTCCCTTTCTATTATTTTAGGTGGAGTCTTAATAGTTTTATTATATCGATCTCTTACATATTCATAAAGATATGATAAATCATCAACTGTAGAAAAAGTAGCACCTTCCATATTAGTTTCATTTTCTATTCTTTCTAGCTCTTTTAATATTTCCCTTTGCTCATCTTTTTCAAAAGCATTTAACATAGTTTTTATTAAAAAAGAAATTCTATCTCTTAAAGGATACTTTTTATTCATTGGATCTGCTTTATTAGCTTTATCATTATAAGTTTCTAGTTCAAAAGGAGTATTAAATTTCTCTAGATGCATTTTTAATAGTTTATTATAATGTAGCTTTAACCCATAGTAAAATTGATTTAAAAATTTCGTTGGTTTTCTGGATAAGAAATTTGCATTTTGCGATAAAGACCATCCGTTATCTTTTTCGCAAGTCTCTTCTAAGTCCTTCATGTATTTTACACTATTTTCATGAACTCCAAGCCTAATAGATAAAATATTTATTAATCCAATTAAATCAATCGTTTTTTGAAACAATTCCCTAAGTTTCTTCATATAACTCCTCCTTAATAATAAAATATTAAAAGAAGTAAAATTAGTTTTTTACTTCTTTTAATTCATATATTTCTATAATATCTCTTTCTTTAATATCTTGGAAATCTTCTAAGGTTATTCCACATTCCATACCTTTAGTAACCTCTTTTACCTGGTCCTTTTCCCTTTGTAGAGTTTTAATCTTAGTTTCAACTATTTCTTCGCCATTTCTTAACACTCTAGCAATCATACCTTTTTTAACAAGACCATCCTTAACAAAACTTCCTGCGATTAAACCAATTTTAGAAAATTTAAATATTTGTCTAATTTCTACTTCTCCAACCTTTGTTTTTTCAAATACTGGATCAAGAATTCCCTTCATTAATTTTTCTAAATCTTCAATCATACTATATATTACATTATAAATTTTTATTTCTACATTATATTCTTTTGCAGTATCATGAACATTGCTACTCGGTTCAACATTAAATCCTAAAATTAATGCTTTAGAAGTATGTGCTAAAACAACATCACTTTCTGTAATGTTTCCTACAGCAGCTCTGATAATGTTTAATTTAACTCCATCAACATCAATATTATTTAATGAACTTTTAATTGCCTCTAAACTACCATTAACATCTACTTTTAAAACTATATTAATTTCTTTTAATCCTTCTTTAATAGCACCGAACAACTGCTCTAAAGTCATACCAGATTTATTAACATCTTTTTCTCTTGATCTTTCTTTTCTAGTTAGTGAGATGGTTTTGGCTTGTTTTTCACTTTCAAAAGCCATAAACTTTTCTCCAGCTTTTGGAACTTCTGTTAATCCTGTTACTTCTACTGGCATTGAAGGATATGCTTCTGTTACATCTTTTCCTTTAGAATCTCTTAGTGTTCTAACTCTACCAAAACTATTACCAACTACAATCGGATCTCCTAATCTTAAAGTACCATTTTGAACTAATAGAGAACATACAACACCTGTTTTTTGATCTTTTTTAGATTCAATAACGGTTCCTATTGCGTATCTTTTAGGATTTGCCTTATATTCTCCCATTTCACTAATTAATAAAATATTTTCTAAAAGACTGTCTATACCTTCTCCTGTTTTACAAGAGATCTTATTAAATATAGTATCTCCTCCCCATTCTTCTGGTGAAACTCCATACTCCATTAATTCAGTCATTACTCTTTCAATATTAGCTTCTGGTTTATCAACTTTATTAATTGCAACTATTATTGGTACACCTGCTGCTTTAGCGTGGTCGATTGCTTCTTTAGTTTGTGGTTTAACCCCATCATCAGCTGCTACTATTATAATAACAATATCCGTAACTTGAGCCCCTCTAGCTCTCATTTCTGTGAAAGCTTCATGCCCTGGAGTATCGATAAAAGTTATCTTATTATCTTTATATTTAACCTGATAAGCTCCTATTCCTTGAGTAATTCCACCAGCTTCTCCACTAACAACATCTGTTTGTCTTATTTTATCAAGAAGCGATGTCTTTCCATGATCAACATGCCCCATTACCGTTACAATAGATGCTCTTTTTTCCAAATTCTTTTCTTCATCAACAATTTCATATTCTTCAAAATTACTTATATCTTGAGTTTCTGCTCTTTTTAATTCCATTCCATAATCAAGGATTAAAACCTCAACAACATCATATGCTAAAGCATAATTAATAGTTGCCATTACTCCAAGCTTCATTAATTTCTTAATAATTTCTGTGCTGCTTACACCTAAAAGATTAGCAAGTTCAGCAACTGTCATATCTTCATTATATAAAACTATATTGTCATCTTTCTTAGTAGCGTTATTTTGTAGCTTTTCTTTATTCTTATACATTTCTTTTTTATTATCTTTATAAGAAATTTTACTATTTTCAACCTTTTCAACTTTACTCTTTAATTTTTCCGTTTTTGTAGTATTTTCAACATCAATCTTTCGATCAGTTATTATTTGTTCTACCTTATCTTCAATTTCTTCTTCTAAGGTATTATCTAATTCATAATCAAGAGATATTATCTGTTCTTCTGTAAGCATACTATCTTCATCTGTATAAACTATATTAAGAGCATCACACATCTTCATCGCTCTAGCTATACTTATGTTTACATCATCTGCATATTCTAATATACTCATCATTTATATCACCTTACTTTCTATATAAATTTTAATACTTCATCATAAAATTCATTGGGAATTACAACTTCTAAGTGTCTTTCTAAAACCTTTGTATTTCTTGCTTTTTCTAAAACACTTTGATCTTTTTTAATATAGGATCCCCTACCATTAGCTTTTCCACTTAAGTCAACAACTACATTACCTTCAGGAGTCCTAACAATTCTTAATAAATCTTTTTTAGGTAACTTTTCCTTAGTAACAACACATGTTCTTAATGGAATTTTCTTAACTTTCATACTTCACCTAATTTTTAAAATGGATTCCCATTTCCTTAGCTTGCTCAGTATTTTTTATATCAATTTTATAATGAGTTAATTTACTTGCTAACCTAGCATTCATTCCTTTTTTACCAATTGCCAATGAAAAATTATCCTCATCTGCTATTACAATAGCTTCCTGCTTTTTAGGATCAGTAATAATCACATGTAGATTCTTAGCTGGACTTAAAGCATTAGCAATAAAGTTTGCTGGATCCTTATCATATCTTATTACATCGATTTTTTCACCGTTTAATTCTTTAATTATTCTTTCAATTCTACTACCCTTTTCTCCAATACATGTTCCAATTGGATCAACGCTTGGGTGAGTACTATAAACTGCTATTTTACTACGATATCCAGCTTCTCTTGAAACACTTGATATAACAACTGAACCATCTGATAGTTCTGGTATTTCTAGCTCGAATAATCTTTTTACAAAACCATAGTGATTTCTAGATAATAGTATTAATAATCCTTTAGTAGATGCTTCAACCTTACTTACATATACCTTTATTTGTTTTCCCATTTCAATTTTCTCACCAGGAATACATTCTTTTTTAGGTAAAATCCCATTACTTCTACCTAAATCAATAAAAAAATTATCAACATCTTCTAGTGCTACGGTTCCAACTAACAATTCATCTTGTTTATCACCAAATTCATCTAGAATAGCTCCTCTTTCTGCTTCTCTTATTTTTTGAATTATAACTTGTTTAGCAGTTGAGGTTGCAACACGTCCAAAGTCTTTAGGAGTAACTTCTGTATCAATTGTGTCACCTATATTAAGAGACTTATCTTGCTTTCTAGCTTCCGTTAAAGTGATATGATAATTTTCATTATATACTTCCTTTTCCTCCTCTAGATTTTCTAAATCTTCTTCAATACCCTCTAATTCTTCTTTTTCCTCTTCAACAACTAATGCCATCTCATCTGGTACTACTGTTTTATAAGAAAACACTTTAATATCCCCCGTTTTCCTATCAATTAAGATTTTAGAATTAGTTAGCGAATTAAAATTCTTTTTGTATGCGGATGCTAAAGCAAGTTCCATCGCTTCAAATACCACTTCTCTATCGATATGTTTTTCTGCTACTACTAAATCTACTGCCTTAATAAATTCCTTTCCATTCATAACTATTACCTCCAATACTGAATTTATACTAATCAATTTAAAAGGTGGAAGACTTTCTTCCACCAGTTGATAAATGTATTATAATATAAAAACTTATATAATTCAACTAATTTTATTCAGCTAATTGAGATACTGCTAAAGTTTTGGTTACATTAGAAGAACAATCATCTGGATAAATAACAATATTTGGTCTACCACCAATACCGATATTTATATTTAAAGAAGTTAAATTATGGTTAATTAAATTCGTTGACAATTTTTTTCTGTTAACTAGTTCAATACCTTTATTATCTAGATCTCTTTCTGTATAGTAATAAATGTTTTCTCTTCCATTATAAATAACAACTACATAGGCATATTGAGGCTTTGAGCCAAATGCTGTTTTCTCAACATCATCCTTTGTTATACATTTTACCGGAACATAATAAGTTGTATCCGTTTGTCTAAAAGAATAATCTCTTGTTGTTACTAGAGCGATTAAATTATCGACATGCTTATTAGCTTCCGTAATATAAGTTCTTTCTTTTGAATCATTAATATACCTTGAAACTGCCATAACTCCAACTCCAAGAACTATTCCTAAAATTATAATAGCAGATAATATTTCTGTTAAAGTAAAACCTTTTTTATTCATTTTCTTCACCTCTTTTTACCTCATTAAAGACAATTTCTAATACCTCATCTATTTTACCTAATTCAACATCGGATACTCCTCCTTGAGCAAATGTTGAACTACCACCACCTTTTCCACCAATAAAATCGCTAACCTTTTTTACAATTAAACCAGCAGGTAATTTTTTAGTTGAGCTTTTACAAATAAATGATGCATGATCCCCTTTAATATTAGCGAAGAAAACAAAACCATTATTTAGTTTATTAATAAGAGAGTCAATAATCGTTTTTAAATCCGATAATTCCATTTCTTCTAATTTCATAACAATTGATTCAACATCATTTATTACTATTTTATTATTTAAATAAAAATCTAAGTTATTATTTAGTAGTTTACTCTTTTCTTCGTTATATTTCTTTTCTAATTCTTTTACTTCGTTTTGAATGTATTCTACTTGATTCTTATTATATACAATATCTCGATAGCTTGCTAGTTTTTGTTGATCAATAAATGGCTTAAATTCTAAACTAATACCTTCCTCACTTGCTTTTTCTATCAAAGCCTTAGCTCTTTCTAATTGTGTTTTAACCTCTTCAACATAGTTTTCGATAACCTCTTTTATAAGTAGAGGTACTGAATCATTTGAAGTTGCTTCAATTCGATAAATATTGCTTCCCTTTGATTCAATCTTTAAAATGGCAAACCTTTCTACCTCGCTAGTATTTTCCATATGAGTTCCACCACAAAGTTCTATAGATTCTCCAATTGTAATAACACGAACACGATCGCTATACTTATCTTCAAATAGTGCGATCGCACCCAATTGCTTAGATTCTTCAAGACTCATACATTGAACCTTAACATCATAATTTCCTTTAACATATTCGATAACCTTATCCTCAATGTTAATAATATCATCGTCCTTAATTTTACCACTATAATTAAAATCAAATCTTAATCTTTCATAATCAACATAACTTCCAGCCTGATTAATATCTTGTGATAGCTCTTCTTTTAAAACATGTTGAATAATATGAATTAAACTATGATTAACTCTTGTTTTCCTTCTTAGATCTTCTCTAATAGCAATAGTTACATAATCACCCTTTTTAATATTTCCTTCTACTACTTCAACATAGTGTAAGTGCTGTCCATTAGGAGCTTTTTTAACACTTGTTATTTTTCCTTTAAAACCTTTTTTCTTAATCGCTCCAACATCGGATACTTGTCCACCGCTTTCAGCATAAAAACAAGTTTTATCTAATATTAAATAACCATTTTTATCTAATTCTTCTATTTCTTCGTTTTCATTAAATATTCCTATAATCTTAACATCTTTAAGTTCAAAGTCATCATAAGTAAATTCGCTTTTTTCTTTAAAATCTAATAAGGCTTCATTTTGGACATTCATCGAATTTTCATCTTTTCTACTTTCTTTTGCTAACTTTTTTGCCTCTTCCATATATTTTAGGAATTCTTCTTTATCAACCATAATATCTTCCTCTTCTAGATATTCTAAAGCTAGTTCAAAAGGAAATCCATAAGTATCATAAAGTTTAAAAATATCATATCCACTTACCTTTTTATCATGAGAATTATTTATTAGCTCTAATAGCTTCTTTTCTCCAACTTTTAAAGTATCGTTAAACAAATTTTCTTCTTCTAATACTAAGACCTTAACTCGAGCTTGATTTTCTTCTAATTCAGGATAAAAATCCTTCATTATATCAACAACAGTTTCTACTAATTTATACATAAATGGTTCATTAAGATTTATTTTTCTACCCATTCTTACACTTCTTCTAAGAAGCCTTCTTAATACATATCCACGATTACTATTTTCAAATATCGCACCATCTGATAAAGCGATAGTAATCGCACGTATGTGATCTGCTATTACCTTAAAAGGAGTTTCCCCGTTATATTTAGCTCCTGATAAATCTTCTATTTTTTTAATAATAGGTAAAAACAAATCGGTATCAAAAGGAGAATCTACTCCTTGGAATACACAACACCATCTCTCAAATCCTGCTCCTGTATCGATGTTTTTATGAGGAAGTTCTTTATAATCATTTCTTTCTATACCCGGTTCTGAATTATATTGACTAAAAACATTATTCCAAATTTCGATATATCTTTCTTGATTCTCATCGTTAGTAAAAGCTTCATATGCCTTCCCATCAGGATCATATTCTTCTCCACGATCATAGAAAATTTCGCTATCAGGTCCACAAGGTCCTTGTCCTATCTCCCAGAAATTCCCTTCTAATCTAACAATTTGCTTTTCATCTAAGCCAAGTTCTATCCATTTATCATGGGCAATGTCATCATCGATATAAACGGTTACATAAATTTTTTCCTTTGGTATATTACACCACTCTTTACTAGTTAAAAATTCGTAAGCGAATTCTAAAGCTTCTTCCTTAAAGTAATCGCCAATTGAGAAATTTCCCATCATCTCAAAAAATGTTAAATGCCTTTTAGTAACTCCAACATTTTCAATATCATTTGTCCTAATACATTTTTGAATGCTAACAATTCTCTTATTATCAGGAACAACACTTCCATCAAAATATTTTTTTAACGGAGTAACCCCTGCATTAACAAAGAATAATGTTGGATCATCCTTTGGTATTAAAGGAGCACTTTCTATTAAGGAATGCCCCTTGCTCTTAAAGAAATCAATCCATAACTTTCTTATTTCGTAACATGTATATTTTTTCATTTTTCCACCTTCTCTTTAAATAATTCTATTATTTTATTTACTACCTCTTCAATATTTAAATTTGTAGTATCAACCTCTATCGCATCACCAGTCTTAACCAAGGGTGTTACATCTCTTGTTAAATCTAATTTATCTCTTTCATTAAGTTCCCTTTTTATTTCCTCTAAACTGTAATTTTTACCGTTTTTTAAGTATTCGCCTTGTCTTCTTCTCGCTCTTTCTTCAAGCAAACAAGTCATATAAACTTTTAAATCAGCTTTTGGAAGAACTATACTTGTAATATCTCTTCCTTCCATTATAACCGAGGCTTTTTTAGCTATATCCTGTTGAAGCTTAACCATATATTCTCTTACCTTTTTATAAGAGGCGATGATTGGAACTATTCTACTAATTTCCTTTTCTCTTATATATTTTGTTATATCTTCACCATTTAATAAAAGCAATTGTTTATTATCTTTATTTATTAGTTCTATGTTCAGATTAGATACTATATCACTAATTAATTCCTCATTATTAAAATCTATATTATTCTTATAGGCATAATATGCGACCGCTCGATACATCGCTCCAGTATCTACATATAATATTGATAATTTATCAGCAACCATCCTAGCTACTGTACTTTTTCCTGTTCCGCTTGGGCCATCAATTGCTATTTGATATTTCATAACTCCTCCTTAAAAGAAAAAAGACCAAATATAGGAGTGCTTAGCACGGTACCATCCTACTTTGATCTTAATTTTGATAACGGTCTCCCGATAAACTCCAAAAGTAGCTTCCTAATATTTTTTTAAATCCTTCACACCAACTGGATCTCTCTTAGTAAAAAAGTTATTAGTACTCTTCTTTCATCATTGTTTACTTAATATATTGTTATTTTATCAAATAAATTACTATATTTCAATTAATTACTTGATTTTTTTGAAAATATTTATTAATATACTTGTACTTTATGAGGTGAAATATGCTTTCATTAACACAAGAACAATTTAGCAAATTAAAACCACTGATATTATCACCGGAAATTGTTAATGCAGAATCGGATATGTATCTATATAAAGGAAATTATAAAGATGAAAAAGTACTAAAGATTTATTTAGACAAAAGATTTATCAACATTCCATCAAAAGAGTATACTTGTAATATGCTAATGAAATATCGTTATCAACTAGGAAATAATTTTTGCATACCAGATGATTTATTAGAAGTTCTTTATACAACTAAAAAAGGAATAGTTCTTCCCAAAATAAATGGTAATACTTTACTAGTTGTCTTAAAAAATCCTTATTTTCGTTTTCCATTTAAAATAAATGCTCTATCTAGAATGGGAGAGGTTATATCTAAAATGGATGAGATTAGAAAAGAACCGGAATTAGATAATTTCTATATTGGAGATTTAAATTCTCATAATTGTATGGTATCATCAAACGGTAATATTACTATTGTTGATTTAGATAGTTGCAGAATTGGTGATAATGAGATGCCAACGTCAAAACATTTAGTTTATTCAGCATTTATAAATGATATACCAGAAAAATATAAACAAGTCGATCCATTTAGTCAAAAATTTGAAATAGATAAAAATACTGAATTACTTTGCTATTCATTGATTGTTTTAGAGTTTATTGCTGGCCAAACATTATTTTTAAAAGACATTGAATCGCTTAATCAATTATTAGAGCAATTAGAAGATTCTGGAATAGATAAAGAACTAATTGATATCTTTTCAAAACTAAATTCGCAAGAAGATAATCAAAATCCCTTTGAACATGTTAAAACATTAACAAAAAAACAAGTAAGAACATTTCAAGAAAAATATAACAAATAAAAACATGTACTTTTAAATACATGTTTTTTTATTATTTTATTTGTTCATTACTATATAAATAGTATGTTCCATCTTTATTTTTCTTAAAAGTATGAACATATTTAACTAATTCTTTATCATATTCTTTATTACTTAAAACTTCTTCTAACGATAGTCCCTTAAGGGTTGCGATATCTGGTTGCCCATATGAATCCCATGTTTTATAATACTTTTTACTATTTTCATCACAATCTAGATAAATACCTTTTTCATAAACATTAAGAAGGTCATCTTTTATTTCAAATTTATCAAACTTTACATATAGGTTTGATCCAAAACATTCTACGATCCCACCACCTGGAGGAGCATAACACTCATATTTATCACCAACAACATTACATTCTCCATAATGTTGATGCATAAATTTTTTAGCCGTAAAAGTTTTATCATGTCCAAACAAATTCAAATAACTAGTTTTTAAATCTTCAATTTTAAATTCTGTTTTAGAAACATACTGTGTTTTTTGTTGTTCATATAAATCTAGTAAAGATGTTGTTTTAACATTTTCTTTATCTATTAAAGAAGTAGCAAAAGTATATTTAGTATTCTCATCTATACTATCAGCTAGCTTAAATTTATCAACATAATAAATTTCGTACATATCATAAGCTAGTCCTTCTCCCATATAGAGAATTTGATATATATCATTTTTTCCTTCCTTAGTAGTATGAATCATTTTTGCTAAATAATCTTTAACCTCTTTTTCTGTTATTTTCTCTTCCTTTTTAGTATCTGGTTTTTCTTCTTCCTTTTTATTATCTTTACTTATCGTAGTATATGCAACATATGCCAACGCTCCAATCAACAATATTAGAATAAAGCTAATAAAGGCATATTTTCCGTTTTTTGATTTCTTTGGTTGATAATTACTATTAATTGGCATGCCTTGGTTTTGGTTATTTGGTAATCCCTGATTACCAGGTAAATTTTGATTATTCATATTTCCTCCCTATTTTATCCATTTAAATAACGCATTTCCTATTTTTCTTCCAAGTACACTAAGTGCACTATTACTTACCTTTGTAACAACTTTTTCAGCAGTTGATTTCTTGTTTTTTTCCTTTTCCCTTTTTCTTTCTTCTTCTTTTTCTTCCCTCCTTTTTATTGCTTCTTCCTTTTCTTTTTGTCTTAAAGCCTCTTTTTCTTCTTTTTCTTTTTTCTTTTCTTCTTCAATACGAAGCTTTTCTTCCTCTTCTTTTTTCTTAATTTCTTCAGCCTTATTTTTTTCTTCTTCTCTTTTTTCGATAATTTTATCTACCGCTGATACTTCATCTATTTTATTTTCATATTTTCCATATAAATGACTTGATCTTATAATAATATTTCTTTCTTCTTCATCAATAGTCCCCATTAGACTTTGAGGAGGTAAGATAGTTACTTTTTCCGTAATATCTGGTTCTCCTTTTTCATTTAAGAAAGATACTAATGCTTCTCCTGTACCAAGTTTTTTAATCTCTTCTTCAATATCAAAATTCTTATTGATTCTAAATGAATTAGCAGCTGCTTTAATCGCTTTCTCATCGGCTTTTGTATAATAACGTAAAAGATGTTGAATTCTATTACCCAACTGAGACAAAATCTGATCTGGTACATCAGATGGAATTTGTGAGATAAAATAAACTCCAACTCCCTTTGATCTAATAAGTTTTATAATTTGCGTAATTCTTGATAATAATGATGTTGATATACCATCAAATATCAAATGAGCCTCATCAAAAAACAATATTATTTTTGGTTTAGCTAAATCTCCAACCTCTGGTAATTCTTCATAGATATAACTTAAAAGCCATAATAAGAATGTTGAATATAGACTTGGATTTGTAAATAGCTTACCAGCATCTAAAATATTTATATAACTATTTCCACTATCACCATCAAATCTTATAAAATCTTTTATATCAAAAGAGGGATTTCCAAAAAGGTATTCTCCTCCTTCTTCTTCTAATTCCACAATATTTCTTATAATTATAGTAAGTGACTGGGTTGCAATGCTTCCGTATTCATAAGAGTAATCGCTTCGATTATCTCCAATGTGTTGAAGAAGATATTTTACATCTTTTAAATCTTCTAAAGGAAGATCTTCATCTTCTGCTATTTTAAAGGCAATTGCCAAAACACTTTCTTGCGTCTCTGTTAAATTAAGCATTTTTGCAAGAAGTTTCGATCCTAGAGTTTCTATTTTAATTCTAATTGGATGACCTTTTTCTCCATAAATATCCCAAAAGGTAATAGGATAATTTTTATATTCAAAATCCTCTAGTCCTAAACTAGCAACCCTTTCCTTTAATTTTTCGTTTTCTTCACCACGTTTAGCAGTTGCTGCTAGATCACCTTTAATATCAACCATAAAAACTGGAACATTAAGATCGCTAAAAGATTCTGCTAGCACCTTTAAAGTAATAGTCTTACCACTACCACTAGCACCTGTTATAATTCCGTGTCTATTAGCCATTTTTGGCAATATATAAACCTCTTTTTCTTTGTTTTTTCCTACTAATATTTTATTATTTTTATACATATTAGCCTCCATTTTCTCTATTATATAATATTTTTAAAATAATGTGTTAATTTTCTCTTAGTTCATCAAGAAAATCCTTAAATATTTTAGGGACATCAACTTCATAGAATATTTTTTTATTTGTTATAGGATGAATAAATTTAATGTTTTTTGAGTGAAGAAATTGCCCAAATTCAGTTGTTTTTTTATTATTATACACCGGATCATTATATATAGGAAAATTAATATAATTCATATGTACTCTTATTTGATGAGTTCTTCCAGTATCAAGTTCGCATTCTATTAAAGTTTTATTATCATCAGGATATCTTTTTAACACCTTAAAATGAGTTACTGCATCCTTTGAATTTACATCGGTTACAGCCATTTTTTGTCTGTTTACCTTATCTCTACCAATTGGAGCATCTATTGTTCCTGTCTCATGCGGAATAATTCCATCTACTAGCGCTATATAGGTTCTTTTAATTTTTTTGTTTTTAAACATCTCTTTTAAAAGCAATTCTGTATGCTCATTTTTAGCAACTACCATCAACCCTGAAGTATCCTTATCAAGGCGATGTACAATTCCCGGTCTTAAATCATTTGTTATTTTACCTAAATTAAATTTATATAGCAAAGCATTTACTAAAGTATCTTTATACACTCCGCTACCTGGATGAACTATCATACCACTTTCCTTATTAATAATTAGCATGTCCTCATCCTCATATACGATATTTAAATCAATTTTTTGGGGTTTTATTTCTATATCAAAATTTAAATCATCTAAAACTTCTATTTCATCATCAAAAGAAAGCATATAATTACTTTTTTTAGCCTCACCATTAACCAATATCTTACCTTCTTTTATTAGACTTTGAACCTTGCTTCTACTAATATCAAGTTTATCGGTTAAATATTTATCTAATCTAATATTTTCTTCTTCACTAGTCATTTATATCTCCTTTTATAATTATTTCAAGTAAAAACAGTAACATTCCAACTACAATTAATATATCTGCTAAATTAAAAACCGGAAAATCATAAAACAATAACTTAAAATCTAAGTAGTCAATAACAAAACCTCTAAATATGCGATCTATTAAATTACCTATTGCCCCAGATAATATCATACTAAAATAAATTATTTTAAAAACATCTTTCTTCTTTATCTTTAAAATATAATCAATCAAAAAGTAAATAAAAATCATTGTAACTATAATTAGCAATATCTGTTTTCCTGCAAACAGACCAAAAGCTGCGCCTATATTTCTAACATAGCTAATACTAAAGAAATTATTAATTACCACAATACTTTGATTTAAATTCATATTATTAATAACTACTAATTTTACTATTTGGTCAATAAGAACAAAAAAAAGAGAAATAACTATTATTAATTTATCCGCTTTTCTTTTCATTTTTACTTTTTCCTGTACTATTTCTAAGCAATTCTATACTTTTTTCAAAGTCACCGCTTTTAACAACAAAACTTCCGCTAACGATAATATCAGCAAAATCTAATTTTTTTGCCTGTTCTTCTTTAATACCACCATCAACTGCTATCTTTATTTTAGCTTTTTTAGCAACAATCATATTTTTTATTTTAAGAATTTTTTTATAAGTATCATCTATAAAGGTTTGACCGCCCATCCCAGGATTTACACTCATAATAAGAATTTGATCAATCTTTTTTAGATATGGTTCTAAAGCCGATGGATCCGTCTCTGGATTAATCGCAAGTCCTACCTTTATTCCATAGGTTTTTATTAAATCAATATATTTATCAACATTATCTAGTTCGACATGAATTGTTATATATTCCGTATTTAAACCCGCGTAATAATTAATATTTTTCAATGGCTTTTTATCCATTAAATGCACATCTAATCTTTTTTTTGATAACCCATGAAGTTTATATAGTAATTTATAAGGGTTATGCTTCTTCTTAGCAAAATTTCTTTCAACTACATCAACATGAATAAAATCACAACTGCTTTTATATAACTTTAATATATCTTTTTCAGCATCTTTACTACTTAAAAATGATACTGACACTAATTTACTCATATACCCTCCTAATTTATAAACTTAATATAATTATCATATCTAGTTTTTAGTATATCTTTTTTCTCTACTCTTTGCTTAATCATACATTCTATAATATCTTCTTTATCATGCGTGCATTTTCGGTATTTGCATGGGTAATTTTTAAATTCAACAAACGAATCTCTTATTTGTTCCTTTGTATAAATGCTTAAATCAATATTGCTAAAACCTGGAGTATCAACTAACTTACCATCAAATAAATTAATTAGCTCTACATGTCTTGTTGTATGTTTACCCCTACCTAAGGCCTTTGAAATTTCCCCTACTTCTAGATTAAGAGTAGGCTCTAGTCTATTAAACAAACTTGATTTACCAGATCCTGTTTGACCAGTAAAAACTGTTGTCTTATCTTTAAAAACTTTCTTTAATTTAGCGGTTTCATAATTATAAATAACCTGATATCCTATTTTTTTATAATATTGCAGAATTGTTTTAGATTCCTCAATTTCCTTATCATTTAATAAATCTTCCTTCGTAATACAAATAATTGGTTTGATATTATTAATTTCCATTACCAAAATCAATTTATCTAAAAGATTTGCCGAAAAATCAGGTTTTTTTAAAGAAGTAACAATTAATCCTTGATCGATATTAGCAACCATTGGACGGATAAGAATATTTTTTCTTGGTAATATTTTTAAAATATATTTATCGTTTTCATCAAAAAAACAGTAATCTCCCACTACAGGTGTTACTTTTTCTTTTCGAAACAATCCCCTTGATCGACATTCGTATATTTTGCTATCTTCGGTTTGGACAAAATATAAATTTGATAATATCTTTACTATTTGACCCTTCATAGCCCTCCTATGGTGTTATTTCTTCTGGTTCAGCAGGTCCAGTCTCCTCTGATATTTGATGCTTTGAAATTGTAATTATTAAAGTTGTATTATTAACAATTTTTCCTGTTCTACTTTGTTTAATAACCGTACCATCTGCTAGATCTGTTCTTACCTCATATCTAACATCAAGCGATAATTGATACTTATCACAAAATGTTTGAATATCTTCCAATTTCCATCCTTCTACTACAAAATCTGGATATTGTTCATAAGCATTTGGTATATATAAAGTTATTTTTACCGAATGATCATCGGAAATAATTACTTTTTCTCCAGGAGCGATACTTTGTGCTATTATCTTTTGAAGATCCATATCCTCAGTTATTTCGACATCTTTTTTCTCGATAATAACCTTCATCTTATACATTTTTTCTAAAGTTGTTTGTACTTGTATATAATTTTTACCAACATAATCTTCTATTATATATGTATTGTTTGGTCCTAGAGATTCAATTAATGTTATTTCTTTTCCTTTAGCCCTTGTTCTTCCAATTGCTGGATCTGTTCCAATAATTGTTCCTTTTTCAAAACTATCATTATATTGCTTAATCGTTTCATCATTAACTGTAAATCCAACATCTTTAAGAACCTTTTCAGCCTCGATTACCGAAAGCTTTGATACATCAGGTATTTTAACATCTTCTGTTGTCTTTAAGGCTGGTGCGATAGCCACTGCAATTCCAACTATTCCCGCTAATAATATAATACTTAATATCGAAATAATTATTGCAGCAAAAGAAAACTTATTTTTAGCATTTGTTCCAACCTTTGTTGCTATATCTTCCTTTGCCGGTTCGCTATCTTCCAACAAATATTTTTCATCTACTTCGTGTTCATCATATAAGTAAATATGTTTTTTATCTTTTTGATGTTCTTTATTTAAACATGCTTTAATGTCTTCATACATTGTCTTAACATCATCATATCTATTTTTAGGGTTTTTAGCTGTTGATTTTAAAATAATATTTTCTACACTTTGAGGAATATCCGGATTAATTTTCCTAACACTTGGAATTTCGTCTTTCATATGTTTAAGTGCGATTTCTACAGCATTTTCTCCTCTAAATGGAATTTTTCCTGTTAATAGTTCATAAAACATAATCCCCATCGAATAGATATCCGATTTAATAGTTGCACCTTTCCCGCTAGCTTGTTCTGGCGGTAAATAATGAACTGAGCCCATTACTGAATTAGTCTGAGTTAACTGTGTTGAATTAATAGCAACCGCTATTCCAAAATCAGTAATCTTTATCTTTCCATCATCTAAAATCATAACGTTTTGAGGTTTTAGATCTCTATGAATTATATAACTATCATGAGCATGTGAAATACCATCAGTTAGTTGAAGCATAATATCTATTGATTCTTCTAATGTCAAATTTCCTCTTTTTTTAATAAGTTGTTTTAGAGTTTTTCCTTCAAGATATTCCATAACAATATAGTAAACTCCATTATCTTCACCAACATCATACATCTCTACAATATTAGGATGAGACAGACTACTAGCTGCGATAGCTTCTCTTTGAAATCTTCTAATAAATTTTTCATCATTAGATAAATCTCCTCTTA
>CAYMAV010000007.1:0-7401 GCA_964388545.1 uncultured Clostridium sp.
AATTGACGAGGAAATAGAATCAATGATGTATTATAATATTATTGATAGATTAAATAATTCTGGTTATATTCATTATGAAATAAGTAACTTTTCTTTAAAAGGATATGAATCTAAGCATAATCTCGTTTATTGGAATAATGAAGAATATTATGGTTTTGGTCTTTCAGCAAGTGGTTACTTTGATAATATAAGATATACCAATACTTATAATATTAATAAATATATAGCTGGTAAATATCTATACGAAGAAGAAAAACTTAATATAGAAGATAAAATAGAATATGAAATGATCTTAGGTTTAAGAAAAATTAAAGGAATAAATTTAGATAAGTTTAAGATAAAATATAATATAGATGTAGTTGAAATATATAATATAAATAAGTTGATAAAAGAAAAAAAATTAATATTAGATAATGGTTATTTATCAATTAATAAAGAATATTTATATATATCTAATCAAATATTTATGGAGTTTATAAAATAGGAGGTAATATGGATAGAATTAAACTGTTTCAAATGGAATTAAATTACATAAGAGATAATAATTTAAGAAATGATGCCAAAATACTTATAGATTTATTACCTGAATACTTTTTTGAGGAAGGCGCATCTTCTACTGGTAAATATCATCCGTCTTTTACTGTTGGTAGGTTAGGACTTGTAAAGCATGTAAAGGTAGCCTGTAAATTTGCCTACGAATTACTAGAAAATCCAATAATAGGTAAAAATTATTCAGATAGAGAAAAAGATCTTATAATGATTTCTCTTCTTTTTCATGATAGTATTAAATATGGGTTTAAAAAAGAACAATATACAAGATTTGATCATCCATTATTAGCGGTAGAATTTATAAAAAATAATTTAGATAAATTAAGTATGAATGAAGAAGATTTTGAAGTACTGTCATCTGCAATAAGCCCACATATGGGACCTTGGAATACAAATAGCTATAGCGATGTTATACTTCCTATTCCAGAGGCTCCTATTGAAAAATTTGTTCATATGTGTGATTATCTAGCTAGTAGAAAGTTTATTGATGTCGCATTTGATAAAAATAATAATATAATAGATGAATCAAGAATATAAAAAAGAGGTAATTATGAGTGGTAAGATAATAGTAATAGAAGGAACAGATTGTTCTGGTAAAGAAACACAGACTAAAAAATTGTTTGAAAGATTACAAAAAGAAGGGGTTAAATGTAAAATGTTTAGCTTTCCAAATTATGATACTCCTACTGGTAAAATAATTTCTGGTCCGTTATTAGGAAAAGATGATGAAATAAACTCTTTCTTTGAAAACCCAATGGAATTAGAACCAAAAGTAACATGTCTTTATTATGCAGCAGATCGCAGATATAATATGACAAAATATATAAAGAAATATTTAGATGAAGGTTATCATATAATTTTAGACCGATATGTAACAAGTAATCTAGCACATCAAGGTAGTAAGATAGATGATAAAGATGAAAGATTTTATATGTATGAATGGATAGATAAGTTAGAGTATTGGTTACTTGATTTACCAAAACCTACTAAAACCATTTTTCTACATGTTCCATATGACTTTGTTAAGGAGCTTATTAAAAAAAGAGTTCATAAAGATCATGCTGAAAAAGCAGGTCCTGAAATAATTAAAAAATCAATTAATAGTTATATTGAATTATCAAGTTTATATAATTGGGACCGTATAGAATGCATAAAAGATAATAATTTAAGATCAATCGATGATATACATAATGAAATATACGACATCGTAAAAAAAGAAATTGATAAGATTGATTAAGTAAACATTTTGTGCTATTATTATTTTGTACTTATGGTACAAATATGCCGAGATAGTATAACGTTAATACATACACCTTGTTTGTGTAAGTTGGCTTGTTCAATTCAGCCTCTCGGCACCAAAGAAAATAAAACAATCATTAGTGATTGTTTTATTATATTTTTTTTTATACAATTATTTTAGTTGCAGGGGGAATATATGAGTAGTTTTTTTGAGTTTGATAAAATACCATTAAAAGAAATTCTAAATATAAATGATGAAAATATACAAAAAGAATTAGCAGAATATATTTCTTTTTTTAAAGCAAATGGATTTGATATTAATTATAATTACTCACCAGAAGATAATTTGTTTTTCTACGAATTAGAAAAAGAAAGATCTATTAGCTCATACTTTATCCCTGGACATAATTTAGAACTTTATTCTTTAATTGAAGAAAGAAAATCAAGAAAAAGGAGATTATGCTCTTTTTGCGGGAATCAAATTAAAATAGGTGACTACTATATTAGATATAATCCTTTAATAATTGATAGATTAACAAATAAAGCATATGTTTTACAAAATAAAATTATTGTTTTAGAATCATGTAGACATATTTTACCAAGTGATATTAGAGAACTAGAAGAATTAGGTCAAAATATTGATAATGCTTATAGTTGCAGTTGGAATCCTGAAAATTATTATCCATGTAATATGGGTGATCATGCCGATTTTATTGAAATGGGTAATAGTATTGGAAGTATTGGGATTAAACAGCTTACTAAAAAAAGAGTAAGAAAAATTCCATAAATAATCATGTTATGTTATAATATTAATTATAAAGGAAGGGATATAATGGAAGAAAGTATAGAACGTAAAAACCTATTAACAATGAAGCTTCTTCATTATTTTATTATAGAAAAGAATTATAATCCTATTATACTTCAAGGAGCAGATAATGAGATTTGGCTTGAGAATTTCAATAGTGATTATAAGATTATTAGAATTGTTTCAAATACAATTATCAACGATGAACAACTTAAATTTGATGTTTTTAAAACTAAACAAATTATGAGAAAAATAAAAGTTAAAACATTTTCTTGGTCGATGAATGCATTAACAATATTTACAGATATAGATAATAAAATAAAGTTAAATAATATTAAAAATATTGATTTTGTGGCAATGTTTGATGTTAATGATTTAAACAAATATGATTTTCTATATGAAATATTTCCAGATATTAGTAATAAATTAACTTTTAAAGAGGAAGGATTAAACTTATTTATGAAGATTACCTCTGATATAAATAAGAAAAATAAAGATGACGTGGAAAAAGTAGATGAGATTTTTAAACCTAAAAAACCTATAATAACCTATATATTAATTGGAATTAATATTCTAATTGGTATTTATATGTTCTTATTAGGAAATGCAGATGATGTTATAAATGATTTTGCGGCTAATAAATCAAAAATAATTGATTTTAATGAATATTACCGCTTATTTACCGCTGCTTTTCTTCATGGAAGTATCTATCATTTGTTAGTTAATATGTATTCATTATTTATAATTGGTACTCAAATAGAAGGGTTTATGGGTAGATTTAAATACATAATTATATATTTTTATAGTATTTTAACCGCATCCTTATTTTCAATTATATTTAATCAAAATGTTTTTTCAGTAGGTGCTAGTGGAGCGATATTTGGGTTATTAGGCTCAATTTTATATTTTGGATATCACTACCGAGTTTATCTAGGAACAGTTTTAAAAAGCCAAATAATACCTATAATACTAATAAATTTATTTATAGGTTTTATGGTTCCTGGAATTGATAATTTCGCTCATATAGGAGGTCTTATCGGTGGTCTTTTAATGACAACTGCTGTTGGAATAAAATATAAGAGTTCTAGATTTGAAATAATTAATGGCTGGATTGTATCGATTGCCTTAGCAGTATTTTTATTTATAACTGCTTTAGGATTAATAGGTTCTTGATATTAAAAATAATAAATGATAAAATTGTCTTTATAAGAAGGGTGATGACATGGAAGAAAGAAATTTAGAGGAGACGAATTTATATGCCATAGAAGATTTTGAAGACTCACTTGTTAGTTCTACTATAAAAGAAGTAATAGAGGCTTTAAAAGAAAAAGGATATAATGAAATAAACCAATTAGTTGGTTATTTAATGAGCGGAGATCCTGGTTATATATCATCTCATAATGATGCTAGAGGAAAAATTTCAAAACTAGATAGAAGTACTATTATTGAAACTTTATTAAGAAATTATGTAAATAAACTATGAGATATTTAGGTTTAGATTTAGGGAGTAAAACTCTTGGAATTAGTATGTCTGATAAAACCGGGGTATTTGCTTCATCATATAAAACAATTAGACATGATAATAACTATGACTATTTAATAAGTGAATTAATTAATATAGTTAAGGAAAACGAAATAGATAAAATTGTTCTTGGTTTTCCAAAAAATATGGATAATACCATTGGAGAAAAAGGAAAGCTATCACAAGAATTCAGTAAAAAGATAGAAAAAAAGATTAATATTGAGGTTATATTAGAAGACGAAAGATTAACTACAGTAGAAGCTAATAAAATATTAATTAGAAATGATAAATCTAGAAAGAAAAGAAAAGATATTATAGATAATGTTGCAGCAACACTTATTTTGCAAAGTTATCTTGATAGAATAAATAAAAAAGGAGATTAAAATGGAAGAAAAAGATATGGAAAATTCATTTAAAATAATTAATGATAAAGGAGAGGAAGTAGTTTGTGATGTATTATTTACCTTTGATTCAGATGAAACAGGTAAGAGCTATATAGTTTACACTGATAATTCAACAGATGATAAAGGTAATGTACAAGTATTTGCATCTATCTATGACCCTAAGCAAGATGATCAAAAACTAGAACCAATTACAACAGATAAAGAATGGAAGGTAATTGATACTATTCTAAATACTCTACAAGAAGAGATTAAAAAGAAGATTACTGAAGAGGAAAGTAGTAATACTTAATAAAATATATGAAAAAGTTAAAATTTATAATATTTGCTTTTTTATTCATAGCTACTGTATCTGCAGTAGTTTTTGTTATGTATTATAACAACGGAATAAAAGCAGTAGATATTAATTCAAAAGAAGAAATAGAGGTAATTATTCCTCAAGGAACAACCTCTAATGGTGCAATTAAGATACTTAATGATAAAGGTTTAATAAAATGTGAATTATGTGCAAAAATTTATCTTAAAATCAATAAAGTAGGAGATTTTAAAGCTTCAACTTATAAATTATCAAAAAGTATGGATTTAAAAGAAATTATCTTAATACTTGAAAAGGGAAATAGTTTTAATGCTAATGAAATTAAGATAACTTTTATAGAAGGATTAACAATTAAGAAATATGCTGATATTATTTCAAAAAACACTAATAATACCATTGATGATGTACTAAATTTAATTAAGGATGAAAAATATTTAGATGAATTGATTAAAAAATATTGGTTTATAACAGATGATATTAAAAATCCAAAAATATATTATAGTTTAGAGGGATATTTATTCCCTGATACCTATATATTTAGAAACAAAGATGTAAGTGTAAAAGAAATATTTGAAAAAATGCTTAATCAAACTGAGGCTAAACTATCAAAGTATAAAGATGAATTGATTAAAAATAAGGTTAATATGCATCAATTACTTACCTTAGCATCCATCGTTGAACAAGAGGGTTCTAATCTTACAAATAAAAAAGGGATTGCTAGAGTATTCTTAAATAGAATTGATAAAAATATGAGTCTTGGAAGTGATGTAACAACATATTATGGATTAAAATTAGATTTAAAAGATCATGGTATTGTAACAAAAGAACAATATAATACTCCTAATGACTATAATACAAGAGCAACATCTAAATTAGGACTACCTATTGGTCCGATTTGTTTTCCTAGTATGGATGCATTAGAAGCATCAATTAATCCTGAAGGTAATGATTATTTATACTTTATAGCAGATAAAAATAGAAAAATTTATTTTCACTATACTTTAACTGAACAAAATGCCAAAATAGAAAAACTTAGAAAAGAAGGTTTGTGGTTATACTAATGAATTCTAAAGAAATTAATAGCATAAAAAAATATGCTAAAGAAAATAATGTTCCAATAATGAATGATGATGGGTTAAAGTATTTATTAAGTCTTATAAAAAAAGAAAAAATAAATAAAGTGTTGGAAATAGGAACTGCAATAGGATATTCTGCTATTATGATGTGTCTTTCTAATCCTAAATTAAAGGTTGTAACCATTGAAAGAGAAAAAGAAAGATATTTGGAAGCTATTAAAAACATTAAATTATTAAATTTAGAAGATCGAATAAGTTTAATATTTAATGATGCTTTAGATGTTAAACTAACCGATAAATTTGATTTGATATTTTTAGATGGTGCTAAAGGAAAGAATATTGAATTTTTTGAATATTTTGAGAAAAATTTAGAAGAAGATGGAATAATAGTTACTGATAATATCTATTTTCATGGATATGTTGAAATACCTGAAGATGAAATTGATAGTAAGAACCTAAGAGGACTAGTAAGAAAGATTAAATTATATATTGAATATTTAAATAATAACGTTAAATATGAAACTATTTTTGTAAAAAATGGGGATGGTCTTTCAATTACTAGAAGAAAGAAGGAAATAAATGAAATTAGTGGTAATACCAAATAATTTTAATTTAGAAAAATACATAAAAGTAGGGGCTAATGCCTTTATTTTTGGGTTGGAGAATTATTCGGTAGGTTTTACTAGATACATAAATTTAGAGGAATTATCTGTTATTAAAAATAAATATAATACCGAAATATTTGTATCATTAAATAAGAATATGTTTAATGAAGATCTAAAAGAATTAGAAGAAATTTTAATAAAATTGGATAAAATAGGAGTAGCTGGTGTATTATTCTATGACGTAGCTATTTTAAGTACAAGAAATAGACTTAACTTAACTTTAGATTTAGTTTGGAATCAAACACATATGGCAACAAACTATAATACTTGTAATTATTTTTATAATAAAAATGTCAAATATGGGATATTAAGTAGTGAAATTACCTTAGAGGATATTAATGAAATTTCTTGTAATACAAAAATGAAATTATTTGTAAATCTAGTTGGGTATCAAACAATGGGATTTTCACGCAGAACGCTTCTAACTAATTATTTTAAATCAATTAATAAAGATAAAAAATTAAATAAATATAAAATAATTAATAATGGAGTTGGATACTATATTATCGAGGAAAAAGATGGGACTAACTTAATAAATGGAAAAATACTAAATGGAGTAAAATACATCGAACAATTAAATACTGATTATGGTATTTTTATCGAAGAAGGACTTGATGAAGATACTTTTATTAGGGTATTGGATTATTCTTCTAAATATATTAAAAATAATGATAATAAGTATATTATAAAAATAGATAATCTAATTGGAAAATATCGAGGGTTTTTCAATAATAAAACGATATATAAGGTGAAAAAATGAAAAATAAAATAGAATTATTAGCACCCGCAGGTGATTTAGAAAGATTAAAATTTTCTCTTCTTTATGGA
>CAYMAV010000007.1:7411-48038 GCA_964388545.1 uncultured Clostridium sp.
GCTTAAGAGCAAATGCTAATAATTTTTCTCTTGCAGAAATTAAAGAAGCTTGTGATTATGCACATAATCTAAATAAAAAGGTATATTTAACCTTAAATATTGTTTTTCACAATGAAGATATAAATGGAGTAGATGATTTCATTAAGGATGTAGTAAAAGCTGGTATAGATGCTTTTATTGTTAGTGATCCCTTTATCATTAAACATATAAAAGATAACTATGATGTAGAAGTCCATTTAAGTACACAAGGTTCAACTACCAATAAAGAAAGTGTTAAATATTGGATGGGAGAAGGAATAGATCGAATAGTATTAGCTAGAGAAGTATCAATTAAAGAAATAAAAGAAATATATGATTATACTGGTTTAGACTTAGAGGTCTTTATACATGGAGCGATGTGTACTTTTTATAGTGGTCGCTGTTGCTTATCAAACTATTTTACTAATAGAGACTCTAACAGAGGAGGCTGTGCTCAAATATGTCGTTTTAACTTTGATATAGGCGAAGATAAAGATTTTACAATGGCAACCAAAGATTTAAATATGTCAACTCTAATAAAAGATTTAATAGATGCTAATGTAAAAAGTTTAAAGGTTGAAGGAAGGATGCGTTCTATTTACTATCTAGCAACTGTTATGTCAAGTTATCGCAAGATAATTGATTCAATATATGATAATAATAAAAATTGCTTAAAAGACGCAGAAAAAGCTCTTGCTAGAGTTGCAAACAGAGAAACTAGCACTCATTATTATTTAGATAAAGCCGATTATAATGATCAATATTATAGTGGTAGGCAAGAACTTTCAAATCAGGATTTTTTAGCTTTAATTATAGAAGACGAAAAAAATGGTCTTACAAAAATAACTCAAAGGAATTATTTTAAAATAGGTGATGACATTGAAATATTTACCCCTAATGGAGATATATTTGCTTTTAAAATAGAAGAAATATATGATGAAAAAATGAATAAGTTAGAGGTTGCAAGGCATCCTGAGGAAATATTATATATAAAAACACCTAAAAATATTCCAATAAATTCAATGATGCGTACTAGAATTTAACCTTGTTTACTACTATGATAATTGATATAATAATTTCAGGTGAATTATGGATAAATATATAGAGAAAATAAATTATTTACAACTAGGGAAAGGAAAGAAAGACATTGTTTTACTTCATGGATGGGGTCAAAATATCGAGATGATGATGCCTTTAGCTAAATTATTAGAAAATGTTGCAAAAATCACAATTATTGATTTTCCAGGGCATGGACTAACTCCTGAACCATTAGAAGAACTTTCAGTCTATGATTTTTCAACTATATTAGAGAAATTTCTTATTAAGTTAAATATTAAAAACCCAATTATTATAGGACATTCCTTTGGTGGAAGAATTGGTATTATATTTGCATCAAGAAACAAAACAGAGAAATTAATTCTTTTTGGAGCACCCTGTATTAGAAAAGAGAAAAAATTAAGTCTAAAAGTAAGAATATTAAAATTTTTAAAGAAAATTCCGGTTATTAATAAATTAGAGAATTTTGCTAAAAAAAGAATAGGATCAACTGATTATCGTAATGCTTCTCCAATAATGAGAGAAATACTTGTTAATACAGTAAATGAAGACCTAACTGAATGTGCAAAAAAAATAAAATGTCCAACTCTTCTTATATGGGGAGATATGGATAAAGGAGCACCAATTGAAGATGCTAAAGAGTTAGAAACTATTATAAAAGATGCTGGTTTAATTGAATATAAAGGTGGAACTCATTATACTTATCTAGAATTTAAAAAAGAAATCGCTAACGTTATTAAGACTTTTATATAAAGGAGATTTATGGAAAAATTAATTTTATTTATATTTATAGTACAAGCAACATATACATTATACTTTTTAAAGAAACCACTACATATTATTCAACAAAATCTATATAATGAAAATAATCGTTATGGAAAATGGATCTATAAAAATAAAGATCAAAGTCTATTTAATTTACATATTTATGCAATTATTTTTAATGTTTTATATCTTTTTTCTAATAATGAAAAACTAGATTATTTGTTTTTAACTTTATCTTTAATTGTATACTTTGTTTCTTTTTACTTTGTAATAATGAAAAGAAAAATAGAACAAACGAAAAAACCTCTAGTTATTACTTCTAGAATTAAAAGATTAATCGTTACTACCTTAATTATTTATTCTATACCTTATTTTTTATTAATATTTATGGGGGAATATTATAGTCCGTTATTTATAGCTATAAATTCTATTTTAATTACTTTTATTTATTTTATTATTTATCTTACTAATATTATTAATTATCCAATTGAAAGAATGATTTATCATAAATTTAGAAGACAAGCAATTAATAAGCTTAAATCAATGCCATATTTAAAAATAATAGGTATTACAGGTAGTTATGGTAAAACTAGCACTAAAAACATCTTAAACGATATTTTAAATGTAAAATTTAACTCTTTTAAAACTGATAAGAGTATTAATACCTTTAATGGAATTATGATTACAATTAATAATAAATTATCTAAATTTGAAGAGATATTTATTACAGAGATGGGAGCATATGTAAAAGGGGAGATTAATGGACTTTGTAAACTTGTTAATCCACGATATGGAATTATTACCAATATTGGAACTGCCCATCTTGAAACTTTTGGTAGTCAGGAAAATATCCAATCTGGAAAAATGGAGCTTATCGAATATTTACCAAGTAATGGAATTGGTATTTTAAATAAAGATGATATATTACAAAGAGACTACAAGATTAAAAATCCTAATAAATGTGAAATAGTATGGATAGGAATTGAGAGTAAAGATGTTGATTATCAAGCTATTGATATAAAATATACAAATTCAGGGACCAAATTTAATATACTAATTAAAGGAGATAAAAAGAAATATCCTATGGAAACCGTCTTACTTGGATATCATAATATATATAATATTTTATCCTCAATTGCTCTAGCACATAAATTAGGTCTTAACTTAGAAGAAATTGCTATTGGAGTTAAAAGAGTTAAACCAATTGAACATCGTTTAGAATTAAAGAAATTTAATAAATTTTACCAAATTGATGATGCTTACAACTCTAACCCTACTGGTGCTAAAGGAGCTTTAGATATTCTTGATATGATGGATGGTTATAAGGTTGTTGTAACTCCTGGAATGATCGAATTAGGTGAAAAGGAAGCAGAATTAAATAAAATTTTCGGAAATCAAATTGCTAAAGTTGCTGATAAAGTAATATTAGTAGGAGAAAAACAAACAAAACCAATTTACAAAGGTTTAATAGAGAAAAAATTTAAAAAAGATGATATTATTGTTATTAATGATGTAATAGAAGCTTATAAGATAATTAATGATTTAAAAGTTAAAAAAGATATCTATGCATTATTTGAAAATGATTTACCAGATATATATAACGAATAGGAGGATATTATGATTAAAGTCGGAGTTTTATTTGGAGGAGAGTCGGTTGAACATGAGGTAAGTATTATTTCTGCCATTCAAGCGATGAATAAATTAGATAGTGAAAAATATGATATAATACCAATTTATATCACTAAAGAAGGAGAATGGTATACAGGAGGAGCATTAAGAGAAATTGAAACTTTTAATGACTTAGATTTATTAAAAAGATATACTTCAAATGTTGTCTTATATAAAAAGAAAAATGAATTTGTTCTACAAGCAAAAAAAGGATTAATTAAAAGAATTATTAATACTTTAGATATTATATTACCAGTAGTTCATGGTACAAATGTCGAAGATGGAACATTACAAGGTTATTTAAAAACAATTGGTATACCTTTTGTTGGAAGTAGTGTTTTAGCATCTGCAATTGCTCAAGATAAAATTATCCAAAAACAAGTATTTGCAGCTAATGAACTGCCAATTACAAAGTTTTATCATTTCTATGATCATGACTTTTTATATAATAAAGATGAGATTATTAAAAATACGGAAAAATCTTTAAATTATCCAATGATAGTTAAACCAGCTTCTTTAGGTAGTAGTGTTGGTGTATCATCGGTTGAAAATAAAAAAGAACTATTATTAGCTTTAGAAGAGGCATTTAAATATGATAATAAAGTCATTATTGAAGAAAAAGTTAAAAATTTAAAGGATATTAATATAAGTGTTTTAGGAAATTATTCTAAACAAGAATTAAGTGAGATTGAAGAGGTTATTACCGATAATAGTATTCTAACCTATGAAGATAAATATCTTGGAAGCAGTAAAAAAACAGGTTCTACTAAAGGAATGGCAAGTGCTTTAAGAAAAATACCAGCTGAGATACCTGATATGGTAGCAAAAGAAATTAAAGACATAGCTATTAAAGCATTTAAAGCTGTTGGATTATCAGGAAATGTAAGAATAGACTTTTTAGTAAATAGTAAAGATAAAAAAGTTTATATTAATGAGATAAATGCTTGTCCTGGAAGTCTTGCTTTCTATCTGTGGAAACCAGTAGGAAAAGAATTTACGATTCTACTTGATGATATGATTAATATTGCTATTAAAGAATATAAAGAAAGAATGAGTAAAATATATACATTTAAAACAAATATTCTAGCAGGTTATGATTCGGTTAAAGGGGCTAAAGGTAAATTAAAATAATATAGGAGGGTGGTTATATGAAATATGAATTAACTAATGAGATAAATCATTATTACAATATTCAAAATATATTTCTTGACCATCCTTTAACTTCTAAAGAAATCGAGCAATATAAGGATTTAATATTTTCTCCTAATGATTTAAAACAAATATATTTTAGTGGTAATATTGATTTAAATAGTATTGAAATCATTAAAAATTTATTAAATATAAGCGATTATATTGAAGATGATAATATAGAAAAAATAGTTTTAGTTGATTTAAAAAGCAGTATAAATAATTTTGTCAAAATGAATTTTCTTAATCCAAGCACCTGGAAATTACCAATTGAAAATAATCGAAATACTTTAATTTTAACCGAATTACCAAATTATCGTAAGATATACTCATATATTGAAAAAAATACAGATAAAAAATTAAGTTCTTTAGAACAAGTAGTAAAAATATATGATGTTATTAAGTTAATTAATTATAATCCAAATAATAAAAAGAACCTTTTACATGAAGTAATTGAAAATAATAAAGCTAATTCCTATGGCTTAAACAAATTATTTTCTTATATATTAAATTTTTTAGGTTATAAAACGTTTATATGTAAGACTAAAGAAAATACGCAAACAAATTATATAACTTTAATAGAAATAATCGATAAAAAGTATCAGGTAAATGGTATTTATCTCTTTGATCCTTCAATGGATACTCTCCCAAAAGAGGAATATAAAAGCAATGAAATTAGAAGGACAAATTACAATTTTTTTGGAATTAATTTATGGATGTTAAAAAGATTAGTTTTTAATGTTGAACTTTTAGGTATTTTAGAGCTATTAACTACTAAGGATTATAAATATAGCGAAAATCGTATTGTATCAACAGATAATAATGAACTTATTATTGAAATAAAAGAAATACTACAAGCATTTAATACCTCTTTTAAAGGATTATATAAAAAAATTAAAAGCAGTAAAAATATTTCTATTGATACTATAGTAAAAATAAATAATATCCTATATAAAAAGAAAAAAGAAGAAGAAGAATCTAGGAATAATATGATTATTAATAATTATAATGAGAGAAATAAGGAATTATTTAATCCAACAATTAATGAAATTATCGAAGGATTTGTCGAAGAATAATTCTTTTTTTCTTTATTGACATTTATTTATTGTTTTAGTATAAGTAAAGAGAAACGGATGTGAAGTAATGAGTAAAAAAATAATTATAGTAGAATCACCAAGTAAGGCTAAAACTATTGAAAAATATTTAGGTAATGAATATAGAGTAGTTGCATCAGCTGGCCATATTAGAAATCTTTCTACTAAGGGTGCCTATGGTTTAGGTATTGATATAGAGAATAATTTTACACCTGATTATACAATATTAAAGGAAAAGAAAAATATAGTATCATCTTTAAAAAAAGAAATTAAAGATAAAGACCATATTTATTTAGCAACTGACCCTGATAGAGAAGGGGAAGCGATTAGTTGGCATTTAAAAGAAGTATTAGAAATAAATGATAATTATAGCAGATTACTTTTCAACGAAATAACAAAAGATAAAATTATCGAAGCGATTAACAATCCATTAAAGATTAATTATGATTTAGTTAAAAGTCAAGAAACTAGGGTTATTTTAGATAAAATTATCGGTTTTAGATTAAGTGATTTAATTAGAAGAAAATCAAGCGGAAAAAGTGCAGGAAGAGTGCAAAGCGTAGCATTAAAACTTATTGTTGATCGAGAAAGAGAAATTAATGAATTCAACCCTGAAGAATATTGGAAAATCAATGCTATTTTTAAGGATTTTGAGGCTAATTTATTTAGATATAATAATAAAGATATTAAGATTAATAATGAAAAAGAAGCTGACGATATAATTAGTAAACTCGATGATAAGTATAATGTAAAATCAATTGAAGAAAAAGAAAAAGCTAAAAAATCAAAATTTCCATATATTACAAGTTCCTTACAACAAGATTCTTCAAATAAGCTGAATTTTAATGCTAAAAAAACAATGAAGGTTGCTCAAAAACTATATGAAGGTATTTCCATAAAAGATGGACTAACCGGATTAATTACTTATATGAGAACTGATTCTATTAGATTAAGTGATGAATTTATAAAAGCAGGATATAAATTTATAAATGATAAATATGGAAAAGATTATATCGGTTATGTAAAAAAAGCTAAGAAAAATGATAATGTTCAAGATGCTCATGAAGCGATAAGACCTACTGATATATTTAGAACACCTGAGATGATTAAAGAATATTTAACCGCTGATGAGTATAAATTATATAGGTTAATCTATTATCGAACGCTAGCATCCCTAATGGCAGATGCTAAGGTAAAAGCTACAACTATTATATTGGACAATAACAAATATGAATTTAAAGCAACTGGTCAAGTATTAATATTTGATGGTTATTTAAAGGTATATAGCGAGTATGAATCAAGTGAAGATAAGATATTACCAGAATTAAAGAAAAATACTGTGTTAGAAGCAGAAGACATTGTTAAATCTCAACATTTTACTGAACCTCCATCTAGATATACTGAAGCTAGTTTAATTAAGGAAATGGAAGAATTAGGAATAGGTAGACCTTCTACCTACGCAACAATTATTGATACTATTAAAGAAAGAAAATATGCCGATTTAACTGATAAAAAATTTATTCCAACTAAAATTGGTATCGAAGTTACTGATAAATTACAAGAATATTTTCATGATATTATCAATATAAAATATACTGCTAATATGGAAAGTGATTTAGATAGAATTGCGGAAAACGAAATAGACTATATTAAAGTATTAAAGGAATTTTATGATAGATTTGAACCAATTTTAAACGAAGCCTTAAAAAACATGAAAAAAGACGTTATTGAAACTGGAAAAAGTTGTCCTGAATGTGGTAGTCCTTTAGTTATTAGGCAGGGTAAATACGGAGAGTTTACAGCCTGTTCAAAATACCCTGATTGTAAGTATGTAGAAACTGTTGACACAGGTGAAAAATGTCCTGAATGTGGTAGCGCCTTAATTATAAGAAAAGGTAAATATGGAGAATTTAAAGCATGTTCAAACTATCCTAAATGTAAATATATTCAAAAAGAAGAAAAAGTAATTAAGGAAATATGCAAATGTCCTAATTGCGAAGGAATGATAATAGAAAAAACAACCAGAAAAGGAAAAATATTTTATGGGTGTTCAAATTATCCTAAATGTAAAACGGCAACCTGGGATTTACCAACTGGAGAATTATGTAATGAATGTAATAACTTAATAGTAATTAAAAACAATGAAGAAATATGTCCAAATTGTAATAAATAAGGAGTTTTTATGAAAAAATATTTATTTATACTCTTAATATTTTATTTATTATTTATACCTAACATATCAATTAAAGCTTTAAATACACATAAAAAGATTGAATTTATTTCTGATGATCCTTTTAGTATTGATGATGTAATTAAGGTTGATGATTATTACTATGCTATCGGATATACAATAAATAATGGAAAAAAAGAGGTTGATTTTAATCTGTATAAAATAGATGCTAGTAATGAAATAATTTGGACTAAAAATTTAGGTAGTTATTTAAGTTATACAGATAAAATATATTATATTAATAATCAGCTAATAATTACTACCAGAACAAAAAGTAATGATTATAACGAGGTTAGGGCTGCTTTTATAGTATATGATTTAAATGGTAATTTTATAGAGGATAACACAAGTTTTAGCAAATCGACTTTTATTGATAAAGTTATCTATTATAAAAACAATTATTATATTATTTACAATAATTTAGAAAATTTTTATATTAATAAATATGATGATAACTTTAATTTAATAACTGATATAGAAATCAATTATGAAAAAGAGACAATAAATTATATTAATAGCTTTTTTGTTAACAATAATCAAATATATGTAATAAATAATGTAGATAATAACTCCATAATATATATTTATGATTTAAATTTTAAAAAAACTAATACAAAAAAAATAGCAAATCTCTTTATAAATGACATATATTTTGATAATGATATTTATCTGGTGGGAGGAAATAATAACGACGTGGTATTTTTAAAAACCGATAGTAATTTAAATGAGATATTTAGAAAAGTTATTAAAACTAATTCTAAATATAATGATTATTATGATAATATTTATTTTAATGATGATGAATTTATAGTAACTGGTTTATCTCAAAGAGATAATGGTTGGTTTATTCAGTCATTATCAGGAGCTAATATAGATAGATATATTTTATATCATAAATATAACTTTGATGGAGAATTAATTAAAGAATCAGAGATGCTAATTAGTTCTTCAAAGAATGACTCTCTTATAGAAAGACACTATCTATTTAATGATAATAATGATTTTTATTTAGTAACTAATTATAAAGGTAGTGGAAAAACCAAATACATATCAGAAATAGGTTTATTAGATATTAACTTAAATAGTCCGATAAATTTAAGATCAAAAATAATTTTTAATTATCTTGTTAAAATTTTTATAGCATTATCAATATTATTTTTTATAATTAAATTAATTAAAAAAAGAAAAATACGATATAACTAATAAAAGACATTTATATGTCTTTTTTAATTTATCTTTATTATATTAAATGTTAAAATATAGTTACTTGGATGTGATTTTATGAAAGATATTATTGTAATAACTGGACCAACTGGAGTAGGTAAGACTAAAATAAGTGTTTCTCTAGCTAAAAAAATTAATGCGGAAATAATAAATGCAGATTCTATGCAATTTTATAAAGATTTAAATATCGGGACAGCTAAAATTAAAGAAAATGAAAAAGAAGATATTTATCATCATTTATTTGATATAGTTAATATTGAAGAAATGTTTACCATTTATGACTATCAAAAATTTGGAAGAGAAAAAATTAATGAAATATTAAATAAAGGTAAAAAAGTAATTATCGTAGGTGGAAGTGCATTATACATTAGATCTTTGCTTTATAATTACAATCTTAAAGAAGGCAATTCTAATGAGCAATTTGATTATCTATCTAATGAAGAAATATTAAATGAAATTAAAAAAACATACCCAAATATAGATATTCACATAAATAATCGTAAAAGACTTATTAGAACCCTAAATAAAATAAATAATGGAGAAAAATTAGATATTGAATCTAAACCTATTTATAAATTCTCTTTAATAGGTCTTACAACCTCAAGAGAGACCCTTTATAAGAAGATTAATGATAGAGTAGATAAAATGATTGTTGAAGGGCTTATCGAAGAAGTTAGAGCTATTTATGATAAAAATATTTATTCAAAATCCATAATGACAGGAATAGGGTATAAAGAATTATATAAATATTTTAATAATGAAATAACGCTTGAAGATTCTATTGAATTAATAAAGAAAAATAGCAGAAATTATGCAAAAAGACAATTTACCTTTTTAAATAATAAATTTAATATAAAATGGTTTAATGTTAATTATAATAATATTGATGAAACCATTAATGAAATATTTAATTATCTGAAAATGGAGGAATAAGATGCAAAGATATTTTACTAATCTTAAAAATAATAACAAGTTTACTTTATCTAATAATGATACTTATCATATTAATACTGTAATGAGAATGAATATAAATGATAAACTAGAAATCGTTTATAATAATGAGGTATATATATCAGAAATTATTAAATTAAAACCAAATGTAATTTGTAAAGCTATAAATATTCTAGAAAAATACAATAAAATAATACCACAAGTTACAATTATTCAATCATTAATAAAGGATAATAAACTAGAATATGTTTTTCAAAAATCAACGGAATTAGGGATATATGAGCTTATTTTATTTTCTGCTGATAGATCAATTGTTAAAGTAAAAGATAACGATAAGAAAATGGAAAGATGGAATAAGATATTAAAAGAAGCCAGTGAACAATCTAAAAGAAATAGTATTCCAATCCTTAATAAAATAATAGATATCAATGAAATTAATAATCTAGATTATAACTATAAATTTTTATGCACTGTAAACGAAGAGTCAAAATATATCAAAGAGGAGTTACAAAAAGTTAATATAAATGATAGAATAGTATTTGTAGTAGGACCAGAAGGTGGCTTTACTGATAACGAGGAAAAAGAATTTTTTGAAAATGGCTTTATACCTGTTAGTTTAGGTCAAAATGTTCTTAGAACGGAAACAGCTGGTTTATTTATATTAAGTGTTATAAATTATCATTTTACGAGGTGAATATGAAAGAACTATTAAATAACATATCAAATAGCAATTTAGCAACTATTACTATTCTTATGAGTGTAGTAGCACTTATTCTTGCAATAGCTATTTCTTATGAAATATATAAAAATACTAAAAAGAGCAATTATAACAATATTGTTAAATCAACAAATGATCCAAATTTAATAAATATTAAAGAAGTTGATGGAATTAAATATGTTGACGAAGATGATGAATTAGAAAAAACTAAGGCTAAATTAGAATTACAAGAACTAAAAGAAAGACTAAGAAAAGAAGAACTAGAAAAGAAAAAATTATTAGAATTAAACTTAGCTTTAGCTAATAAAGAAAAAGAACTTAATAAAGAAGAGATAGTTATTGAAAATATTGAAAATAAAGAAGAAATAGAAAAGGAAAATATATCTAGTGTTGAAATAGTTAATACTGAAGAAGAACAAAAAATTACTGAAGTTAATATTGAAATAACTGAAAAAGAAACAGAAAATATAAAAGAAGATAATATATTAGTTAGTGTTGATGATGAAGAAAGTGCTATTATTAGTTTTGATGAGTTAAGTAAAACTCCTAATATTGCCTTAAAAGAAGATGGTACAGTTAATTATGAAGATGAAAAAACAGCAGTAATAAGCATTTCGGAGCTAGAAAAATTATATAAGGAATCTTTTAGTATAGGAACAAAACCTACTAATGAGGTTGAATTAATGACATTTGATGTAAAAAGGGTTGAATATTTACCTGAAATAAAAGACAATATAGAATTTAAAAGTACTCCATTTATTTCGCCAGTGCATGGCTTAACTCAAACGGAAAATGATATTATTCTTACAAGTACAGCAAATTTAGAAAGATTAAATAGAGAAATAAGAAAAACTAATGAATTTTTAAATGCATTAAAGGTTTTAAAAAAGAACTTGGATTAGTTTTTTTTTTAGGAGAGATAATATGAAATTTGGAATATATACTCTAGGTTGTAAGGTAAATACCTATGAAAGTGAATATGTAGTAAATGATATGGTTAAGGCTGGTTATATTTTAAATGATTTTAACGATATCAATGACATATATATTATTAATACATGTACGGTTACTAATAATAGTGATTCTAAGAGTAGAAAGATGATAAATAAGGCTAGAAGATTAAATCCAAAAGCCTGTATTTTAGTAATGGGATGCTTTGTTGAATATAAAAAAGATATCATTAAAGATATACTGCCTGAGGTTGATTTAATTATAGGAAATAACGATAAATCTAAAGTAAGACTACTTATTGATAATTATATGTTAAATAAGAATAAATTAATCGATGTAAAAAAAGATTTTGATTCATCATTCGATGATATGTTTATCAAATATTACAATAATAAAACAAGAGCATTCGTTAAAATCCAAGATGGTTGTGAAAACTATTGTAGTTATTGTATTATACCAAAGGTAAGGGGTAAATGTCGTAGCAAGGATTTAAATTTAACTATTAAAGAAATTGAACTTCTTGTAAAAAATGGTTTTAAGGAAATTGTTTTAACTGGTATACATACAGGTAATTATGGGGTAGATTTAGGTCTTAAATTTTCAGATTTATTAAAAGAAATAATTAAGATTAAAGAGCTATGTAGATTAAGAATATCTTCAATTGAAATAACTGAATTAACCGATGAAGTCTTAGATATTATTAAAGATAATGACATAATTGTTAACCATCTTCATATACCAGTACAATCAACTAGTAATAAGATTTTAAAACTTATGAATAGAAAATATAATATTGAATATTTTATTGATAAAGTGGAAAAGATTAGAAAAATTAAACCTGATATTTCAATAACAACAGATATAATAAGTGGACATCCAGGAGAGGATGAAGAAGAATTTAAAATTGTATTAGATAATTGTAAGAAAATTAATTTCTCAAAAATGCATGTTTTTACTTATTCCATTAGAGATAATACAAAATCTAAGGAAATGAAACAAATTCCTGATAATATAAAGAAAAAACATACTGATATTTTATTAAATCTTTCAAAAGAAATGGAAATTAATTATATGAATAAATTTATTAATAAAGAACTAGATGTTTTATTTGAAACCTATAAAGATGGTTATTCTTATGGACATACAACTAATTATTTAAATATTAAGGTTAAAGGAAAATTTGAAAGCTCTACTTTTAAAAATATTGTTATTAAAGAAATAAAATATCCATATTGTATTGGTTTATAAAAATAAAAAACTCTTTTTAAAGAGTTTTATTTTTTATTAGTTACCACTTAACATGAAGTATAAACTAATAATAAAGGATAGGATCATAACTATCGCCATTGCTGTAGCAATTATCTTTGTTGTCTTCTTACTCATATTACACCTCTATTAATAATTATATAGCTTTTTTAAAATATGTCTATCTAAAATATTAAAAATATAAAATATAGAGTATAATATAAAAGAGGTGATATAATGTCAAAGGTTATTATTGGTATGTCTGGTGGAGTAGATTCAAGTGTAGCAGCTATTCTTTTACTAGAACAAGGATATGAAGTAGAAGGCCTTTTTATGAGAAATTGGGATTCTTCGATTAATAATGATATTTTAGGTAATCCTAACCTTGATAATGATATTTGCCCTCAAGAACAAGATTATAATGATGCTTTAGAGGTTTGTAATAAAATTGGGATTAAACTACACAGAATAGACTTTGTTAAAGAATATTGGGATAATGTCTTTCAATACTTTTTAGAAGAATTAAAAAAGGGAAGAACTCCTAATCCTGATGTTTTTTGTAATAAATACATTAAATTTGATTGTTTTATTGAGGAAGCTAAAAGACTAGGGGCTGATTATATAGCAACTGGGCATTATGCAAAAATAGAAGATGGATATTTAAAGAAAGCTAATGATGAGAATAAGGATCAGACATACTTTTTATCATTTTTATCTACTAAACAACTCAAAAACGTTCTATTTCCTCTAGGAGACTTACCAAAGAATGAGGTAAGAAAAATTGCCGAGAAATATGGTTTAATAACTGCTAAAAAGAAAGACTCAACAGGAATATGTTTTATTGGTGAGAGAAATTTTCAAAAATTTTTAACGAACTATCTTCCTAGTAAAAAAGGGGAGGTAATTGATATAGATAGTATGACTAAAGTTGGAGAACATATTGGACTTATGTATTATACAATAGGTCAAAGAAGAGGTTTAAATATAGGAGGGAATACATCCAGATTATTTGTAGTTGGAAAAAATATTGAGAAAAATATCTTATATGTTTCCTTAAACGAAGATAAAAATTATTTAGAAAGTAATAGTGCTATTTTAGAACAAGTTTCATTTAATTGTGATATAAGACCAACAAAATGTAATGGTAAGTTTAGATATCGTGCAAAAGAATATCCAATAAAATTAGAATATTTAGATAATAATGAAATAATTGTTTACTATGATAGTATTTATTCTGTAACTCCTGGTCAAATCTGTGCATTCTATTTAGAAGATAAATGTATAGGTGGAGGAATAATCAAAACTGTTAGAAAAGATAACGAAAAACTATGGTATTTATTATAAAAAGAGTCATAATTTATGTCTCTTTTCTTTTAATTTAAAATAAGATATAATTATTTTATATACTAACGCTATAAAACATTAATTGGAAAGGAAAGGAATGTATATGAAGGAAAAAAAGAAAAAGGAAAAAGATATTATTAAAAATAGTGAATCAACAAAAAAGAAGATAGGATTTACTCTTATCGAATTACTTGCGGTAATTATAATATTAGGAATTTTAATTACTGTGGCAGTAGTAGGGGTTTCTCGTTATATTAATGACTCTAGAAAGGCTACCTATGTTGCAAATGCTAAAAAGTATATTGAAGGAGCATCATTTAAAGTCAACTCTGGAGAAATAAATACGAATGATACAGATACAACTTACTACATGCCATATAAAATGGTTAATGTCGAAAAAGGTGGTGGATCTCCATTCGGGAAATTAACAACAGGATACGTTGTAGTTACATATGATAGTCATAAATATGATTATTATTGGGCAAGTTCGGACGATCAAAAAATAGGATTTTTTTTAACATTTGAAAAAAACCTAGAATCAAATTTAGTTGCTTATAATGTAGAAGTAAATACAGATACTGGAATTGGAAATAGATCAAAAATTGTAGTTTTTAATGATGATGGTTCAATAAAAGAAGAAAAAATGGCATCAAAGAACATATTAGATCAGGAGAATCAAGCAAATACCGTTATAAGTGGGATATTTAACTTTGATAAAACTACAGGAACTATTCTAAATATAATTCCTTATACTATAAATAATCTTTCTAAATGTACTGAAATGATAACAAATAAAACTGATTTAGATAATAACACCGCAATAAATATATGTAAAAACGATCAGGAGTATGCCATCTATATTTTAGAGCAGCACTATAATGACAATGAAATTATTTCAGTATTTACGATTAACAATTTAAATCATATCATAATTCCAGAAACTATTGAAGGTATTACTGTCAGAAGTATTAAAGAAATTCGTTCTTACGGTTGGTCTGATATTCCAGACAATCATAAAATTTATAGTATTGAAATACCTAATACTATTATTTCAATTCAATATGGCGCTTTAGATGGTAATTTTTATCTATATAATATCGTAAATAAAACCGGAAAAAAATTTGAATGGAATCAAATATTACATTCTTATCACTATCCAAGTCAAGTTAATGAACCTCAATATAATTTTGAAACTGGATTTTATATTGATGATATAATTTTAAATATTACAAATACACCAGTAACATACGATTTAAAAAACATATTTACATTGTCAAACGGATATAAACTAATAAATAATAATGGTTATATCACCGAAGTTTCTGGTTATTCAAACTGGACGATTATGGAATATGGACAAACATATCCATATTGTGGAGCAATAAGAATAAGAAATGGAGATAATATTTTATATTCAAATGCCATTCATTGTGTTTACTAATAAATAAATATAGAAAAAGAAAGAAAGAATTCTATCTTTTTTATTAAAACTACTTTACACTTGACACTGTAAAGCTATTTGATATAATTAGTTTAGTAGAGGTTAGGGGAGAGAGGTATATTATGAATAAGCTTAATGAAATTATTAATAATTTAGGTATTTCGAAAGTTAGATTAGCTAAATATTTAGGAGTATCAAGACAAATGCTTTATAATTATTTAGCAATGAATTCGATAAATGATTGGCCAAAAGAAAAATCAACAAGACTTTATGCATTATTTAATATTACTAATGAAAATGAAATAGATAATATTATTGTAAATAATGAATTTGTAAAAGAAGTAGAAAATAAAATAGAAAATGATAATAAAGATTGTTTAGGTAAGGATATTACCAATGAACTAAAATCATTTAATAAAAAAGAACAAGAATTACTAACAAATATTATTTCTATATTAAAAGATGATTTATCTAATGATAAAACAAAGGATGCTTTTTACGCATATACTTATTTATTTAATATTTTAAAAGAGATGAACAATATAAAGGAATTAAAATATTATCTTGCATTTATATCAAAGCATCTAGGAGCAACATCTCCAATGGAATTTGTTTTTAATAAGGATTTACAATATACATTTGAAGGGATAATGTGGAGTGGATATATCTTATATGAAAATAGAAATATTAATAACTTATCTAAATTAAAAATTGCTGAAGCTCATAAGAGGTTTGTTAAAGATATAGAAACAAAAAACGAGGAAGTATTAGGTAGAACTCAAGAATTAAATACAGCTAGAAATCAAGCCTTAAAAGAATTAGGATATACGGAAATAACTGAAGATAATGCTAAGGAAGTATTAGATAAAATAGCAGAAATAGAAACAAGAAAAGTAAATAATTAAAAGAAGGATTTGTCCTTCTTTTTTATTTATTTATCAAAACATTAACTTCCCATAATTAGAGTTATGTTACATAAAGTATTTTGAAACATCAATTATATAATCGTTTTTATTGTTTTTATTTACTCTAATATTAGCCTTTTCTATTATTAAATCAGGATTAAATATTAATATTGTTGAAGTATATTTTTTATAATTGAATTTATATAAATTAAAACCTAAAATATTATATTCAACATATTTATTAATTTTAATATTACTTATTGTGTTATAGTTATCTGTTCTTATTAATTTAGGATTAATACTATATATATGCTTTATAAGAGTTATTTTATTTTCTAATATTATATATATAAAAAATAAATAAAGCGGAACAGATACATATATACTATCATCTATGTAAAAAAAGAAAATTGTAATTAAATAAAATGCTATAACATGGATTAGTGCCTTTAGTTTTAATATTCGATGCAAAATATGAAATGATAAAATTTTAGAAGGGTACTCATTTTTAAAAATTACTTGGTTATCTATCTCAATTAGTGTTTTTTTAATTAATTTATAATTATCTATAAAATATTTTAACATTAATAATAGTGTAACAATATATAGTATTTCTACATATAAAAACCTTATTTTTAAAAAAACAATAAATAATGCCCAAAAGATAAAATAATTAGTAACTTTATTTAGTTGAATTATATAAACATAATTAATATCAACCAGCTTATCGCTTTCTTTAGGATAAAAACATACCTCCCCTTTGTTTTTTATTAATAATTTTATAATATATATAAAATAAACTGTATTAATTATTAGATATAGGATTAAATTAAAAAAGGAACTAAAACTATAATTACCCCCTACCCTACTAACTAAAACAACAGATATAATCGATAATATTAGAAAAAGTTGATAAGAAGTGATCTTATTATCTTTTTTAATTTTTAATAATAACAATGATACCAATAAATGAATAATCATACTAATCATAAATAAAAAGTTATATTCTTTATAAATTATATCGATAATAAAGGTTAGTAAATTTATTACAAATAATATTATATTTAAATATAGGAAAAAACCACCATCTAATTTTTTATTTATTCTTTTATGTTTATTAATATTTAAAATCAAATAAACAATATTAATTAATACTAAAATAAAATTAGCAATCATTTTATCACCACTTATATTTTAGCACATAAAAAAAGAAAGTCCTATATTAACTTATCTAGAAAACTTTCTCCCTTTTCTAACTTTTCTAATCCAAAATTGTCTAAAATAGTTGCACCGATATTAAAAAGACCAATTATTGGTTCCAATTTCTTGGGTTCTTTTAAAAGCCTTGAAAAAATAATTAGCGGAACATTTTCCCTAGTACCATGATTATGTGACGAAAATAGATCATTTCCCCTATCTCCAGTAATAATAAGCAAATCGTCATTATCCAGTTTATTTAAAATTAAAGGAATTTCTATATCGAATTCTTCAATCTTTTTAGCATATCCTTCAAGATCTTTATTTTTAGCATAAATTCTATCAAAATCACTTAAACTTGCTATACATAAACCAGTAAAATCCTTTGTCATTATATCTGTTAATTTACTAATAGTATCCATATTAGTATTTTGTGTTTTTAATATCTTTGTTATTTCACTATTATCAAACAAATCATTTGATCTGCCTATTGATATAACATTTAAACCATTTTCAACCAATATCTTAAGAACACTTTTTTTATTATGCCTATAAGGATATTCCTTACGATCGTTTGTAAACCTAAATTTACCTGGTTTACCAGTAAAAGGTTTTGCTACAACTCTAGCGATATTCCAATTTTCATCTTGGCTTATCCTTCTTATTTTTTCACAATAAATATATAATTTTGGGATTGGAACTACATCTTCATGTGCTGATATATAAATTGAAGAATCATTTGTTGTATATATTATTAAACTTCCATATTCTAGATGTCTTTCACCTAGCTCGTTGATAATAGCTATTCCTTTACCTATTTTATTTCCAATTATTCTTTTTCCTGTAACTTTTTCAATTAATTCTAGAAATTCTCTTGGGAATGCTTTTTCATAATATGTTTTAAAAGGCTTTTCTAAATTAATTCCCATCATTTCATAATACATTGTAACACTATCTTTTCCAATATTTTGTGGTTTAATAATCGAGTAATAAGCATCTGTATCTTTATTATCATTCATAGTTAAAATATCCAAAAATCCTAACTTTGATAGATTTGGAATAAAAAGAGCATAGTTTTCTACAATATGTTTTAGTGTATTGGTGCCATTATCTCCATATTCATTAGCATCTATCGCTTCCCCTACTCCTAAGGAATCAAGTATTAATAAAAAAATTCTTTTAAATCTCATTTTATTTCTCCTCTTTTTTACTTCTAGGATGATATTTTTTATAATCATTCTTTACTTTATTATTAGATATATGAGTATATATTCTAGTAGTTTGAATATCAGAATGTCCTAAAAAGTCTTGAATGACTCTTAAGTCTCCTCCACCTTCTAGGATATGAGTTGCAAAACTATGTCTTAAGCTATGTGGTGATATATCTTTTTTTATTTCTTTTTTTAAAGCAATTTCTTTAATTATTCTAAAGAAACTTATTCTGCTTAATCTTTCTCCTCGATTATTTAAAAATATATAATCGCTTGTCTTATTTTTTAATAAAGCTCCCCTACTATTAATATAATAATCATTTAGCGTATAAATTATATATTCTCCAATTGGAACAATTCTTTCTTTATTTCCTTTACCTATACACCTTAAAGTACAATTTTCAAAATCGATATCACCAAGCTTTAAATTAAGCATTTCAGTGATTCTAAGGCCAGTTCCGTATAACAATTCTAACATAGCCTTATTTCGATAGTCAAATACAGAATTAACCTCAATATCTAAAAGATTATCAACCTCTTCAACCGACAATACAGTTGGTAATTTTTTACTTAACTTTGGTCTTTTAATAATCTCGCTAACATCTTCAGATATTTTTTCGGTATTAAATAAATATTTATGAAAGTTTTTTATAACTGTTAATTTTCTAGCAATAGATCTTACATCAAGTCCTTCGTTATTTAATTCTTTAAGATATTTTTCGATATCATAGGTTCTAATCATATTAGTCTCATTTATAAATAATTTTTCTTTCATAAATAAATAGTATTTATTTAAATCACTTTTATAAGATAAAACAGTGTTTTTTGCCATTCTTCTTTCAAATAACAAATAGTCAATATATTCTTTTATATCTTCTATCACTATTATCACCTCTTGATAATTATATCATAAAAAACGTCTATTTAATCAATTAGACTAATTATAATTTATTTGATAAAATATACTTATTGAGGTGAAATATGAATAAACCACTAGCTATTAGATTAGCACCTAAAAAATTAAGCGAAGTTATTGGACAGGAACATTTAGTTGGAAAAGGGAAAGTTCTTTCCAATCTAGTTAAAAATAAAAAAATATTTTCCATGATTATTTATGGAAGACCAGGAATTGGTAAAACTACTATTGCTAACTCTATTGTAAATGAACTTGATGAACAATATCGTTATTTTAATGCAACCATTAATAACAAAAAAGACTTAGACATAATTATTGAAGAAGCCAAAATGTACGGCCATATAGTTCTTATAATCGATGAAATACATAGATTGAATAAAGATAGACAAGATCTATTACTACACTATATGGAAACTGGTTTAATCATTGTAATAGGTCTAACAACTAATAATCCATATCATCGTATTAATCCAGCGATTAGAAGCAGATGTCAAATATTTGAATTAAAGCCTTTAGAAGAAAAGGATATAATTAAAGGATTAAAAAGAGCGGTTAAAAGCAAATTTCTTGAAGGAATAATAATAGATGATAAAACGCTAAAACATATTGCTAATATATCAGGTAATGATCTAAGATCTGCCTATAATATATTAGAGGTTGCTTATTATTCAACCGATAATAAAGACATTAATATAGATACAATTAAAAATATTAATAATAAACCTGTTTTATATCATGATAAAGATGGTGATGGACATTATGATTTATTAAGTGCTTTACAAAAATCAATAAGAGGAAGTGATGTTGATGCATCTTTACACTACCTTGCAAGACTATTAGAATTTGGTGATTTAGATAGTATTTATCGAAGATTATCGGTAATTGCCTATGAAGATATTGGTCTTGCCAATCCTAATATAGGTTCAAGATTACAAGCTGCTATTAATACCTCTGAATTAATTGGATTTCCAGAATGTGTTATTCCGCTTGGAGAGATAATAATTGAAATGAGTTTATCTCCTAAATCTAATTCTGCTTATTTAGCTATTAATAAGGCCTTAGAGGATGTAAGAAGTGGAAATTGTGATAAAGTACCACCTCATATTAATTCAACGGCTTTTGGCTATAAATATCCCCATGATTATGAGAATAGCTTTGTAGTTCAGGAATATTTACCAAAAAATTTAAAAAATAAGAGATATTATATTCCAAAAGAAACATCTCAACACGAAAGAATCTTAAAAGAAATAAGAGAAAAAATTGACCAAATAAAAAAAACTTCGTAAAATCGAAGTTTTAATTTACCATATTAATAAAGATATTTAGACTAGTACTTTTATATATCAGATATCTAGGAAGTAAAAGCGGATTATTATTTTGATTTATTTTTCTATTTCCTCCTATAAATGCAATTTCAAAACCTACTTCCTTAACTGCAGAAACTAGTGTAGATGGATGATAGTAAAAAGGATAACAAAAAGCCGTTTTCTCACCATCTAATAACTCAACAGATTTTTTTAAGTCTTTTACTAATTCATTTTTAGTCATTATACTTGCTGGGTAATAACTTAAAGTGTGATCATGTATATCATAACCATGTGATTGTAGTTCTAATTTTGGTGAGATATAACTATATTTGTGTAAAGTTGAAATTAAAAATAATACTCCATGTAGATCATATTTTTCCAACAATGGAATTAAAATGTTACCATTATAAAAACCTGTTCCCATTCCACCATCATCGATTGTTATAACAACTGTTTTTTTAGGAAGCCTAATCTTTTTTTTCATCCATAAACTTATATCTTCCATAGTAGCAGTATAAAAGTTATTATCCGATAAATACTTTAATTGAACCTCAAAATTAGTATTTGATAGGCATATTATTTGATTACACTTTTCACCCTTACTAGGACTATAAAAGAAATGATAATTTAATACTGCTATATCTTTAGTAACTGCTATTTTTTTTGGATTATCAATCACTCTATCAACATCTTCTTTTTTTATTTCGTATAATCTATTCCCAAATTCAACATGATAACTATTATCATCTTTTATAATAACTGGAAAAGTAAATTTATTATTAATTTCAAAAACCTTATTATTATTTAAATAAAAGCTTACATTTTCCTTAGTAAGGATATCAAAATCAAATGGTATATAGTTTTTATATTTATTATTAATATTAATCTTTTCAATTGGCTTAATATCCTTATAAAAAATGTAATATTCTAAATTATCAAGTTTAAAATATAAATCGTTAATATAAAAACTCTCTTTTTCTTCTAAATTAAGATTAGCATTTTTAACAACCCTACCTACTTCAATATATTCATTATTATTTTTTTTATATAATTTTGTATCATTAATTACTGTTATATTTTTACTATAACTAAAAATTATTTCTTCTAATAATTTATGTTCATCATTTTTCTTTTTGATGTCAGAAAAGATGTTATCGAATATTTTGTTTTTATTATGGTAATGTTTATGAATAAGACCAATTAAAAAAATAACTACTAAAAAGAATACAAATAAAATTATGTATTGATATTTTTTCTTGTTTTTTTGGCTCCTCTTTTTTTTAATCACTAAATCACCCTTTATAAATAGATTATATCATAGAAAAATAATACCTCAAGGTATTACTTTTTATTCATAAATTTATTAAATTTTTCTATATTTATATCCTCTAAAACTGTTTTATCTAACTCTTCAAGAATTCTTTTTTGTTCCCTAGATAATTTAGAAGGAACTCTTACATCGATAATAACATACATATCACCAACTCTACCATCGGACTCAATACCTTTTCCTTTTAAGCGGTGTTTATCAAGGCTATTTGTTCCACTTGGGATTGATAATTTAACAAAACCATTAATTGTTGGAATTTCTTTTTTACATCCTAAGGCAGCCTCAGTATAAGTAATAGGAACCTTTAATATAATATCATTTCCATCTCTTTTATAAAACTCATGTTCATTGACAATAAATTCTAAGTATAAATCTCCATTAGGACCACCATTAAGACCAGCATCACCTTTTCCACTCATGCGAAGACGATCTCCAGTATCAACACCTTTTGGAACATTAATTACAATTGTTTTATGACTTCTTTTATTACCAGTTCCATTACAACTTTTACATTTTTTATCATAAATTTTACCTTTACCATTACAAGTAGAACAGGTTGTTTGTGTAACAAATGATCCAAATAAAGACCTTTGTTCTTTTGTTACAGTACCGCTTCCATGACAATCAGGACAAGTTTTTTCACCAGTTCCACCCTTACCATGACACTCCTCACAATCATCATTTATTTCCAAGCTTAATTCTTTTTCGGTTCCATAAACAGCTTCTTCAAATGATAACCTAATTCTTAATAACTGATCTCTTCCTTTAGTAGGACCATTAGATGATCTGCTACCAAAGCCTCCACCAAAAATATTATCAAAAATATCGGAAAAATCAAATCCGTCACCAGAAAAGCCTTCAAATCCTCCAAAACCACCAAAACCACCTGTTCCAGCACTACCATCGAAGGCACTTGATCCATATTGATCATATTGCTTTCTTTTATTTTCATCTCCAACAACTGAATAGGCTTCTTGTACCTCATTAAATTTCTTTTCAGCTTCTTTATCATCGGAAACATCTGGATGATATTTTTTTGCTAATTTTCGATAAGCACTTTTAATCTCATCTTGGGATGCATCTTTTGAAACACCTAATATCTCATAATAATCTTTACTCATATTTAATCACTACTCTTCTTATATTCTTTATATATTTCTTCATATTCTTTTACTAATCCATCCAAAACATCAATAGCTCTTTCAGATACTTCTTTTTTATTTAAATCAATACCAACTATTTTTAAGGATTCATTTGGCGATAACTTATTACCAACCTTTAAAAATTTAAAATACTTATTTAAATAATCTTTGTTTCCTTTTAAGATATTATCTACTATAAAGGTTGCACACGATAATCCAGTTGCATATTTATATACATAGAAATTGTAATATAAATGAGGCATTCTTTCCCATTCATATCTTATCTCCTCATCAATTATAACAGAAGAACCATAATATTTCTCGTTTAATTTATAAAAATAGTCTTCTAGTTCATCATTAGTTAATATCTCATCATTATCCCTTTTATCATAAATAAACTTTTCAAACTCAGCAAACATTACTTGTCTATAAATAGTAGACTTATATAAATTTATTAGTTTATCTAAAATAGATAATTTTTCTTTTAAGTTCTTGCTATTATCAATAACATATCTTAAAAATATCAATTCATTTACAGTGGATGCGACTTCTGCTACTACTATTGAATAATCTCCATAAATATAAGGATTGTTTTCTCTTGCATAATGACTATGGATAGAATGCCCTAATTCATGAACAATAGTTTCAATATCATAATATTCTCCTTGAAAATTTGTTAAAATATATGGAAAAGTATCATAACCGCCAGCCGAAAAAGCTCCATTTCTTTTACCTATATTTGGATATACATCAATCCAGCGTTCGTTAAAAGCTTTATCTATTAAACTAATATAATCTTTACCTAAAACACTAAGGGAGTTTTTAATCATCTTCTGGGATTCTTCATATGTATATTTTTTATTAAATGAATCAAATAATGGAACATTAGTATCATAAATATGCATTTGTTTTAAACCTAGTATCTCTTTTCTTATTCTATAATAATTATGAAGTGGATCTAGACCATTACTAACTGCTTTTATCAAAGAATTATATACATCTATCGATAGTTCATCGTTATATAACGATGCTTCTAAACTTGATGAAAATCCCCTTATTTTACTTATTGTTGAAAGAGATCTAACCCTGCCATCAATTAATGATGTAAAGGTGTTTCTAAACCTTTTATAGCTATTATATAAAGTTTTAAAAGTATCTCTTCTTACTCTTTTATCTTTAGACTTAATATAAATCGAATAATTAGTATTATTTAATTCAACTAATTTATTATCTTCATCCTTGATTTTACCAAAATCAATATCTGAAGTTACTAAATTATTATAAACTGTGTAATTATCTTCAAGAGCTTTTTGAAGTTTAGTAATCATTTCTTCTTCAGCCTTAGATAAAGTATATTTCTTATATCTAAAAATCATTTCAAAACTTCTTTCAAACTCTAATAATTTATCACACTTTTTATACATTTTTTTAATATCTTCATAATCTAGAGTTAATAAAGTTGGATTAAAAGAGGCAATTTTCTCTTCAAATTTACTTATTAAATTAGTTACCATATCTAGATTTTTAATTGATTCATTATTTGTTAAATCTTCATTATGTTTTAAAATAACATAAGAGTATAGCTTCTCAATCTTTCTTTTTAAATCTATTATTGAAGAATAAGTACTATATAAGTAACAAGCATCCTTTATTATCTTACTTTCATCATATAAAAAAATATCAACTTCTTTACTAACCTTATTTAAATAATTTATAAAAGCTTTATTATCTACATATATCTTAGTTAGATCCCATTTATATTTTTCTTCAATTTCATCTCTTTTTTTCATAATACTCCCTTACTAAGATAAAGTTCTAGTTTCCTAGAACTTTTCTTTTATTATTTTTCTTCGTATTCAGCTTCTTTTACATTGTTGTCATCAGATGACTCTTCTTTTTCTTCATTTTCTTCTTTATTTTCTTTTGAAGCTTCTTCATATACTCTTGTTGCTAGTGCCATTGCCTTTTCTTCAAGCTTTTCTTTAGCATCCTTTATATTATCAGTATCATCTTTTTCTAAAGCATCCTTAAGATCTTTTATTAAATCTTCAATCTCTTCTTTTTCTTTTTTCTCTACTTTATCTTTAAGATCTTTTAATGATTTTTCTGTTTGGAATATTAAGTGTTCAGAGTCGTTTCTAAGCTCAGCAGCTTCCTTAATCTTCTTGTCTTTTTCTTCGTTTTCTTTAGCATCTTGAACCATTTTTTCGATTTCTTCTTCAGTTAAGTTATTAGATGCTGTTATTGTAATATCTTGTTCTTTTCCAGTTCCAAGATCCTTTGCTTTAACATTTACGATACCGTTAGCATCAATTGAGAATGTAACTTCAATTTGTGGTACACCTCTTGGTGCTGCTGGTATTCCTGATAATTGAAAATTACCTAGTGTTTTATTATCTTGAGCCATTTTTCTTTCACCTTGTAATACATGAATATCTACTGCTGGTTGATTATCGGCTGCTGTTGAGAATACTTGTTTCTTACTAGTTGGAATTGTAGTATTTTTCTCTATTAATACTGTCATTATTCCACCAAGAGTTTCAAGCCCTAATGATAATGGTGTTACATCAAGTAATACTATATCATTAACTTCTCCAGTTAATACTCCACCTTGAATAGCTGCTCCCATAGCAACAACCTCATCTGGGTTAACTTCTTTAGATGGCTCTTGTCCTAATTCCTTTTTAATCATTTCTTGAACTAATGGAACACGAGTTGATCCACCAACTAATAATACCTTATCGATTTCTGTTTTCTTAATTTTTGCATCCTTAATTGTTTGACGAACAGGCTCCAATGTATCTTCAACTAAATCGCGAATTAATTCCTCAAATTTAGCACGTGTAAGATTAATATCTAGGTGAAGAGGTCCATCCTCTCCTTGTGAGATAAATGGTGCTGATACTTGTGTAGATGTTACTCCTGATAATTCCTTTTTAGCTTTTTCAGCAACTTCTTTTAATCTTTGCATAGCCATCTTATCTTTTGATAAGTCTACACCGTTGTTTTTTTTAAATTCTTTTACTAGGTAATCGATAATTCTTTCATCAAAATCATCTCCACCTAACTTATTATTACCTGCTGTTGCTTTAACTTCGCAAATTCCATCTCCTAATTCAAGAATTGAAACGTCAAATGTTCCTCCACCAAGGTCATATACTAATATAGTATGATCTTTGTGTTGTTTATCAAGTCCATATGCTAAAGCTGCTGCCGTAGGTTCATTTACAATTCTTTCAACCTCAAGCCCTGCAATTGTACCAGCGTCTTTTGTAGCTTGCTTTTGAGCATTGTCAAAATATGCTGGAACAGTAATAACCGCCTTTGTAACCTTTTCTCCTAAATAATCTTCAGCATAATCTTTCATATAGCTAAGAATCATTGCTGATATTTCTTCTGGTGTATATTTTTTTCCATCAAGTTCTATTTTCTTTTTAGAACCCATTAATCTCTTAACAGATGAAACTGTATCTGGATTTGTAATTGCTTGTCTTTTAGCAGCATCTCCAACAATTTTTTCACCTTTTTTAAAAGCTACTACTGATGGTGTAGTTCTTCCCCCTTCTGGATTAGGAATAATTTTAGCTTCCCCACCCTCTAATACTGATACACAACTATTTGTTGTACCTAAGTCTATACCTATAATTTTACTCATAATTTTCTCCTTCTTTCTATAATTTATTTACTATTACTTTAGCAGGTCTTATAACCTTGCCTTTTAATGTATATCCTTTTAATAAGCATTCTACTACGATATCATCTTTTTCTTCCTTATTATTTGTAGTCATTAATGCTTCATGTTTGTTTGGATCGAATGTTTCTCCAACTGCTGGGATTTCTTCAACTTCATACTTTTTTAAAGTGTCCGTTAAATGCGAATAAATTATTTTAAATCCCGATAAGAATTTAGATAATTCATCCTCTAGATTTTGATCATCTAGTTTAATTGCTCTTTCAAAGTTATCGGCAATCGGAATTAAATCCAGCACCAAATCCTGATTAGCAAATTTTAACTTATTTGTCGTTTCTTCATCTTTTCTTTTACGATAATTAATAAGTTCTGCTTGATAGTATTTAATTTTACCATCCATTTCATCAATTAAACCTTTAAGATTTGTTATTTCTTGATCCTTTTCATCTAAAACAACTTCCTCTTTTATTTCTTCAATTACTTCTTTTTCTTCTTTTTTCATACACTCTCCTACTTATTCTCAATATTCGTTTTGATAAAGTCTAACAAATTAACAATACGGTCATATTCCATCCTTTTAGGTCCTATTATCGCAATTGTACCTTCTTCCTTATCTGTTTTATACTTCGTTCTAATAACCGTCATATCATTATCTAAAGTGTTTTCTTTACCAATATATATCTTTATATTATTATCATCATCTTCCTCGACTATTTTTTCGATATTATCATCTAATTTATCCATTATTTTTCTAACCTTATCTACATTTGTAAATTCAGGAAGTCTTAAGATATTTTGCTTTCCAACAACATCTACTTCTCTTTTATTAAAATTTGAGAATACATCATAAAACATATTATATAATCTAACATGATCCTTAACATATTTCCCGATAACTGGTTTTATTTCAAACTCCAACTTAGAAGATATTTCATCAATCGGTGTTCCTACTATTAAATTATTAATAAGAGATACCGTCTTTTTAACTTCTTCAATATCTATATTATGTAGTTCTATTGTCTTATGTTCTACAAATCCTTTATCGGTAACCACAATAATTGTTAGCGTATTACTTGTAAGTGGTATTACGGTTACTTCTTTTAAAGTATTATCATGAGATTTTTCTCCTAAAATAATCGATGTACAATTGGTAATATCCGAGACAATTTCTAAACTTTTCTTAATACAATCAGATAGTTCTAATTGATTGTTATTAAATATTAATTGAAGTTTTAACATATCATCAGCACTTATTTCTTTTAGCTTCATAAGATTATCTACATAATAACGATAACCTTCTTCACTTGGAATTCGACCGCTAGAAGTATGTGTCTTTTCTAATAGACCCAGATCTTCTAAAGCTGACATTTCATTTCTAATAGTTGCACTAGAACATTTAAGTTTTTTACATATTAGTTTTGAGCCAACTGGTTTAGCAGATTGAATGTATTCAATTACAATTAATTTTAATAATTCTTTTTGTCTACTTGTTAACACATAACACCTCCTAGCACTATTTTATCTTCAGTGCTAATAACATTATAAGAAAGATTTTAGCACTTGTCAACAGAAGAGTGCTAACTTTTTTAAAAACATTTTAAAACCCTATAAATATAGGGTTTATTGTTATTCTTCTACTTTAAAATCTTCTAATTTACCATTATCTTTTAGTATTTTATTTACATTTTCCTCAGCATTCTTTAACTTGTCATTGCATACTTTAGATAACTTCATCGCCTCTGTAAATTGATTAACCGCATCATCAAGCATTACATCGCCTGATTCTAAGTCTTTAACTATTTCTTCTAATCTTTTTAATGATTCTTCAAAGCTTTCTTCTTTTTTTTCTTTTGCCATAAAATCCTCCTATAAAACTTCTGCTTTAATTTTTCCGTCTTTTAATTCAACATCAATAATATCTTTTTTCTTAATATCTTTACTACTACTAATAATTTTATCATCTCTTCTGACTATCGAATAACCTCTTTTGATAGTAAGTAATGGATTTAATACCTCTAATTTGCTTATCGTATTAACAAAATTATGTCTATTATTCTTCAATGTATTATTTATTCCATACAGTACTTTTTGATTCAACAAATCAATCTTATTCTTATTAATATTAATAATATTTTTAAATACATTTATAACTCTTTCAAACAAATTATCAAATTTATCTCCTTTGATTTGATATATCGTCATCGGATTTTTTAAAACATATTTTGTACTAATACTTAAATAATATTCTTTTCTACTATTTATTATATTATTAATTGCATTAACACTTCTAATTTCTACTTGATTTAAGTACTGCCACATCTCCTTAATATCAGGTACTGCCATTTCTGCTGCTCCAGTTGGAGTTGGTGCTCTTAGGTCAGCTACAAAATCAGAAATTGTAAAGTCTACCTCATGACCTACAGCTGAGATAACTGGTACTTCTAGATTAAATATAGCACGAGCTACTATCTCTTCGTTAAAAGGCCATAAATCTTCAATTGATCCACCACCTCTTCCAACAATTAACAAATCTAAATCATAATCCTTACTTATTTCAATATTTCTTACAATATCTTCAGCCGCACTTGGACCTTGTACTAAACTTGGAAAAAGTATCGTCTCAACAATTGGCCATCTTCTTTTTAGAGTTGATAATATGTCCTTAATTGCCGCTCCTGTACTAGCAGTAATTATCCCAATTCTTTTTGGTATCCTTGGAATAGATTTCTTATATTTATCATCAAACAAACCTTCTTCTTTAAGTTTCTTTTTTAACTCTTCAAATTTGATATATAGATTACCTAGACCATCTTCTTCTATTTGTTCTACATAGATTTGATAGTTACCAGTAGCTTCATATACACTAACTTTACCTACTACCAAAACCTTCATTCCATCAACAATTTGAAAGTTGACTTTAGAAGCATGAGAAGAAAACATAATCGCATTTATTCTTGTTTCTTCGTCCTTAATAGTAAAATATAAATGACCTCTTGTATGTTCTTTAAAATTTGATATTTCACCTTTTAAAAACACAGTATTTAAATGTGGATCGGTATCTATTTTATACTTAATATATTTATTTAATTGAGTAACTGTAATATATTCTTTATTCATCAGATGCCTCTTCATGATACATTTTATCTAAAGCAGCATTAATCATTTTAGTTACCTTTTCTTCACTATATTTTTTTGATAATTCAATCGCTTCATTTATTACTACAACAGCTGGTGTTTTAGTATATAAAAGTTCATAAACAGCAATAGAAAGAATAGCCTTATCAACTTTATTAAGCCTATCAATATCCCAGTTAATTAAATATTTATTAGCTTTTTTACTGATATCTTCTTGATTTTTTACTACATTAGTCACTAAATCATTAAGAAAATCATTTTCTATTTCTAATTGCTCTTTAATTAAATCCATTATTTCATAATCTATTTTTGCATCGCTATAAATATATACTTGATACAAAACTTTCATAGCTATTTCACGTAATTCACTTCTGTTTTTCATAAACATCTCCTAACTAAAATTTTAACATAGTAATTATAGATTAACAACATTTAAAAAGTAAGACTAAGTCCTACTTTAATTTCTAAATTCGAATTCATAATCAAGAATTCTAACCATATCTTTATTTTCAATTCCAGCTTCTCTTAGCCTATCATCAATTCCCATACCCCTAAGTTTTCTTGCGAATCTTTCTCTAGCTTCCATAGTACCAAAATTAGTCATTTTTAAAAGCTTTTCAATTTCTTTTCCTTTAATTATATAAATACCATCCTCTTTAGAAATACTAAAAGGTTCTTCTTTTTTAAATTTATATAATACGAATGACTCCATTTCTTTTGGTTCGATTAAATCAGAGTTTGGTATTTCATAGACGATATCCGCTAATCTATTTATTAGTTTATCAAGACCAACACCATCAATCGCACTTATTTCAATTACTTCTTTTTTAATCTCTTTTTTAAACCTTTCTAGATTTTTCTTAGAAGCAGGATGATCCATTTTATTAGCTACAATTATCTCTTCTTTTTGAATCAATTTTTCACTAAATTCCTTTAGCTCATTTCTAATAATATTGTAATCATCTATCGGATTTCTTCCTTCAACTGCCGACATATCGATTACATGCGCAATTATCTTTGTTCTTTCAATATGTTTTAAAAAACGATCTCCTAGACCTTCTCCACGGGAAGCTCCTTTTATTAATCCTGGAAGATCTGCTACTACATAACTTCTATCGTCACTTGCTTTAACTACCCCTAAATTAGGCGTTAAAGTTGTAAAATGATATTCTGCTATTTTAGGTTTAGCTTTACTTATCTTAGATATAATTGTACTTTTTCCAACACTTGGCATTCCAACTAATCCAACATCAGCAAGTAGCTTCAATTCAACCTTAAGAATTCTTTCTTCTCCCGGCTCACCATTTTCAGCAAAATTAGGACATGGATTAGATTGCGTTCTAAACGCAACATTTCCCCTTCCACCGCGACCACCTGATGCAACTACGTATCTATCACCCTTGGCCTTTAAATCAGCTAGAATATAACCCGTTTCTTTATCGGTAACAATAGTTCCTTGAGGCACTTTTACTATCATGTCTTCAGCGCTTTTACCATTTTTATTCTTACCGGAACCATTTTCACCTTTTTTACCTCTAATTAATTTTTGATATCTTAAATCGATAAGTGTTTTTAAACCCTCATCAACTTCAAATATAATGTCTGCACCTTTACCACCATTTCCACCAAAAGGGCCTCCCATTGGTACAAACTTTTCTCTTCTAAAGGCAAGGCATCCATCTCCACCACTTCCAGCTTCAACTTTTAAAATAACCTCATCAACAAACATATAATCACCTTTTTCTTTTTTTTGCCGTTCCTCTTTCAATTGCCTTAACTAATTTATGTACAGCATCATAACCACCTAAAGAAATTTCTTCTAATGGATTATTTTTAATCATTGGATTAACAATATGAAAACCATTAAAATCTTTTATCATATCATAGTCATTAGCTTCATCTCCAATAGTATACACATCTTCTAATAAAATACCATATTTATTCATTAAATATCTAATAGGTAGAGATTTATTAACTCCTTTGGGTTTTAGGCAAAAAAACTTTATTCCTTTAGCAGGATATATGGTAAATTCATAATCAGGATATCTACTAGCAAATTCTTTATATTTAATTTCTAATTCCTTACTATAATCCTTTTCTTCTACACCCAAAGAAACACAACCTAATTTACTACTTTTTCTTCTTTCCATTGAATATTTTATAGAATCTAAATACTCTACATGATCTATTTTATTTAATATTGCAAAACGTAAAAATTCTTCGATAATCTTTTCATCTAATTCTTTAAAATATAATAAATTGCCAGTTTTATCAAATAAAGCGGTTCCATCTCCCGTTGCTAAATAGTTATAAGGTATATTACCATAATCAATAGCTTCCTGAGCTCTTACCGGACATCTTCCAGTATTTATCATAAATATATTACCCTTTTTTATAAAACTATCTACATGTGCTTTATTTAATGTAATGTTATAAACACTTGTATCCCCTATATCATATGTTCCATCATAATCACTTGAAAGTAATATCATCTTGTATTCCCCCTAGACATCTATTTTACCATATTTACACATAAAAAAACATATAATCCGATTAAAATAGATTATATGCTTAGTATTATTCGCTAACTGGATAACAACTAACTTGCTTAGCGTCTCTTCCTTTTCTCTCAAACTTTACAACTCCGTCAATAGTCGTATATAAAGTATGATCTTTTCCCATTCTTACATTGTTTCCTGGGAATATCTTAGTTCCTCTTTGACGATAAAGAATAGAACCTGCTGTTACTGTTTCTCCATCGCTTGCTTTAGAACCTAATCTACGACCTATAGAATCACGTCCATTAGATGTTGATCCTTGTCCTTTATGCGTTGCAAATAATTGTATATTTAATCTTAGCATTTCCATACTAATTCTCCTTTCTTATTTTAAGATTTTTAGGATAATCACTTTTTAATACATCAATCATATTTATCATATTCTTCATTAAATTATCTACTACTTCGTTATGTTCAACTATTTCAATAGTAAGTTTATCTTTTTCTTGAATGTATTTAATATAATTTTTATTGAAAGTTAAAATACCATTAATTGTCGTAGTTACTATACTTGACAACGCACTACAAACTATATCTTTTCCAATATCATCGTATAGTGCATGTCCTTCTAAAATAATTTTATCCTTAGATATATTAATTTTAATCATATTATCCTTCTATTTTTGTTATTTCAATTTTTGTATAAGGTTGTCTATGACCTTGTTTTTTACGGTTTGATCTATCTTTTTGTTTGTATTTAAATACAACAATTTTCTTTTGCTTACCGTGTTTATCAATTGTTCCTTCTACAGTAACTCCCTTAAGATATGGATTACCAATCTTAGAACCAAGCATTAATACTTCGTTAAATTTTACTGTATCTCCTTGATTTCCATCAATCTTTTCAGTGTAGATAACATCTCCTACTGATACTAGGTGTTGTTTCCCACCAACTTTAATAACTGCTTTCATCTTATCCTCCTTTTTTTAATAATTCTGACTCGCTCTTAAGGTACATAAATGTTTTAAAACCTTTTTAATGCGGTTTGAGCTATAGAGGCTTCAAACATAGAAATTATAACAATAAATACTTGATAAGTCAAACAAATCTTATTGTTTTAAAAGAAAAAGACTGATTAACAGTCTTTACATAATTTATTAATTAACTACTTCTTCAGTAAAAGCATTTAATGCATCATTAAACGCATCTTTTATTCTATCTCTCAATTCATCCTTATTTTCGCTATTAATTAATCTTTCATATTCCTTAATCTTATTCATATCATTGTTGATAAGCTCTAATTCTTTATTATAATCATCATATTTTTCTTTATTAAATAGTAATAATTCTTTAAAACTATATCCTATAGAAAATTTTAATGGATCAACATGTAAAAATTCACATTCATTTTTAATTCTTATTCTAAATAATTTTTCTAAATTAGAATCCTTAGTTATTAGTATAGAAATAAGATTTCTTATCGCTACCATAAATATATCAACATCAATATTAATTGTTTTTTCCTTGGTAAATTCAAAAGGTATTATTTCATCACTATTTTTTAAATAAAGTCTATCTTTTAATATATTTTTCATATCAAAATAAAGTTTTTCTTTAATTTTTGTCTTTAAATCGGTAAGTTCCTTACTATTAGCTAATAAATAATATTCATCCTTTGAAGAAGCATTATCACTAATTATTTGACCGATTATCTTCTCCATAACGAAAGATGCCAGATATTCTGTTATATTCATTCTACCAGCTTTATAAGCAACTAAGATATTTGGATGATTAATTACATAATCGTATAAAACACTATCAAAAGACTTAAAAATTATCGAAGTTTTTTCTCTAGAAAAATCATAATTATTGTACAGATTCATGTGTCTTACTGCAATAAACTTACCAATGTTAGCAGATAATAAATCCTTGTTTTCAAAAAAATAAGAAAAATTCTCCTTCTTTAGCATGTTTAAAATAGAAAGATTAGTTCTATAATTACTTATTGTCGTATAAAAATTAATTACTACTTTTTTTGAAAATTCATCGAATTTAATATAATATGGCATTTCATATTTTATACATTCATCGATATATCCCTTAACAATTAAATACAAGTATTTAGGATCTACCCTCATAGATAAAACAGTATTCATACTTTCCTTTGATAAAATACGAAAATCTGATGAAATAACGACACTTTTAGTAAAATCATAATACAATTCATTAAAATATCGGACTATTTGTGGATCAGTTAGAACCTCTAATAAATCTTCATATTTAGTGATACTTTTTAATTCTTTTAATTTTTTTATAACATCAAAAACCGTTGATGAAAAAACTCTATCATCAATTAATTTAACTATTTCTTTATCTTCCAAAGATAATAATCTATGTTTAAAATTAGACCATAAAAATAAGATTAAATTATTTTTTGAATCTTCATCATAATAAGTTTTCTGATCACTTTTTTCTCTAACTATCGAAGAATAAAAATCTTCATAATTTAAAGATTTAGAGTAAAAATTTATAATTTTACTCCATTTAACCTTATTATCTAATGGATTTTCGATTTCTAAATATAAAGATTTTAAATCTTCCATATATATCCCCTCTTTATTATATAAATTATAATATCAGTTTTAGATATTAAAATCAATTATTAGCTTTTTCTTGTAGGTATTCAACAGCCTCATCAAAATTACTAACTCTTACTATTTCTATATCATAATTTTTTTCTTCTTTTATTTTTATAGCTTCTTCATAATTTTCACCAGCTGGTGCAAAAAAGATATCTGCTCCATCATTAACTGCTCCGATTAATTTATACCTTATTCCACCAATTGGTGAAATATTTCCATCTGGCTCGATAACCCCACTACCAACAATTTTTAATCCATTTGTTAAATCTTCTTCTATTAATGAGTCATAAATTGCAAGTGTTAACATAAATCCAGCTGAAGGACCAGATTCATTATCTCCAAAATTAAAGTCTATTTTAGGATTGGAATAATAATCATATAAATTTAATATTGATAATCCTATATATCTTATACCAGTTTCTTCATCTGTTAATATTTTTACCTTTGTTGTGTATTCTTTTTCATCTCTTTTTAGTTTAAATGAAATTTCGTCACTTTCTTTTATATAATCTCTTAATTCATTTAAAGTATTTATCTCTTTATCGTTTATCATAATAATTTCATCGCCGATTTTAATTTTATTATCGGATTTTACTTCTTGTTGAACTGCAACTATATAATATTTGTTTTTAGTAATATTAAACTCTTTTCCAGCCTTTTTATAGGCGATAAATGCAGCAGTCCTATTAGCATCCTCAAGCATTGCCTTATCTCTATAAGCTAAATCATCAAAGGATTCAGTTTCATCATATTGATAATCACTTATACTAACTAATTCCCAACTAGGAATTACATAGGATAACAAATATGTTACAGGGGTTGCTTTAAGTTCATAAACATAACTCAAATTATAACTACCTTTTGATATCGTAGAATCCTTAATAGTAAACTTTTCATTTAGCGAGGTGCTACCACCGCCAGAAAAAATATAATAAGGAAGTGGATAATTAAAAACTATTATAGCTACTATTAATAATAGTATCTCTTTATAATAGCTTTTTATAATATTTAATACTGTTTTCATCTATTCTCCTAATTAGTTATATCATATACTTTATATATTTCTATAACTGGTCTTATACTATTTGTTGCACTATTATCAATATTTCTTGCTTCTAATAACCTACTTCCACTATTTACAAACCAAACGCGATTTGTCTGACTAGGATTAGAATATTCCTTTTTTGAAGAAGTCCAATAAGAAGATGATAATATCCAACTATAACTTGATGGGATTCCAACATTTGGAGAATCTATTTCACGATATTGAGGGCATAAATTCACCACATAGGCAACTTCATCTGCCGTTATTGGTCTTATTATCTTTGCATTCTTCCAAACATCTCTTAAGCCATCAAAATGAGTAGATAAATAACTACCATTATACTCATTACCATAACCAGTATTATTAAAAATACTAGCTATGTTTAAACTAACATCATCATATAGCAACACCAAACTATTATTATAACCATTGCTATTTTTTATAACACGAAAATTTCTTCTAATATCTGGATTTAATTGAACAGTAACAATATCACCTACATTATAGGATTTATACTGTGGACTAACACCTTGGGAAAGGTTTGTTGTTCCGCTTGCGATTAGCCTAAAAACAATGTCTTCTTCCATTTCTTTATGTATTATCGATACATTAATCTTATAAAGAGAAGTATTTGTCTCTAAAGCGTCCTCTAGTCTAGTTGCCTCTAACATAAAATCATTTTTAATTCTTATATTATGGGAATCTGGTATTTCATATTTAAGACCACCATAAGATATAAATGGAAGCTTAAATGAAAATTCATCTAAAACTGTTCCATCTTTATTTTCAATTCTTTCGATTTCAAAAGTATAACCAACTTTAAAAGTCTTTTGAGAAGTATCTCCAAAAGTAAAAATTAAACATTGATCAATTATATCAGTTCCATTTCGGCAATAATCGATATTTTTTAATAATTTAGTATCAATATCTTTTTGAACATCTATTTTTAACTTTGATACAAAAGAAAGCAAATTAGTTCTTATCTCATTATCAATCGCCTTATTACGATAACTTATAATTATTGAGAATAATGATATTGCAAGAATACTTGTAAAAATAAAACTAACAATTAACTCGATTATGGTAAAACCTTTTTTATTTAACATGTTCCACCTCCACCATCAAATAGTAGTTCGACATTTGCTATTTCTCCACTATTAAACTGAACAATTATTCTTCTTTCATAATCATAGGTCTCTTTTGATGTATTATTAAATTTAGGCATACTCTTAATGTATTCGGACATTTGTCTGTTAAAATCCCCTCTTCTAGACTTTATTTTTGCAGTATCATATTCCGTTATTATTATTCTTGATACATCTAGATACTCTCTTGATAATAATTTTTTACAATAGTTATAGTTATTAACAAAAGAACAAATATCGTCTTTATTATATATTGCATAACCACTAGCTCTTAATGTAGCTAAATTTACTCTTTTAGTATTTTCGCTTTTTAAAATCATTTTTCTAATAAGGTGAACATCATAAAGACTACTGATAGAATCATATTTTTTATCTCTATCGTAACTAGCAATCATTGGTATTATATTTAAAAAGATAAAAACAAATATTGCTAAAACAAAAGCGGCAGTTATTATTGATTCTACTAATACAAAACCCTTGTTATTCATAAAACCCTCTTTTCTACTATCTTATATAATTATATTATAAAAATATATTTTATTCTACTAATTTATTTAAGTTATATATTTTATTTAGATTGAATAAAAAAAGAGGTTATTATATAATAAAATTGTTAAGAATAGCAAAGGGGCTGAAATAATGATAGAGTATGATTTTGTAAATACACCAATAGTAGATATTGTAAATAGAATAATCATATATGCATCTCAACATAGGGCTAGTGATATTCACTTTGATCCAAGAGAAGATTGTATGATGATAAGAATGAGAACCGACGGAAGATTAGTAAATCATTCTAAAGTTCCAAAAATGTATGAAAAAAACTTAGCAACAAGGGTTAAACTAATATCTAAAATGAATATAACTGAAACTAGAATTCCACAAGATGGTGCGATTAAAGGAATTGTTGACGGAAAAGAATTAGATATGCGTGTTTCTTGTCTACCATCAAATGAGGGTGAAAAAATCGTTATTCGTCTTCTTGATTATAGTAAGAGTTTAGAAGGTATTGAAACATTGGCCTTTCTTCCTAATAATTATAAAAAAATAATAAGACTACTTGATATTCCAAACGGTATTATTCTTATAACTGGTGCGACTGGTTCAGGTAAATCAACTACCTCTTACTCGATGCTTCAAAGAATTAATACCGAAGATCGAAACATTATAACAGTTGAAGACCCAGTCGAGATGAATATCGAAGGAATAAATCAGGTTCAAGTTAATTCTGAAATAGGTTTAACCTTTGCAACCGCTTTAAGGTCAATTCTAAGACAAGACCCCGATGTTATATTAATCGGAGAGATACGTGATAGTGAGACAGCCCAAATCGCTATAAGAGCAGCTATTACAGGACACTTAGTATTATCGACTATCCATACTAATAACTCTTTAAGTACAATTGAAAGATTGCTTGATATGGATGTAGAAAAATATTTGCTTTCAACTGCTCTTAATGGAATTATTTCACAAAAGTTAGCTAGAACTCTTTGTCCTCATTGTAAAAAGAAAAGAAAAGTTACTAACTATGAAAAAGAAATATTTAAGAAAATACTAGATAGAGATGTTAAAGAAGTATACGATGCAGTTGGTTGTGATAAATGTAATCGTGGATATTTAGGAAGAATTGCTCTTCATGAAGTATTGTTTATTACTGACAGATTAAGAGAATTAATAAGTGATGAAGATGTCGATAAAGAAGAATTAAAAAAAGAAGTATACAGTGGAGATACAACTACCCTACTACAAGATGCTTTAATTAAAGTTATCGATGGTCATACGACATTCAAAGAAATTTATCGTTCAGTTGATATTGACTTTGATATGGAACGTTCGATAAGAGCACAATTACGTAAAGAAGAAACAGAACAAGCTAAAATGGAAAAATTAGAATTACTTGATGCTTTTGACGGTAAGGATGTATCTATTAATGTTCCAACCGAGGTTATTCAAAAGATTAAATCAAAAGCTTTAGAGGATGCTATTGAAAAATACAAGGAAAAAAATAAAAGAAAGAAAAAGGACGATGAAGTTATTGATATCTTTGAAGGTCTAAGTAAAGAAGAAATTGAAAAAATAATAGATGAATACGATAAAAAGAAGAAAAAATAAAAATGTTAGAAATAATCTAACATTTTTTTAAACTATTATAATATTAAGATTTGGAAATTTTTATAATAATTTATCTTTTGCTGCTTGAGTTCCAACTTCAATTAGACAAGTTGAAGGAAAACTATAAAATGCGTAATTTATATTTTCTATATTTGATAATTCAAAATTCACTATTTTTAAATTATTTAATTTTGTACAACCATAAAACATACTATTCATACTGACTAATTTTGAAGTATCAAAACTATTTAAGTTTAAAATTGTCAATGAATTGCATTCATAAAACATTGCTCTCATATCAGTTACATTTGATGTGTCAAAATTATTTAAATTTATTGAGGTTAGATTTTTCGAAAACGAAAACATACTTCCCATATTTGTAACTTTTGAGGTATTAAAAGAGCTTACATCCAAATCAATTAATTCAGAACATTCGGCAAACATCATATACATATTG